>NZ_JAJENT010000324.1:0-236 GCF_035615515.1 Phormidium sp. CCY1219
AGTCTGTATTCTGGTTTTTTTACCGACGAGTCCTCTTCTGTGTCTTTCAACATGATGGTGAAAGGGTAGCGTCGCAGTACAACAGCCCTTTCTTCTTTGAGAAATTTTCTTGCCCTTGCCGGATGACAGGGGTTTAGCGGTTTTCTGTTTTTATCTACCACTAGTACGAACATGAGTTGGTTGTCTCCTGTTTCCAGGGTAAAGTTTGCCTCGAAGTTGTTAGGTGGTCGGTACTT
>NZ_JAJENT010000325.1:0-18013 GCF_035615515.1 Phormidium sp. CCY1219
TACTTTATTCAACACACTGGCTTAACCCTTTTAGACCTGTAAAATGTTGAATTTCGAGAGCTACAGGCTGGCACGCATCCGCAGGTCGGAAATTTAACTCTTACCCCTAACGGCTACCAAACTTAGATAAGTCTGGTCTTCTGGTCCGGTGAGCTTGGGAAAATATTCGAGCGTAGCAAGAATAAAGTCTTACCAAGCCCCTCCCTTTAGGGATGGGGTTCCTGACCCCAGGATGCAAATCAGGGGACAAGTCTGCCCTAGGGGGAATTGCTGGAGGATGTGACGGGATGCTGTCCGTAAAAGGGAAGCGCTGCGGACCAATGGGGGCGCGCGCCTTGTTGCCATTGGCGATCGGCCAGTTGGAGCAAACTAGGGGCTGAGTCCCCCAAATTTGCAGGCACTTCGATCGCCCGATAAGGGGTTGGCCAATTGGCGAGGGTTTCTTCCCACATTTGCGGCGACATGACCGTATCCGGCAACAGGGGGATAATGTTGGTTTCGCTGACCGAATAAATGGCCACAAAAAGCTCGCCGCGTTGGGCGCGCATTTGCACGGCGATCGCCGTGGGTTCTGGTGGTGGTGTTCCTTGTTTCCACCAGGCCAGTGCAGCCAAACTGGAAATGGCAAATAACGGAATGTCCAACTGTTGGGCGAGAGTGCGGGCGGTGACCACGCCGATGCGAGTGCCGGTGAAGCCTCCCGGACCTTTCGCCACCGCAATAAACCCTAAATCCTGCCAAGTTTGAGGCTGGATAAATTCAGAAAGCTGTAGGTGCAACTGATTGGCCAATTCTCGCCCCAAGTCGCAACTGTGGGCGCGGTTCGAACCGGCAAAATTGTCAATGGCTAGACCCAGTTGGGGACTGCTGGTGTGGATGGCGATCGCGTATTGGTTTGGATCCAATGGCACTAGCTGCAAAAATCGAGAATGCACTCCATAGGGTACAGCACTTTGAGTTCAAATACTAGGGGGGGGAAAAGACCCACACCCTAGAAGGGTAGGGCTAAATACGGACTTTCGCCCGCCGACGCGGGCGGGCTAAGGTCTACAATTTTCGCCCGGTATCCCGTTCCCAGAGCTTAATTGTTTTATCCTTACTCCCACTAGCAATTTGCCGTCCCGTGGGGCTAAATGCCAGAGAAAAAACCCAACTTCGATGGGCGTAAATCGTATAAAGACATTCAAAATATCGATAAGGATTAAAATTCCGTACTGCTTCAATGGCGTTGGCTTCCCTGGGTTCCTTGAGCAAATGAAAGGCAATCCGCCGCACCTGTTGCGATTCATCTTTTAACCTTTCAATCACCAATTATAACCCGGCATGACTGTAATTTAATGCGTCTTTCAGGGGGTCAATTTTGCGTGCGATATCGTCAGTGGCAAGGCGCGTTTCGATGCCGAAAATTCCCCCCAATATCGCCGCACCTGGAGGTGCAGCATTTGTTCAGCCGAGCACTGCATCGTCGTATCGGGGTTGTTTGGAATGGGTTGTCATTGTCGTTCATTGTGCGTTGCGATTCAAGCCGCTAGGTGTTAGGGCGGCGATGGAGGATGGGCGATCGCGCATTCCGGGTTTGCGATCGCTCTTATTCTTCTATGGTACAATTTTTTCAGACCAACCGATTGGGGTAGAACTGCTATCTATTAATTTTTAATCACAATTTCCCACGCCTGCCAGAGAATCGCCGCCCTTTCATTGGCATTGTTCGGCATCAATTGCAGCCCTTGGTCTAAGGTATTTTGCGCTTCTTTGTCATTGCCCGATTGTTTGATTGACATACTGAGCAACAACCAAACTAACGGCTGCTTCGGATTAAATTGCAGGCATTTTAAATAACTCGAAGTGGCTTTATCGTATTGTTTGAGTTGATAAAGTAAAATTCCCCGATCGCGCCACAAGTCGCTGCGATGGGGTTTGAGTTCTAAAGCTTTTTCAAAGCAGTCTAACGCCTCTTCAGCATTGCCGATTTCCGCACAGAGACGGGCTTTTTTATACCACGCATCGGCATTGTTGGGTTTAAAAGAAAGAGCGCGATCGTAAGCGGCGATCGCAGCTTCGTAGTTGCCAAAATTCTCCAAAAGCGTGCCTTTAATCATTTGGGGCATTCCGCCAATGGCGCGGGCGATAAACGAAGGATTTTTCGGGGGCGGTGGCGGTTGCGATCGCGGTGGAGTTTGGGAAAAAGCAGTTTTCAGGGGCGGTAGATGTTGCAAATCCACCAATACCTCAGACGCCGATTGATAGCGGTCCGTTAAATTCGAGGCGAGTAATTTATCGAGAAGCTGGGCCAATTCTTCCCCAATGGATTCCGGGGCAAAACTGCGCCAATTCCACCCACCGTGGGCGATATCAAATAACTCAAACGGGGCGATTCCGGTGAGCAATTGGGCGCAAGTCACCCCCAAACAATACAAATCGCTGGCGGGAACCGCTTTCCCCACAAATTGTTCCGGGGCGAAATATCCCGCCGTACCGATAACTGTCCCAGTTTTTTTCAGAGTTGTCGCCGTGGCAAACTTCGCCGCCCCAAAATCCACTAACACTAATTCCCCGATTTTTTCCCCACTACAGGTTCGGCGAATAATATTTTCCGGTTTGATATCCCGATGAATCACTTTATTTTCGTGGACGAATTGTAAAACTGGCAGCAAATCGGCGAGAAGGGCGCGAATTTTGGCTTCGCTAAAAGCGCCCTCGCTTTCCAATTCGGTGAGTAAATTTTCTCCTTCGATAAATTCTTGAACCAAATAGGAATAGCTATCTGCATCGAAATGGGCGAGGAGTTCGGGAATTTGCGGATGCTTGCCCAATTCATCCAGACGAACCGCTTCGCGATGAAACATTTCTGCTGCTTTGTCGGCGTTGCTGCTGCGTTGCATTTGGGGGAAAAATTGCTTGATGACGCAGGGCGGTTTGGAGGGTTTGTATTCATCTCGCGCCAGAAACGTTCTGCCAAATCCCCCTTGCCCGATGGGTTGAATGGCCCGATAGCGATCGCCCAATAGCAACTTCGATCCACACCGACGACAAAAGCGATCGCATTCTGGATTTTGCGGATTCTGGCAATCGGGATTCAAACAATAGCTCATAGCACAATTTTGTCCCCTTAGAGTAACGTGAATTCCGCCGTAGGTTTGGCAATTAACAGCCGCCAATTGCACCCTCCCTATTCTAGTGCCATTAATTGGGCTGAATATGGTGGGAATTCCCCACCATCACCTTCCTGGTCATTTACCCAAAAACCATGCCAAATTAACCTCCCTACATCCGCCAAACCTTGAGCGTTTTGTCCTCACTGCCCGTGACAATGGTTTTGCCATTGAAACTTACCGCCACCGAATTAATCGCCGCCGAATGACCTTTCAGCGTGGCTATCAGTTCGGAAGTTTCCAGATGCCAAACCTTCAGGGTTTTATCGTGACTTGCACTGAGCAACGTTTCGCCATCGGGATGAAAGGCGATCGCATTCACCGCCTCGGAATGCCCCTCCAGAGTATTCAATTCCTCCCCCGTCTTCAGGTTCCAAATTTTAATCGTACCATCTGCACTTCCACTGGCAAAGATATTGCCATCCGGACTCATCGCTAGGGAATAGACCGGGGCTGAATGTCCGCTCAAATTATGAATTTCTGTCCCGGTTTCTAGCTGCCAAATTTTTACCGTCTTGTCTTCACTTCCACTAATTAACAAGCGGTCATCCGGGCTAACGGCGAGGGCATAAACTACGGCTTGATGTCCGGTTAAGGTGCGGATTCCCTGGCGATTTTCCAGGTTCCACACTTTAATTGCACTGTTGCCATCGCCACTAATCATTTGTGGGGAATGGTGGAGAAATACCACTGCATAAATCGACCCTAACTGTCCGCTAAAACTGGCAGCTTCGCGCTTTTCTTGCCACTTCCACAGGGTAATAGTATCGCCGATCGCACAGGCAAGAGTAGCGCCATCGGGACTGAAGCAAAGTGCATTCACCGAGGCGAACCAATCCTCCCCATTAAAGCTGTCAACAGGTTCGCCGGTTTGCAGGTGCCAAAGTCTTACGGTATCGTCGCGATCGCCACTAGCAATCAGTTTACCATTCGGACTAATGGCCACACAATTCACCGCCTCTAAATGTGCGGATAGGGTTTTTATGCATTTCCACTGGTGGCGCGACCCTTTTTCAACTTCTCCGGTGGGTTTCGCCGTTTCGGGTTCGGATTTCTCGCGCATGAATTTGCCCACAAATCCTTGAATATCCCCGACTACTTCTCCGAAAGAAGATTCCAATCCACCGATAACCCGCCCGATATTTTCTTGCTTGGGAAATTGCTTCAAGGGCGACTTAATACTCCAGTCGGTTTCCGATTCGGGTTCTTCCCTTTCGTCGGTTTCCGGTTCCCATCCTTCCTCGGTTTCCCACTCATCTTCTCCGTCCCATTCTTCCATATCCCATTCATCTTCAGCGGGAATTTCGGCAGCGGGAGGCGGTGTGGGCACAGAGGGCTTTTGGGAAAAGGTTTCTTTGCGATATTGAGAGGGAACTTTTGGCGGGGAGTTGGGGGTTTTGGGTGGTTTTTCTGCCGATTCGCTGTCGGTTTCTTCTTCTGTTTGTTTCGGGGAATCTTCCCGTGGGGTTTCGGTTAATGTGAGTTCGGGAAGCGGCGCGATAGAAATGGGTGTGGTTTCTGCGCGGGGAGAGTCTGGGGGCGCAGTGGAGGATTGCCCTTGGGATTCAAACTCGGCAAGGCGCTGGTTGATGGGGTCGAGAATTTGATGAACTTGGGCGAGAATGGTGTCTTGTTGTTGGCGTTGGGAGGTTTTTAGGTCTTCGATTTGCTGTTGGGTTTGGGTTTGGAGTTGTTGGGTGAAGTTGTCGAGTTTTTCCAGATGTTGGTGAATGGCATCGATGGTGGGAGTGGGGGGTAAGGATTGGATGAGTTGGTGGAGTTCGACGCTATTTTCTGATAATTGGTCGCCGAGGGTTTGGTTGGCGATCGCCTCTTTCTGGACTTGTTCTAAAATGTCGAGACGCTGTAAAATCGCTGACAAATTCTCCGTGGGTGGAAGCGTTTGGATGAGTTGCTGGATGCGGGCGATCGCTGCTTCGTTTTCGGCGCGAAATCTGTCTTGAAATTCCGCTAGTTGGGCTTCGGTATTTTGTCGGAGTTCTTGGGTGAGGGTTTCGAGTTGTTCCAGGCGTTGGGCGATCGCCTCCATATTCTCAATCGGCGGAATGTTTTCCAGGGCGTGATGAATCCGGGCGATCGCTGCTTCGTTTTCTTGTCGCAATGTCTCTTGAAATTGCGCCAATTGCGCGTCAGTATTTTGCCCGACTTCTTGGGTGAGGGTTTCGAGTTGTTCTAGGCGCAAACTGATGGGTTTGATATTCGGAATTGGCGGAATGTTTTCCAGGGCGTGATGAATCTGGGCGATCGCCGCTTCGTTTTCGGCGCGAAATGCGGCTTGCAGTTGTTCGATGTCGGCGTCGGTTTGCATCGGCATTTGCTGCAAACTCGCTTCGAGTTCACTCAGGCGTTGGGATATGGGATCGAGGTTGGGAATCGGCGGGAGAGATTGGATCGCCTCTTGCAACCGGGCGATCGCCACTTCGCGATCGCTTTCCAGAGACTCTTTCAGTTGCGAAAGCTGCTGCTGGGTTTGGCGGTTGACTCGTTGCGTCTGCGTCTCTAGGGTTTCGAGGCGCTGGGATAGCGGATCGCTGACGCGATGCACTTCGCCGGTTAACGTTTCGAAATTTTGCTGGCGCAACTGCTTGTTAAAACGGTTTCGGTTCGCGATATTCAGCCCCACCGTCAGGGTCAGCGGCGCTGCTGCATAGATAAACTGCTGGGTTCCGTAGGCGGCGAAAGTCCCCAATATTGACCCCGCCAGGGCCACAGATTCGGAGATTTCTAGCCAGTTGATTTTGGTCATGGCTTAAGGGGAAAGACTCAGAGGAATAGTTCTATGGTAAGGCTTCCCTTCCCAAACTGCCTTAACCTCTTCGGTGGATGGGGCGATCGCAATTTTATCTCTCTCGGCAATTTCCCCCTCTCGGCGAGAATCCTGGGCGATCGCGAAACTCTCCCCTAATTGCATTGTTTTGATTGCGTTTTTCGGGTGGGTCTGACTTGACAACTGAAGGGTAAAACTTACTACAATTGGTCAATTAATCGCCGCGCCAAATTTTAATCATTCCGTCTTCGCTACTACTCACCATTTCGCGTCCATCTTGGCTAAAAATCACCGCTGTTACCCAGTCTTGATGACCCAAAAGGATATCCAATCCTAACCCTTTTCGCAGTTGCCATAAATGGATTTTTTGATAGGTTCCGCTGGCAATGGTTTGTCCGTCGGGGCTAAAGGTGACGGAAAGCAAATCCTCACCATACCCTTTGAGAATGCACAGTTCTAAACTTCGTTTGACTTGCCAGAGTTTAATGGTTCCATCACTGCTGGCGGAAGCAAGATTTTCTCCGTCGGGACTAAAGGCGATCGCATTGACGCGAGGGTGAATGCCGAGAAACCTCAAATGCTCGGTTTGGATGTCCAACAGATATAAATTACCGTTTTTGTTGACAGTCGCTATCACCAGTTTTTTAGGACTAAATGCCATCGCCTCAATCCGACTATTAAACGGCGTAAATTTACCGATTTGCTGTCTATCTTTGAGCCGCCACAAACCGATAGTTCCATTGTGACATCCGCATCCGAGAAGTTGTCCATCTCTGCTAATCGCGATCGCGCTTGCACCCAAGGCGGAAAACATCACTCCCCCACCGCCAGGAAGGGGGATTTCTTGCCCGCTGGGAAGCTGTAGCAGTTTGATATTATGAAAGCTAAAAACGTGCGGCCAAATCCTCCCTCGCCGATGGGTTTGATGGCGCGATAGCCCGATCGCAGCAGCAACTTCGCCCCGCAATGGGCACAGTAGCGATAGTGGGATGGATTTTGCGGTTTCCCACAGGTGGTATTGAGACAATAACTCATAATTTTCGGGTCTCCCTGGGCGGTAATTCTCTGTTCCATCGCCTCAACCTTTACCGAGTCTTTAAACTTACCATTCACACCGCCATAATTTGACCGTCCCATCCCCAGAAGCACTGGCGAGGGTGTTTCCATCGGGACTAAATGCCACGGAGGTTACGGCGCGAGAATGCCCGGAAAGCATGGCAATCGGTTGGGTGGTTTTTAGGTTCCACAGTTGCACGGTGGTGTCGTGACTGCCGGTGGCAAATATTTCGCCATCGGGATGAATTGCTACCGCAACTACGGGCAACACATGCGGGCAAAGGGTGTCTCGCAATTGGGGGGTGAAATTGTCGCTTTCATCGTCGGTGGATAGGTTCCAAATTTTTAGGGTTCTGTCCCAACTGGCGCTGATTAATGTGGTACCATCGGGACTGATGGCGATCGCATAAATTTCCCGGGAATGAGCGGCAATTTCCGATTGTAATTCCCCGGTATCGGTTTGCCAGAAATAAATAGTACCGCCTGCAGTCCCGCTGGCGAGAAAATGCGATCGCAGGGGATAGCGAGTCGCCCATTTCGGATTGAATGCTACACAGGTAACGCGATCGTTTTCGCTGCTGAAGGTCGATCGCAACTCTGGCGGATTGAGAGTCCACAAGGTTACGGTGCGATCGCGACTCCCACTCGCCAATAATTGCTTATCCGGGCAAATCGCCACCGATGACACTACACTGGTATGTCCGGTTAGGGTATGGGTCGCCACTGGGGCAATCCCCTCGCGCAATTCTCGCGGACTGAGTTGCCACAAATCCCAGAGTTTTATCGTCCCGTCAGCGCTTCCGCTAGCAAGGACTTTTCCATCCGGGGCGATCGCTAAGGATAATACCCCATTGTTATGACCCGTCAGGGTTTGCAATAATTCCCCAGTCCCTAAATCCCAGAGTAAAATGCTTCCATCCCAACTCCCACTGGCAAGGGTGCGCGATTGGGCGCTAAAGGCGATCGCATTCACCTGCGTTGCCCTATTTTCCTGCCTTAATGTCCGCACGCATTTCCACTTCGGTTCCCTGTTCGGTGGATTTTTTCTCCCCAATGGCACACTGGATTGAGACATCGTTTCCCCGGCGGTTTCTTCCTGCTTTTCCTCCTCTTTATTTTGCCGGACGGGGGTGGTTAATTTCACCTGGGGATTAAGCTGTTTGAGCACCGCTTCTGCGGAATAATAGCGTTTTTTTACCGCCGAAGCGAGCATTTTATTCAAAATCCGCGCCAGAGAATCGCTCACCGGATTGAGTAAATAATCTTGCCAAATCCATTTCCCTTCTAAACTATCAAATAAATCGAAGGGAGAAACATTAGTCAGCAGATGGATACAGGTGACGCCTAAACTGTAGATATCGCTCGCAAAGGTAGGTTTTCCGCGTAGTTGTTCCGGGGCGGTATATTCCGCACTGCCAATCAGGGTGCCCACTTGTGCCAGCGCCGTTTTTGTGGCATATTTTGCTGCGCCAAAATCAACCAAAAATAGGTGGCTTTTTTTGTTGACAGAAGGATAATTTGACGGGCAAAAAATGATATTTTCTGGCTTGATATCCCGGTGAATTAAACGGTGGTGGTGGATAAAGTAAAGCACCGGGAGAAGTTCTTCTAACAGTTGCCGAATTTTAGTTTCGCTGAAATTGCCGTTTTTTCTTAATTGTTGGCCTAAGTTTTGCCCGTTGATGAATTCTTGCACCACATATTGCTGCGAACCGCTGTTAAAGGATGCCAGCACTGCGGGAATTTGAGGATGATTGCCAATTTCGGTTAACCGGGCAACCTCTTCGCGAAACAGGTCGGCAATGTTTTGCGTGCCTTCCTTCGGTTGGCGAAATTGTTTGATAATGCAGCGCGGTTTGCTCGATTTCGACTCGTCCACCGCCAGATAGGTTTTGCTAAACCCGCCAGCACCAAGACGCTGCAAGGCCCGATAAGAATGAGTTTGGGTGGGGTCGAGACTGCGATCGAGGAAGAGTTTCTCGCCACAATATTGGCAGAATTTATTGCTTTCGGGATTTTCGGGATTGGGGCAATCGGGATTCAGGCACAGAGTCATGGGGGTACCCACAAAAGCAGCAAGGAATCTTGATGGTTATTTTTCCCTATTTTAATGGCAAACTCGCTTCGGGGGAGAATTGAGAATTAAAAATTAAGAATTGAGACGTTAACTTGTTTATCGGAGCTGCCAGAAAATGCTAAAGGGAATGAAAGGTGATAGAAGGGGAAGAAAAAAGTGTAGAGACGTTCCGGAGAACGTCTCTACTGAATCAGTGGAATTCGCATGGCGAATTCTACTTGATGAGGTTTACACCCTAAGTGGGAACCAACTCCCCGGGACGCAATTTCGCCCATTTGCCCATTTCTTCTTTGAAGCTTTCACAGCCAACCACATCCCATTCCATCTGAATCTCATCGTCGGTATTGCGAATGTTGACATTGATGGAAGGTTCGATGGGTTCAAAATCGGGGGTTTCGGTTAAATGGGGTTGTTGATGTTGGTGTTCCACTGCGTGATAGGTCACGCAGCGATCGACATAGTGGCAGTTTATGCAAATGCACATCGCAAACACTCCAATCGCTTTTTTGTTACTCTAGCGTAGGCAACCTATGGATTGACCACCCCCCGAGATTGATTTTTATGAACAAACCAGGCGAGTCTATTTGTGCCCTGACCCCGGAAAGTTGGCCATTTGCCTTGGAATTGCTGCCACCGGAGGCGTATTTGGTGGGCGGTGCGGTGCGCGATGCCCTGCTCAACCGCGAGTCGGAGTATTTGGATTTAGATTTTGTGTTGCCAAAAGGGGCATTAAAAACGGCGCGTCAGATTGCCGATCGCTACAAGGCGGGGTTTGTGGTGCTCGATGCGGAACGCAAAATCGCCCGGGTGGTGTTTGAGAATGCTACGGTGGATTTTGCCAAGCAGGAGGGAATGAGTCTGGAAAGGGACTTGCGGCGGCGGGATTTCACCATCAACGCGATCGCCTACCATCCTCACACCCGGGAGACGATCGACCCCCTGAACGGGCGAGAAGACCTGCACCAGCGCTTAATTCGCATGGTATCGCCCACGAATTTGGCAGATGACCCCTTGCGGTTGTTACGTGCCTATCGCCAAGGGGCACAACTGGGGTTTACCCTCGATCGCGACACCGAAGCGGCGATCGCGCAATTGGGGGGGTTTTTGCGGCGGGTGGCAGCGGAACGGGTGAATGCGGAACTGTGGTATCTGCTCAACCTCAGCGGGGCGGGGTCTTGGGTGGCGGCGGCTTGGGAAAATGGCTTACTGCGCTATTGGTTGCCCAGTGCCACGGAGGCGGGTGTGGCTATTTTAACCCGCATCGATGAAGCAGGGGAGCGGTTGGCGCAAAAATGGCCGCAATTGGGGGAGATGTTGAGTGTCGAACAGCAGCAGAAGTTGAAGATTTCCGGCTATTTAGCGATCGCCAAGTGGGTGGCGCTGCTGCCTTGGGATCCGAAAGAGGCGGAGGCTCAGCTCATGCAGCTTAAGTTCGGCAGGGCGCAAATCAGCGCGGTGACGAAAGTGATTAAAGGTTGGCAAATGATACAATCGGAAACAGAGAATCCGGGGCAGCGATCGCTGCGATCGCAGTATTTTCTGTTCCGCGCCCTCGGGCCAATGTTTCCGGCGTTAGCAGTTCTCGCCGTTGCCGCCGAAATGCCAGTGGCAGCGATCGGTCCGCTCATCGAGCGCTATCTCGATCCGCGCGATCGCTTGGCCCATCCGAAAACCCTTGTGCGCGGTACTGACATCATGGCAGCACTGAATATTCCCAGCGGACCGCAAATCGGTCAACTGCTTGAGGAGATTCAAGTTGCCTATGTGGAGGGACGGATTTCTACTGCGGAAGAAGCGCTGGAATTTGCAGCACATCGGTGTGAAGGGGAATAAACTCTTACGGCTTGTTTCCTGAACCGACAAAATTGTGGCGATCGCCCAATTCCGCTATCCTGAAATTATCCAGCGAAAAATCACAAATGTCTCCTTTTGGCACCCGCGCGTGAGTCAGCTCCTTGGGGATTTGATTCAAACCGCAGATATGCTAAAATAGTTATTTGTGCAAAAATTCTGGAAGCTCGATGCCCGATCTCAGTCCATCGACTGTTGTTGAGGCCCTGCGGAGGTTCATCAACTATCCCGAACCCTTTTGGTGCTCGATACTCTGAAAGCCACCGATCCAAACTCCCGGAACCGCTAATTGTTTAAATGAGGTAAGAATGGCAAAACGCCGCAATCCGAAAAAAGAAAAAGCTCTCCGAAATCAAGAGTATGCCCGTCGATTTCGCAAGCGCACCAGTAACAGCCGTTTTGGTGGCAAAAGACGCTTTGGCGCAGATCGTTCTGAGGATACTTCAAAGCAGAATGGTTCGGACAATAACGACGATAACGACAACAACCAGAACTAAACCTCATTGGTGCGATCGCGCCCGTGATGTTCTCGCCAACAATAAGCCGCAGTTTGGCCATTTCCAACTCGGTTTTATCCCTCTACTTATGCCGCTCGATTCAGGCTGATATTATTAGAATTGTTTCTAAAAAGGCTGTAGTTTTTCTACAGGTCTAATGCTGCAATGAGTTTTGAGACATGAGTTCATCTGCAACTCACTGCTCAAAACTCATTCTTTTTTCTCAGCCCAGATTGGATTGCTCTGGGTTTGTTTCCTCCCTTCACTCTCATCATTACGGGGGAGTTAGGGCAAACCTAATCCATCCATTAACTATCAGATAAGCTTTTCTCCCTATTTCTCTTGTTTTACAAATCTTAGTCTTTAGCGAACTTAAACCTTAGCCCCAACAACGATATCTCCGGTTAACAATGGGTACACTAACTGTAAGACTCAACCGGTGACCTGTGGTTACAGGAGACGGTCAAAATGTTAAAGAATTTAAAGCTGAGAGGTCGGATATTTGCTGGGTTTTCGATTCCCGTGCTGTTAATTGTGGGATTTTCTGGCTTAGTTTATGTAATGGGTAAGGATATCGCTGAAAAATTCAAAGAAGTCAATCGAGCGCAACAAGTGTTAGTTCACACAGACCAGATGTTTTTGAGAACAGCACTCATGGCTCGGCAAGTTCGCGGCTACCTCCTGACCAAAAATGAAGAGCCTTTACGAGAATTTGAGAAACAAAAGCAACTGTACGATCGCGCAGTGGACGTGGCAGAAGATTTGATTGTGTATCCAGAATAGGAGGAGCTATTTCAACAGATGGTTGTTCTGGAAAACATTGCGGCTCACAGCCTCAAAGCGATCGTTTAACACCCGCAGAATTTGCCCGCCGTCTCTTTCATCTGTCCTCCGCCAAGAACCGACAGGTACAGGTAGTTAACCCGTTCTTCGCGATTTTTGCAGCAGTTAATCCCTACGCGATCGCCTTTTTCGAGTTCCAGGGAATTGAACACCCTAGGAGGGAGGCGATCGCGCGTCTTGGGAGAACCGAGACCCTATCTAAAGCGCCAGTAACGTCTCAGTTAAGAATGACGAAGGAATGAAGAATGAACGCAGCCACCCACTACACCTTTCGCCGCTTCTTCTTCATTTGGCTGAAAGCTCGCCCATGCTTCTCCCGAACTATCTTGGTAGAGACGATTGATGGTGGCACTGACGGGCAAACCGAAGCACCCGTTGACGAGAATTTCATCTCCCGCATGAAATTCTTCTCCCTCGGAATTCTTGGCCAAATCAATTGAGGGCGGGCCGCTGGGTTTTCGGTAAGGACGTTTCCGTGAGGGCTTGCGATCGCCTTCGTCTGAAGCTCGCGATCGAGACGCAGCAGGAGCCTCGGGTGGCTTTGGCTTTTTGGGTGCTACAGCCTCGGACTTAGACTCGGCAGCCCCCTCCTCGGGAGCCACTTTGTCTTTAGCCTTGCGAATGGATAGAATTTCTGGCTTTTTCTCTTCGGGTTTGTTATTCGGCATTCTTCATTTCCCCTGGGTATGTGATTCTTACTCTAACCAGTTGTCAATCAAGAATCAAGCGTTGAAAAACTCTATCCGAATAGATTTGCGCTTTAATTTGACAATTCTGGCTGTAAGGCCCTCCCAGGAGTTCCCGCAGGCTAAAACCCTCCTCTATGTCTTGAGGTTTGCGATTTGCGCTTAATGTTTTGATTTGGCTCTGTTTTATAACGTGCGATCGCCGATGGGCAATAAAAACCGAAGCGATATCTGACGGCGCGGGTTCTGGGGCGTGGGAGATGGAACTTGCGGCGCGACCCCCTCCCCAATGACGCTTGCCATCAGGGTCATTTGGGATGTGATTTAAGCTTGACTTGTGCGCCAAAACGATGATTTAGATACAGAAAAAAAGTGGCTTAACCGCTTGCCAGGTTACGGGTGTAATCTACGATACAAATTGACGGGAAAGTTGGCAAACGGAATTGAGGTCATTTGAATCTGGCGAAGAGAACGGACACTGCGATTTTTGCCTCTCAAAACATTCAAACCACATAACAGGAGTGTGGGAAAAAATCACTTGAGGATTTGACCGACGCTGGGTATTCACCCTGCGGTTCGATCGCCGGTCAAATTTAGTCGATCATTTTCAGCCAACCCCGCCGAACTGCGTAAACCAGGCGATCGATCATGGTGATCTCTTCTTCGCTGAGGCTCTCTTGTAAAAGCGCCTGTTGCAAAAATTGGCGATCGCGCTGAGTAATGGTTCCCATCGAGTAAATATGGGAAAAAATTTCAGTAACGGTCAAGTTGGGAA
Organism: Phormidium sp. CCY1219; assembly: GCF_035615515.1. Lineage (GTDB taxonomy): Bacteria > Cyanobacteriota > Cyanobacteriia > Cyanobacteriales > Laspinemataceae > CCY1219. Next base: position 13,726 of record NZ_JAJENT010000325.1, read on the forward strand.
ATTGGTAAATGGCTTGCATAATGATTAAAAATTATTGCAAAAGAACAAGGAATGAGGCTCTTCTATGTCAGAATAGATCGGACCCCGGCTGTTTCACAACCGAGGATTTATAGAAATCAAAGTTACGTAGATTCCCGGATGCGACTTCCGTAAATTCCCTGAACTCTTGTCCTTTGTCAGGGTCAGGAGAGATTGAGTATGGTCAGTCTCATTAATTTAAAATAATTTTAAGATTTGATGGGGCTATCGCCGGAACAAAAGGGAGGCGATCGGCGATCGTCAGCCGCCCGAAAATCTTTTGTATAAATTGCAGGGCAAAAAATAAACCTCAAGCCGGGTTTCAATCAAAGGTGAAGCTCTCCACTGCATTGGCGATGAATCCCCGGCGCGCATCGTCATTCATATCCGAAAGCCCGCCCGAGACTTTTAAACGAGGGCTGACGATAGGTCACGCCACAAATAGCAGCTAGCAGCAACCACCCCAAAATATTCACCCGAGAATCGAACAAAGTGACGTCCAACAGGTGAAACAAAATGCAAGCGCCAAATGCCACCAAGTAAGTGAAAAAAATTAATTTATCGTCGGTTATTTCATGGAAATCCCCAGGGATATCCCGATGGTTTTCCGGTGTATTGTCGCGCCAGATCCAGAGTAACACCACCGCTTTTGCTAATACCCACCCCACTAATCCCGACAGCAACAAGGTTGCGGGAATACCGGTTTCCGCCGCGAGCATCAAAAACAGGTTATGGGGATGACCCATCCACACTTGCGTTTGCGCTTCGTAAAGGTCGGTGAACGTTCGCAGCCCCCACCCGGTAAGCGGGCGATCGCGGGTCATGTCCCAGGCAAACTGCCACTGTGTCGTCCTTAAAGTAGCAACATGACGTTCCGGAAATAGCTCATCAGACAAGCGCATCCAGAAATAACTCGGCACGATAGCTCTGAGCCAACTTTGCAGGGGTTCCGGCGCAAACGCCGACCCCAGAATCATGCTAAGAACCGCCAAAAATCCAGCCACCAACAGCCGCCAACCGTGGTAGAGGGCGAAAGCCAAAACGGCGATCGCGGCGATCGCCCAACCATTGCGAGAATTCGTCAGCAGCAAGGCATATCCATTCCCCAACAGCGCCACACTCAGAAAGATTAACTGCTCCGAGACCTTCCCCTCTTGCCCGGTAGCATTCACATCGATGGATTTCACCACGCGCGGATCCCGGGGGTCGCGTACTTTCTCCGTCTGTTTTGGGCGCTGAGTCAGCTTGCGCCACCCGCGCGCCGTTTCAAACCACAACCCCAACCCGAGGATAAAGGTAATCAAAAAATAACTCGCCAGCACATTGGCATAGGCAAACACCGACGCCATGCGACCCGGAGGCGTGCCGGTGGCTTCCAGTTGCCAGTATAAAATCGGCCACAGCTTCACCGGTCCGGACCAGCCCCAAAACAACTGACCCAAGCCGATAATTACCACCGGTACCGAAGTGGCGACGGCGATCCAGGCAATGCGCCGCATCTGCGCCGGGGTTTGGATCAACAGGCTAAATGCGGCAAAAAATGCAAAAAACGGTAAAAAATTAAATAACCCCAACAATGCCACCGACGGATCCGCCGAAAACCCAGTGGCGATCGCCAGCCAAACCGCCAAAATAGCAAATCCTCGATTCACCCATCGGCGATGAATGTCTCGGTAACGTTGCTTCCAGGTGCCCACCATTGCCACGAGCAAACCCACCCCTCCCAGCAAGGGACTCATGGGCAACAGCAACAGCCCAAGTTGCGCTGAATTCCACCAGGGTTGCAACTGTCGATCGCGATGCCGAGACCCCCGCCCCATGAGGGATGAAGCTTTTTGCTTCATCGGTACCTGTTTATCCTTCATCGTTCATCTTTGTCTTACGCCAGTTCCCAACACTCGCTCTGGCGGGTGAGGCGAATTTGCGCCAAGGTGAATATCGTGGGAACGATTCTTCCGTAATTGGTGGCGATCGCCCGCCACCCCAGATCCGCCAAAAACCAGCCCCAAAGCACCGGTCCGACAACCGTCAACAGGCTTCGCGTCGCCCCATAGCGCGCCGCACTCAATGCCATGCCTCGTTTGGCGGTTTGTAGGGTGACATAATTCTGAAACTGACTCGCGGCGACAGTTCCCCCTCGGACCAACGCGCTTTTTGCCATCTGATATTTGGCAAAGTGAATCGCAAACTGGCGGGCAATTTGTTGCAATAATATCGGTTTGAGTACCGAGCTAATTGCCAAAGCGCTGCCCCCTTTCAGGAGCAATCCCACTGGGTCTTTTTGCACTGACAGCGGTAGGGGTTGCGGAATGTTGCTCGTCGCTAGCGATCGCTGTACCCGCAGGGTCAGCGCGTTTTGTTCCGACTCGGGCAATTGCTTCCAGGTTTTTCCCAGTAAGTTCAAAAACACTTCTGCTTCTAGATCGGTGGTGGAAAGCTGTTGCGAATATGGAATTTTCAAGTAACGACAAACCTGGATTAAGGTTTGCCGATAGGTGACGCGATCGCTCGACCCCCGCAGTACGGTAAAACCATCTGCAGCAAGATAGCGAAATCGATGTTCCAGGGCACAAATCCAAAAATCGCGATCGCGACTCTGGATGTCGAGCGGTTCTGGCGTTTGAAGGTAATCTAGGGGATTAAAGCGACGGCGGAACAAAATGTCCGTAATCTGCTGTAATTCCTCTTCCGTGGCTAACTCTAGTGCTGCTCTCAGTTCGTCCAACGTAAGCTCCTCCCCAATTGTCTGAGTTTTCCCTGCATCGGTGGCAGTCCCTATTGTAATTGTACTCCTATTGTTTTACGCTAACTAAATATTGTCTTTCACCCTTAGGCGTTGCGCGCCGCAGTTGGCGAGAATTCACGAACAAGGGGTTTTTTCATAGCTGATGAGCGATCGCTTGCTGGAATTTGATGTAGCTGTGATTGGTGCCGGCATCGCGGGGCTGACCTGCGCCGAACGCTTGCGCCAACTGGGTTATACTGTGGTGGTGCTGGAAAAGTCTCGCGGCGTCAGTGGTCGCGTCACCACCAGGCGGTTTTATGGCTTGCGCGCCGATCGCGGCGCTCGCTGTTTGGATCCGTCGGGCACCCTGTCGCAACAGTTGGTGCGGGTTCTGTCGCAACAAGGCATTGTCGAACCTTGGACGGATACGGTTTATCGCCTACAAGCCTCGGATGGCCAGATTTCTCCTCAGCCTCACTGGTGTCCTTATTATGCCCCACCCACAGGCATGAATGCAGTGGGTAAATTTCTCTCCCGTCATCTGGAAGTTTGGCTGAACCGTCGCGCCGAATCCCTCACCCCCACCGGCGATCGCACCTGGCACGTTCAGCTTAAAGCCACCGGGGAAGAAGCGAATCCTTTTTTAACTCAAGGGAGACAGGTGGAAATTTCCACCCCGGAAGAAGTGACGGCGAAGGCGGTAGTGGTGGCAATTCCCGCCCCGCAAGCGGTCACTTTGTTAGAATCTCCTGACAAGGGGATGGGCGATCGGTTTTTGCACCATTTGCGATCGGTCCAGTTCGACCCCTGTATCAGCACGATCGCCGTATATCCGGCGTCTCGTCAGGCTCAGTTTGCCCAAAGACCGGTACAATGGCGATCGCTGGTGGTTTCCCAAGACCCTTACCTCAGTTGGATTGGCTGGGATAGCAGCAAGCGCCCAGGTTCCTCACCACCGGTTGTCGTGTTTCACTCTACCCCGGCATTCGCCCGCGAGTATTGGTCCGCCAAGGACCTGGAACCCGCCGCCCGCCAACTCCTCGATCGCACCGCCGAATTGGGTCTCCCCGAGTTGCGCGATCCCGAAGCGTTTCAAGTGGATCTGTGGCGCTATGCCTTTTGTCAGCGTCCCTGGATAAAACCCGTCCTCAGTACCGCCCAACCCCTCCCCCTGGTTTGTGCGGGAGACTGGTGTGGCACGGCGCAAATCGAAACCGCTTTGCACTCCGGTTTAGAAGCCGCCAGTTGGGTAAACCGTCAGTTCGAGCAATTCCCCCTTCCCCCGTTAGCGAGTTTCTGGGAAGTTCTTGCGGCTGTTCCCTAAACTCCCACCCCCTCCTCTCGCCGACTCTCGCGCCGCCAAATAGTGGGTTTAAGGTTGACAAAAAAAGTGGCCGGGGGTATAATGAAGCAGTAGGCTCAGGCAGGGCGCTTAAGCATTGCATAACTTGCTTAACAGCCCTGCCTACACCATCGAGCTTCGTTACCAATTATCATAACACAGGCTTTCCTCCTCTGTCAATATTGCGCCGCCAAATTGTGGGT
>NZ_JAJENT010000326.1:0-297 GCF_035615515.1 Phormidium sp. CCY1219
AATACCCATTGCCGATTCCCTATTGTTTGCCAGTATTTCTTGGCTACCCACTTTCCTGTTTTGTTGGAATGTCTTCGCTTTCCCCATTTGGTTAACTTCCAATATAACGAGTTATCCATTTGAGAGAAGATTTCCTTGGACACTACTGTTGAGTAGTAGTTGCTCCACCCTCTGATGACCGGGTTGAGGCGTCTTATTAACCCCTCTTGCGGTACTGCTATATGGGAGTCTACTATCTCTTTTAGTTTCTTGTAGTGGGTTTTGATGGCCTTCTTGCTGGGTTTGATTATAGTTTTG
>NZ_JAJENT010000327.1:0-206 GCF_035615515.1 Phormidium sp. CCY1219
ACCACCAACGATAGCGACGAAAACCCCTTTAATTTCCCCATTAGCGGTACCGTTGATGCAGCAAATACCGGTGGTGGAGGTGGTGGGGGTACCGGTGGCGGTACTGGCGCACTTCCGCCCTTACCCCCCATCGATAGCGAGGTTCCCAGCGATGGCGGGGGTACTCCCACCGCGTGCGAATTATCCATCTGTAACGAAAACCTAAT
>NZ_JAJENT010000328.1:0-206 GCF_035615515.1 Phormidium sp. CCY1219
ACCACCAACGATAGCGACGAAAACCCCTTTAATTTCCCCATTAGCGGTACCGTTGATGCAGCAAATACCGGTGGTGGCGGTGGTGGGGGTACCGGTGGCGGTACTGGCGCACTTCCGCCCTTACCCCCTATCGATAGCGAGGTTCCCAGCGATGGCGGGGGTACTCCCACCGCGTGCGAATTATCCATCTGTAACGAAAACCTAAT
>NZ_JAJENT010000329.1:0-2519 GCF_035615515.1 Phormidium sp. CCY1219
CTGGTCTTCTGGTCAGGTGAGCTTGGGAAAATAAAGTCTTACCAAGCCCCTCCCTTTAGGGATGGGGTTCCTGACTTTCGGCTTGCTCTTCCATTTCTTGAATGGCAAGCAATAATTCTTCCTCTTGTTCTTCAAATTCCGATTCGGGAATTTCCCCCAAATCGAAAGCAAGCTGGAGGGCTAACAGTCGCTTTTGTAAGTTTTCTTTGTCATCGAGTTCTGCATTGGCGCGTTCGAGCAGTTGTTCTCCGATCCAAGCGATGCCCTCAATCGGAGCGGTGACGGGTAGGGTAAGTAGGCGCAGAATCATAAGGCAAGGGGTTAGGACAATAAAGGGTTCGGCGAGATTGGCAAACTTGCCAGGTTTTGCCCCCTCGTCCGGCTTTTATTATATCATAAAATAAAGAAACGCGGCAAAGGAATTCAGAATTAATCCCATTAAAATTGTTGTTGAATCGATCGCCGGTGGGGGCGAGTTCAGTGGAGTGAGAGGTAGGTTGCAGGATTGTACGGGAAACCACCCCGGCAAAAAAGCGATCGCCGTCAAACAGCGATCGCCTTTTCGAGCGGGGGTTGCGCCCGCAGGCATCACCCCCTACAGCTCACTTAGACGAAACTGAAGTAATCCGACTGCAAACTCAGGTCAGAAACATCCTGAACCACGGCAATCAAATCCTCACTGTCGCCCTCGGTGCGGTAAATTGCCGTGCCGGTTGGCATGCCTTCTGGAGAAGCCGCAAGGAAATAGTCAGCCGCCGAACCGTGCAACTGGATAGAATCTTCAGTGGCATTGAATTCGGTGAGAATTGCATATTCCTGGCCACTATCCCCATCGGCGCTATTGAGATAGTAGGCTTGGTTGGCATCGCCGAGGGTGAAGGTTTCGGCACCGGGTTGACCGATGAGCTGGTCAACCGCACCCATGTCTGCATCGATCGCATTTTCATCCATGCCGGTGACGAGATCCGTTTCCTCATCAGCGAGTAAGGAGCGATCGCCGAGATTGAAATTCGTCCCCGGATTGACAGCGATCGCGCCCCCGATGCGACCTTCGGCAAATCCGTGCATCAGATAGTGTACGTAGCCACTGGCAAACCCGCCCTCGCTGACGGCAGACTCCACATCCGGGTTATTCGCCAGATACTCACTATTGCTAAACGCCAAACTCGGGTCGCGACCCTCGGACATGCCGTAGTAGAGAAAGTGTTCCATCGCAGTACGGAAGGTACCGTTTTCCACCGCATCGGCAACATCGGCATTTTGCGACAGATAGTCTTGGGCGTTGAAGGTTTGTGTCAGCACCTCAAACTGCGGGAACGGATTGCGACCTTCCGCGAAACCGACGGTCACTAAATGTTCCAAACCATTGCTGTATGTGCCATTGGCGATGGCCTCGGCGGCATCCGCGTATTGCGACACATAGAACATCTCGAACTCTTTAAAGACATCGCTAGGGAAGCGACCTTCAGCAAATCCGAACTTGATGAAATGTTTGAACCCACTGCCGAACGAGCCATTGGTAACGGCATCTGCCACATCCGGGTTATTGCTCAGATAAAGGTTCGTGAAAACCTCACTGGGGGCGCGACCTTCCGCAAGCCCAAACAAGCTAAAGTGTTCGGCAGCGCTGCGGAACGTTCCATTTGCCACGGCGTCCGCAACGTCTAAATTTTCTGCCAGATAGTATTCGGGGTCGAAGAGTAAAATTGAGAGCTTGCGGGGCTGAGCGGTTTCACTCTCCTCATCATCACTCAATTCTTCGCTGTTGCTGCTAGCAGGCAACTCCTGGAGAGGCAACCCTGCGCTATTGGGGGAATCGGCGTCAAGCTCGTTCGTGAAGGTCGGACGGAACAGATCTTCCTGAGAAAGGGTCTCGAAGGTGGGGCGAACTGTGGGATCTGCCACTCGCACTTCTGCCATCTTCTGCTCGATCGCCTCTTTGGTATTGTTGGCGAGAAACTCTTCCACCGGCAAGGTACCTGCTGCCAATTCCGGCAACCCAACAGCGATTTGGCCCACCGCCACTGCCTGCATTTTGGTGATTTCCGTGGCCATATCTTTTAACGGAATACCACTTTCGATCGTGTCTTGGACGATTTGGTTGCCCAGGGTCATCACTTGCGCCGCCGCCGAAGCGACGCTGCTGACTTGCTCCGCATTCACGGTACTCCCTTCCGCACCGAAAGAGGCACTCCGACTGATTGCATCTTGGACGATGGCCTCGATCGTCTCGAGTTGGGTTAAGTCAACCGAACTGTTAGATTTGACCATCTTGGCGATGCTAGCGATCGCGGCATGACCGAGTTGCTGCAAGTCAATATTGCTTCCACCCTCGATTAACTTCGCCGTTTGGACGATCGTATTTTGCACCTGAATCATCGCCGCAAACACTGCGGCTCCATTCGGATCCCCATTGGCGATCGCTTCAAGAGGATCGTAGGTGTGCGATTCGTTCCCGCAAAAGTGGAGGGTAAATGCCCGAAACGTAAGCGGGGCAAGGAAAACAGTCCCTAAAGGCT
>NZ_JAJENT010000330.1:0-491 GCF_035615515.1 Phormidium sp. CCY1219
ATTCTACTCAGGAGAGGGGGCGCTGCTAATCTAAAAATTTGTGTTCGGGGACTCGACAATCCCGCCAAACCGGGCTATAATCTAACTACAAGTGCGAAAAGTGCGAAAAGTGCGAAAAGTGCGAAAAGTGCGAAAAGTGCGAATCGTTCCCGCCAAAGTCAAGGTTGAAATACCGAAAACGTAAGCGGGGCAAGGAATCCAAGGCGTAAAGCCAAGGAACCTTGACAACTATCATCTGGTTGCCAAGGAGGAGGAAAACGGTAACAACCGCTACCAAATCTCAGGTCAGCAGGCTCCGAGTCAAAGGAATTCAAGAAATTCCCGAGAGCAACGGCGTTAGCCACCCCCACTTATTGGACTCACGAACCACTGAGTGAAGCGGGGAACGGAAGAAGGGAAAGGTCAGGGAGTTTATAATCCACTGACACCGACTTGCAAAAGTACCTCGGGGGAAAGATGGAGGCGTCGGCATAACACCCCAGATGATGGAA
>NZ_JAJENT010000331.1:0-3567 GCF_035615515.1 Phormidium sp. CCY1219
CACTTTGATAATGCCTTTAAGAGTTCAGTTTTGGACTGCTTAAGAATCCCCGCGTCTTCAGCGCGGGGAGTATCAATTTGCTGTTGCCCATTTATTTTCGATGTAATGGGTGGCACACTGTACGAAGACCGTTTGTTGTCTGAATCTCCTAGCCGGATGGTGGGGCTAAAGCGTTTTCCGTTGCCCTGCTTACCTTCTGGCTAATTTGTACCCTTTTTCTCCGCTGCAGATCGAATGCTATGCAACTGATGAACCCCTCCACCATGACTGGCCAAATCATCCAAGGGCGCTACAAGGTACTCAAAGACCTGAAGCGAGGAGCCTTTGGAAAACTTTATCTGGCTGAAGATTCTCAGCAATCGCCAGACAATCCCCTGTGCGCGATCGCCATTCTCCAGCCCAACAGTTCAGATCCGCTGATTTTGCAAGAAGCGCGTCGCCGCTTTGAGCGGGAGGTAAAAATCCTGGAAAAAATCGGCGCTCATCCTCAAATCCCGCGCCTGATAAATTATTTCGAGGATAATCTAAAATTTTATCTGGTGTTTGAATACATCGAAGGGGAAGACCTGAGCCAGGAAATCGCCCCGGGGAAGCGCTGGAGCGAAGGAATGGTGATGGCGTTTCTGCACATGGTTTTAGAGGTATTGGGGTTTGTGCATCAGCACCAGATCGTTCACCGCAATCTCAAACCGTCGAATTTAATCCGCCGAAGCAGCGATCGCAAACTCCTGCTGGTGGATTTTGGCGCGCTCAAAGAAATCGAAACCTTGGCGGTAAATTCTCGCGGTCAGGTAGCGACGGCGGCGATCGGCACTGCAGGCTATATCCCCATCGAACAACTGAGCGGAAAACCCCGGTTAAATAGCGACCTATATGCGTTGGGGATGTGTGCGATTCAAGCCTTAACCGGGTTGCCACCGCGCCAGTTGGAACGGGATCCGAAAACCGGGCAAGCGCTCTGGCATCATCTGGTGATGGTGGATCCTCAATTGGGGCGCATTCTGGACAAAATGATTTGCGTGGATCCCGAGGAGCGCTATCCGGATGCCTCGGCGGTCCTCCACGACCTGAGAAGCTTGCATCAAATGGGACAAACATTAGACGGACGCTACCAAATTGTCAGTCTGTTGGGAGAAGGAGAGTTTGGCAAAACATTTTTAGCGGAAGACTTGCAACGCGCCGAGCAGCCGTGGTGCGCGATCGTGCAACTGCAACCCCTGCGCCGGGATGTGTTTCCCTGGTGGGAAGCAAAAAGCTTTTTCGATACGGAAGCGCAACTGCTGCATCAGTTAGGCACCCACGATCGCATCCCCCGGTTGTTGGCGGATTTCGAGCAAGATGGGGCCTTTTATTTGGTTCACGAATTAATTGACGGGGAACCGATAAGCGCGGAAATCGCGGGGCGCAAGCGTTACGATGAAGCCCAGGCGATCGCCTTACTCAAAGACGTCCTCGAAACCCTCACCTTCGTTCACGATCGCCACGCCATTCACGGGAATCTAAAACCGTCCAATTTAATCCGCCGCCGCGAGGATGGCAAAGTGATGGTCACGGATTTTGGCTCGGTGAAACAACTCACCACCCTGGCGATCGACCAAGGTCAGCTCAAAACTTCCAGCCCGATCGGCACCCCGGGATATATGCCGAAAGAGCAAATGATGGGCAATGCCCGCGCGAATAGCGATATTTACGCCCTCGGCGCGATCGCCCTGCAAGCACTGACGGGAGTCTATCCGGACCACTTCGGCACCCATCCGCAAACCGGGGAAATTAACTGGCGCAAGCACCTGCAGGTCAGTGAAGGGTTTGGGGAAATCCTGGATAAAATGGTGCGCTCTTATTTTCGCGAACGCTATCAGTCGGCCCAGGAGGTGTTGGAAGACTTGCAACAGCTCCCCGTGGATCCCCCGCTGGCGCAGGAAACCCCAGAACTGGTCTCCCTGGCTCCTGTGGCTCCCCCGGTGACTCCCGAGGACAAGCCCACTTCTCCCCCGGATCCGGCTCCCGAACCGGTTGGGGCTGTGGAAAACCCTGTGGAAAACCCTGGGGTGGAAAAACCTGTGGAAAAGGTTCCGTACCAGTCCGAGGTCAGCCAACGCATACCACAAAAGTTGCGCGTTGTCAAGCCCTGGCAGATGGCGGTGGCGGTGGCGATCGCCGGCGGTAGCATCTTAGGAATTGGCAATTACCAACACCAGCGCGCCCAACAGGCAAAAGCGCAGGAGTTCATCGATCGCGCCAGTGAGAAAGTGGCGGCGGAGGAATTTGAGGCGGCACACAATGACTGCGACAAGGCGATCGCGCTCGCCGGGGATTATGCAATGGCATGGAAGTGTCGCGGCGATGCGCTTTATCTGTTGCAGGACTACGATTCGGCTTTGGTAGCCTATGAAAATGCCAGCAAGTTAGAACCGAAAAATCCCAAATATTGGAACAATCGCGGCGAGGCACTCTATCAGTTGCAGCGCTATCAAGAAGCGATCGCCGCTCACGATCGCGCCTTGGAACTGCGATCGGATGACCCCAACGCTCACAAAGGGCGCGGACTCTCTCTGCTCGCACTACAGCGCGATAAAGAAGCCTTGGCGGAGTTCCACCGCGCCACGGAATTGCAGCCCAACAATCCGGAACTCTGGGAACGCAAAGTGCTGGTTCTGGAAAAGTTGCAACGTCCGCAACAGGCCGATCGCGCCCGGGAACAAGCCCTCGCCGCCTATAACGAGCGCCTCGCCAGCAATCCGCAAAATCCCGGTATGTGGGTAGAACGCGGTCGCCTGCTCAGCGAACTCGATCGCGCCCCAGAAGCCTTTGACTCCTACGATCGCGCCTTGGAAATCGACCCCGAGTTTTATTTGGCCTGGAATGCAAAAGGCGGCACTTTGTATGGTATGCGGGAATTTTACGACGCCCTGGATGCGTATGACACAGCCCTAGACATCGAACCGACATTTTATAAAGCATGGCATAACAAAGGGTCAGTCCTCAGTGCCGGCTTGGCACGCTATTGGGATGCGATCGCCGCTTACGATCGCGCCTTGGAAATCGAGCCGAATTTCTACGATGGATGGCGCGATCGCGGAATTGCCCTGATTCAGTTGCGACGCTACCAAGAGGCACTCGCCTCTTTCGATAAAGCCGTGGAAATCACCCCCAACGATCGCAAATCCTGGGCCAGTCGCGGCGTGGCGCTCAATGAATTGCGCCGCTACGATGAGGCGATCGAATCGTTTAACAATGCCCTGGAAATGGACGATCGCGATGCCTTCGCTTGGACCCAACTGGGTATCGCCCTGGAATCTCGCGAACGCTATGAAGAAGCCCTGGAAGCGTACAACAAAGCCCTGGAAATCGAACCCGAGTATTATCTGGCTGAGGAATCTCGCCAGTGGGTTCTGGGTAAGTTAGGCCGGTAGCAACAGTGGCGACTGGAAGTCGCGCCTGTGCGAGCAAAGCCCGCCTACGCGGGCTAATTTCCACTCGTTCCCAGGCTACTCGTTCCCAGGCTCAGCCTGGGAACGGCCCTCCCGAGGCTCCGCCTCCCTCACTCGCGCCGCAAAATAATTGACC
>NZ_JAJENT010000332.1:0-333 GCF_035615515.1 Phormidium sp. CCY1219
GCAGAACCTGTGCTTACTGCGGAGTTCAAAATGTACCCCTTGAAGTTGAGCATATTCAGCCTCGGTCTAAGGGTGGCTCCGATCGGCTGTCTAACCTGACCCTGGCTTGCCACTCATGCAATCAAGCCAAAGGCAATGGGGACATTCGGGATTTTTTATTGGGCCTGCCAGATTTGCTAGGTCGCATCCTCAAGCAAACCCAATCACCACTTAGGGATGCGGCTGCCGTTAACTCCACCCGATGGGCATTGTTCAAGGCTTTGAAAGCAACAGGACTTCCAGTCACCACAGGAACGGGCGGACAAACGAAGTTCAATCGACTTCGGCTCAATC
>NZ_JAJENT010000333.1:0-330 GCF_035615515.1 Phormidium sp. CCY1219
GCAGAACCTGTGCTTACTGCGGAGTTCAAAATGTACCCCTTGAAGTTGAGCATATTCAGCCTCGGTCTAAGGGTGGCGCAGATCGCGTGTCTAACCTGACCCTGGCTTGCCACTCATGCAATCAAGCCAAAGGCAATGGGGACATTCGGGATTTTTTATCGCGCCTGCCAGATTTGCTAGGTCGCATCCTCAAGCAAACCCAATCACCACCTAGGGATGCGGCTGCCGTTAACTCCACCCGATGGGCATTGTTGGCTTTGAAAGCAACAGGACTTCCAGTCACCACAGGAACGGGCGGACAAACGAAGTTCAATCGACTTCGGCTCAATC
>NZ_JAJENT010000334.1:0-6316 GCF_035615515.1 Phormidium sp. CCY1219
CTGGGGATGAAATTCCAAGACCCTCCACGCCGCATCCGGTACCCAGAATCTCCTCCCCAATCCCAAGCACTCCCATCTGACGGCGCACCATTGTAATTATCATGCCAAACATCCTGACACCATTCCCAGACATTCCCATGCATATCGTATAGTCCAAATGCATTGGGCGGAAAACTCCCCACCGGCGTGGTTTTTTTTCGATATTCCCCTTGTTCTTCCTTGGCGTAGGGATAATTTCCATTATAATTCGCCAATTCTGGGGTCATGGTTGCCCCGAAATGGAATGGCGTGGTGGTTCCGGCGCGACAGGCATATTCCCATTCTGCTTCCCTGGGTAAGCGATACACTCGTCCCGTTTTTTGGGACACTCGCTCACAAAATTCCACCGCATCGTGCCAGGATACGTTTTCTACTGGTAAATTTTCTCCGATGAAATAGGAGGGATTATTTCCCATCACTGCTTGCCATTGTGCCTGTATTACCGGATATTTGCCTATAAAAAATTCCGGCACTTTCACCCGATGTTGTGGACTTTCATTCTTATCTCTCCCTGACTCCGTTTCCGGAGAACCCATGCGAAATGTACCCGCCGGAATGCGTACCATTTCCAACCCAATTCCTTGTCCCAAATCTTCGGTAAAATATTCCGCCTCCCTTTGCTGACGGTCGATCGCTTTTCCATACCGATTGACAGTAATTACCTCAAAGCTAAATTTTAGCGGCGGATTCAGGGCGTCTAATACTTCCAACGCTGACTGATATCGCTGGTTTGGATAATCGGATAATAACTTATCCAATACCTGAGCCAAATTCTGGCTAATTTCTACCCCAGAAGGCAACTGTTCTCGCCATTTCCAACATCCTTCTATGCTGTCGTAAAGCTTATCGGTACTATCCAATTCTAAGAAACATCCCGTCATTAACCGCACGCAAGTCACTGCTAAACTATATAAATCGCTAGCCGGATAGGCGACGCCGCGCATCAGTTGTTCCATTGGGGCGTAACCTGGCGTTCCCACTTTGGTTTTCACGCAGGTGTTCTGAGGAGTTTGCATCGTGATAGTGCTTTGTTTGGCAACGCCAAAATCAATTAAGACTAATTTGTTATCCCTGCGGCGGCGAATGATGTTCTCGGGTTTGATATCGCGATGAATGACTTTTTGCTGGTGGATGAAATGGAGAGTTGGCAATAAGTCTTGTAGTAGTGCGCGAATTTTGCTTTCGTCAAAGGTGCCCTCAGCTTGGAATTGTTCCAGCAAAGTTTGTCCCGGGATATATTGCTGTACTAAATACAGATAATTGCTTTGTTGGAAATAGGCATAGAGGGTGGGAATTTGCGGATGTTCTTCTAAGTGCAAGAGGCGGTCTGCTTCTCGTTCAAATAACTCCAGAGCCTTTTCCAACAGTTGCGGGTTGCTGCTCATTCCGTCAGTGGGTGCAAACTGTTTGACCACGCAAACTGCATCCCGTCGGTCTGTATCTTTGGCTAAATAGGTTTTGCCAAATCCACCGCTTCCTAGGGGGCGATCGATGCGATAGCGATCGCGCAATACCGGCGTCAGTTGCGTGCCGCAGCGATTGCAATATTGATTCCCCTCTGGGTTCTCCGGTTTCGGGCAGGCGGGATTCAGGCAGTAAACGGTCATGGCATATATAGGGGCGCACCTTTTCCATTATCCATATAATAGGTCAAGGGGGGAACGGTTGTCAAGGGGGTTTTGGGGAAATTTTGATAAAGTTTTGTTGCGATTTGGGCGGGGAAGATTAGAAGTAAAATGGGAGAGCGATCGCCCGCCTTAATTGGGTAAAAAATAGTTGGTGTTGGCAGACGAAAGCTTGTGAAAGCGCGATTTCAATTCTCCGCCTTAATTGGTTAAAAGAAATGGGGGAATTATTAGGGGAAATTCTCTGGTAGGCGATAGCTTGTCCGGGGCGTTCCCAGGCTGAGCCTGGGAACGAGAGAGGAGAGAACGAGAAAACGAGAGAATGTTTTCTCAAGTTTCAATTATTGCTTTGGTTTTCAGCAGGTGCTAGGAAAGAATTTTATGAATTAGGCAACCCGATCGCCATCACCGTCTTCCAATGCCAATTGAGCGATTAACCCCACTCGTTGTAAAGCCAACTTCAGAGCTTGATTAATCGGAAAACGTTCGATTCCCAGGGAAGGGTCGAGGTTAGCGATTTGGGTAGAGATGTGCGAGAAATTGGCAGCATCTAGACCGGCAGCGATCGCAGATTTTGCCCGATCCACCTCCTCGGGTATCGTTGCTTTGTGGCGCACGCAAGCTGCCAGTTGCGGGGTTCCCTGCTTATCGTTTACCGTAGCGAAAGCAAACAACCGACACAGACTGGGTCGCCAGGGATACACCGAACAGCGACCATTCCCGGGGATAAACGGGTCCGGAGAGTAAAACACGCAAGGGCCGCACTCATTCACCTGCGCCACCCGGTCCAACCAAGCGGATGCTTCGCCGCGACGCCACAACTCCAGCGCCAGAGGCAACATTTCGAGTACCGTAGTTTCCACCTCGGGATTTTCGCAGCACTTTCCGCATCCCGAGGGACAGTGCAATCCCGTAGCGCGTTGCAGTGAAGCGGTTTGTTCGTCGATGCGATCGTATAAGTCTGTAACTTGTTTTAAGACATCACGGTTCATAGAATTCGGCAAATCCTGCCCCATCGGGCAAAGTAAAAAGAGTATGCTCCTATAATATATAGCGCAAATTGGGGGAAAGTGGCAGGGGAGGGATGAATGGGGAGAACACTGGCATTTCATCCTCGGGAAAAGGCGAGGAAGCCCTGCAAAGTTGGAGGCGTAGCCGCGATAAAATAAAAATAGTGTTGAGAAAAAATAGCGACCCGAATGCTACCAAAAGAAGACCTATTGCAAAGCGTTGAAAATAGAGAGACAATGGCGCGGGCCATTGATTGCGCGGAACAAGCGATTAAAACCTGGGAAATTGTGGCGATGGACTTTCTTTCGCCGCCGGAACTGATGGAAATCGAATCGGCATTCGAGCGCCTGACCGAGATAAATATGGTAGCATGGGGAGGTTATCCCCAAGCGGAACGCAAGCGAGTGGCGATCGCCCGGGCAGATTTGCCCTTAGATAAAGCCAGCGTGCCCATCGCCGCGTTGGACATTGCCGGTAACTTCCTGTTCGATCCGGCAAGCCATCGGGACTTTCTCGGTGCTATGCTCGGAACCGGAATCGTGCGGGAAAAAACCGGGGACATCATCGTATTGGGGGAACGTGGGGCGCAGGCGATCGTGGTGCCCGAGATGGTAGAATTTTTAGAAATGAACCTCACCCAGGTGCGATCGGTGCCGGTGAAAACCCAAGCGATCGCCCTGAGCGAACTAAAGATTCGCGAACCGAAGAAAAAAGAACTCACCACCGTAGAAGCATCCATGAGATTGGATGCGATCGCCTCCGCCGGATTTGGCATGTCGCGCAGCAAAATGGCGGATTTAATCAATTCTGGGGACGTGCGAGTGAACTGGAAAGAAATCACCCAACCCAGTTACCAAGTCAAACCCGAAGATTTAATTGCCATTCGCGGGAAAGGACGCTTAGAAGTCGGCGAAGTGCAGACCACGAAAAAGCAGCGCTACCGGGTGCAACTGACCCGCTACAAATAAAGCGGTTCCATAGCTTAATCTCTATTACCACATTTTTGAGGAAATGTCAACTCCTGACGGCTGAAGCAGAAACCCGGCACAGAGCGGGGTGTGGCCATCGAGGGGATAAACCCCGGCATTGGCTTAGAAACATGGCATACTTTAAACCATGCATCTACACTCAAGGCAATAGACCCCTCCTCGGGGATGATTTTCCACCCCGAGGGGAGCAATTGCACGGGAAGCAACGCCCAATCGGGCAAACGTACAGCCATCATAGCCGCCAAGCAATTCTCAGTCGCGCAAGCTGAGGCAAAAAACCCTGCCCTGGGGAAACTTCAACCCGGTTGATACCCAAAAGGGAGGGGAGAGACCCCGAGAGGAATTCGATACCTGCAACCCACTCAACCCAAACCGGAAACCCACCGTTGCTAAATTTACCTCGGAACCTTAGCCATTTAACCCCATCGAAACTATCCGTGTTTTTTAAGTTTTTCCGCCAGATAAAGAAGCGATCGCCGGATCTAACCGGGGTAGCGGTGGTGGCGATCGCCACCCTTTGCACCGCTGGATTAGCCGTGGGCGTGCGAGAATTTGGGGGGTTTCAGCGGTGGGAACTGATGCTGTTCGATCGGATGATGCAGTGGCGAGCCTCAGAACCCCCGGATCCGCGCATTCTGATTGTCGCCATTACCGAACAAGACATCCAAAAAGAAGGAGAGTGGCCCGTAAGCGATCGCACCCTCGCCAGAGCGATCGACAAACTGCAACAATACGATCCCGCCGTGATTGGCTTAGACATTTATCGAGACTTAGCCCAACCTCCGGGACATCAAGCAATGGTCGAACAACTCGCCGCCGAGAACCTGATCGCCATTCGCAATGATTTCCCCGGAGTCAACCCGCCCCCCAGCGTTCCCGAGGAACGGATTAGCTTCAATGACTTAATTACCGATCCCGACGGACCGATTCGCCGCAGTTTAATAACCTTCGTGGAGAACGGACAAACCAACTTTTCCTTGGCCCTGAAACTGGCGATGACGTACTTAGAAGAACGAGGGTTAGTCCCGCAACCCAACCCCAACCGCCGGGGTGAGATTCTCTGGGGAAAAGCAGTATTGAACCAATTGAGTTCCACCTCCGGGGCCTATACCCACATTGATGACCAAGGCTATCAACTTCTCATCAATTACCGTTCGCCAGAGAACGTGGCGCGCCAAGTCACGCTGTCTGAGGTGGAATCGGGCTACATCAACCCCGAGTGGGTGAAAGATAAAATCGTGCTGATCGGCACCATTGCACCCAGCATCGGCGACTTGCACTACACCCCCTACAGCCCCGCCCAGGACGATCCGTTTATGGCGGGGGTGGTGATTCACGCCCAGATGACCAGCCAAATCTTGAGTGCGGTACTAGATGGACGGGGGTTATTTTGGTTTTGGCCCAATTGGGCAGAATGGGTGTGGATTATCGGTTGGGCGGCGGCGGGGGGGACGATGGCGTGGGTCTTTCGTCATCCAATCGTCTTGAGTGCCATCAGTGGGATAGGAGAAGGGGCGTTATTGCTGATAAGCTGGGGGATTTTTACCCAAGCCGGTTGGGTGCCGGTGGTGACCCCTGGGGTGGCATTTGCGATCGCCGCAGGCGGTGTGGTGGCATATCGCGCCTATCAAGCGGGACGACAGCAGCAGATGGTGATGAAGCTGCTCGGTCAAAGTACCTCCCGCGAAATTGCCGATGCCCTCTGGGAAAACCGCGATCGCTTGCTCAAGGATGGCAAGCTTCCGGGTCAAAAGTCGATGGCGACCATGTTATTTACGGATTTGAAGAACTTTAGCACCATTTCCGAACAGATGCCCCCGGAGGCCCTGATGGAGTGGTTAAACGAATATTTGGACATGCTGACCCAGGTGGTGGAAGAACATCACGGGATTATTAATAAGTTTACCGGCGATGGCATCATGGCGGCGTTTGGGGTGCCCATCCCGCGCCAAACAGACCTGGAGATTGCTGAAGATGCCCGCAATGCGGTGAATTGCGGTTTGGCAATGGGCGATCGCCTCGGAGAACTGAACCTTTACTGGCAGCAACGCGGTTTGCCGGTGATTCAAATGCGGGTGGGCATTTTCACCGGGCCAGTGGTGGCGGGCAGTTTGGGGGGCAAAGACCGGCAAGAATACGGTATTATTGGCGATAGCGTGAATATTGCTTCCCGGCTGGAAAGTTGTGAGAAAGACCGTCAGTCGAGCATTTGTCGGGTGTTGATTGCGGAAGAAACCCTGGTGAGACTCCCCGATGAGTTTGTGGTGGAACCCTGGGGGCCTTTGGCGCTCAAAGGCAGGCAGGAAACTGTGGATGTTTACCGGGTGATTTGTCGCCAAGAAACTGCTCCCGCCGCAGACCCCTCCGGGGGCGATGGAGCCTAATCGTAATATGAAGTTTACATAAACTTTACTTTCTGCGATCGCAGAATTGTCATGCCTTCTGGAAATGGAGGTTAGAATAACAATAGAGTTATTATTTTCGACTCTGAGGATTGTGGAGCCGCGTGGCGCGGTGGGAGGGCACCCTTGGCCTCCCTTCTCGCCGTTGGCCACGGTGCGAATCAATCCCGTTTAATATTTAGCTTCTCGGCGGGAAGCCCCGCGCTCTACCCGTGCTTGGTGAGCGTCGGGATGAGAGCCAGGGGAAATG
>NZ_JAJENT010000335.1:0-4063 GCF_035615515.1 Phormidium sp. CCY1219
AGCTTGTAGGGTGGGCAGGGTCACTAGATTTGATGCTAGAACGACTGATTTTATAACCCTGCCCACCCTACGAACTACTCTTCATCAGATGAACTCCTGAAATAAGTGTAAGAACAACAAGGGGGATTTAGCCCGATCGCAATCCTCAAAAAAACGCTTTATTTGACCTCAGTCGGTTCTGGCGCTTTGATGCCCAAGATATTTTCTAAACTGTCAAAAATAGTTTGCTTCGTTGCCAATAACAGGGCACAATTGAGGGGGGTAAGAGTAAGAGACTGGAACCAGCGATCGCAAGTCTCGCTGACAGCCTCTAAATGCTGGCAAAGCAGATGCGGAGCAATTTCATTAGCACTTTGTTGCAAGACTTTAGGAGTCGCTTGCACTTGGTTGGCGAGAGTGGCGGCGTTGGCATCCTCCCAAACGCACTCTGCCAATGACATCGGCGTAGGCGCAATCTGCCAATTATCTCCAGTGTTTAGCTGGATAACGCCTTGCTGGTGAGCTTGATGCAGCAGCAGACAACAACGGGTATGGGCAGATTTGACCCGATAGAGACTATCCTTGGGGGTCGGTTGTCCCGCTGTGCTGATATTGATGGGGGCAACGCCGGTGAGGGGGACGCGAAAACTGTGCCAACGCAAAGCATCCATCCCGATCGCTTTGATGAGTTCCTCCGAGGCAATATCAGGAATCGGATGAAGTTGCTGGGTGGGTTTGTGGAAAGCGTGGAGTTTTATCGGCTGAATCGCAATAAATTGAAATTGCTGTTTGGTGTAGCCCAGACATTGCATCGCGGCGGTGAGTTGGATGTCATAGCCGGTGTAAGTGGAGGGACGCAACAGGATAATTTTGTCATAGCCTTGTTGGAAGATTTGATGGTAGCAGGCAATGTCTTCTAAGAGTTGAGTGAATTCGCCGTCGCGGTGTTGGAGGACGCGATCGAAGTCGTCGCCAAAATCGGCAGTTTTGATAAACCAGTCTTTGGGTTCATCTTTCAGGGCAGTTTGTTCGATGTCGGCGGGTAAATCCGCAGCAAATTGGCGCGACATTGAGGCTTGGTAAATGTTGAAATTGGTTTTGAGACTGTTGAGGAAGGTTTCACAGTCGGGGGTTGGTTTCGAGGGAGTGATGAGGGTACGATCGGTTTGTTGGAGGAGGGTTTGGAGGGTGTCGGTAAGGTTACAGCGCAGATCGGCGGATGAGGTGATTTGCGCGGGGTAGACGGGTGGGCGATCGAGGTAGATTTGTTGGGGTTTGTTCATGGTAGTGTTGGGTTAATGGGGGTTGGAAAGTAATTGCAGTTCTATTATCCTGGGTGGTGAGCGTCTTGGCGATCGGCTGTAGTGCCTGGAATTAGGATATAACTGGAGTAGAGCAGTCGTAGAATTTTGCCCTAGAGGTTAGCTGAATACAAAATATGGTAAAATAAGCTCTTGTTTGAACCGACTCCTGATGCGGGAGGTGGTTATAATAGCACCGGGCGAATCAGTCGTTGTTTATGAAACGTTTCGTTGGAGAGGATTGAGAAAGTGAAAGAATATACATTTAAACTGGATGATTCGATTGGTGAATTTGTCGAACAGTTCCAAGATTATGGGTTTCATGATTCGAGAGAACTTGTTATGGCAGCGCTGCACAGATTGCGATCCGCTTTAGAATCAGCAAAATTAGAGGAATCAGCCGCTCTCTATGCGGAAATCTATGAAGAAGAGCCAGAGTTACAAGCACTAGCTGAAGCCGGGTTAGAAGAATGGCCGAAAGAATAAAGCTCAACCGGGGTACAATCATTGATGTTAATCTTGACCCCACTCAAGGTTCAGAAACGGGAAAAATCAGACCTTGTATTGTGGTTACGAATAACACTTACAACGAGCGAGTACCCGTCATTCAAGTTGTCCCAATTACTGCATGGAGCGACAAAAAAGCTAAGATCGCAACAAATATCGAGATTTTGCCCTCAGCAGGGAATGGATTGACTAAGAAATCTATTGCAGATTGCTTGCAAACCCGCCCGATTGACTATCGCTCTCGCTTGGTTGCCATTCGAGGTGAACTGGAACCGGAAGTTTTGGTAAAAATTGATAATGCTCTCCGAATCGTGTTTGCTTTGTAGAAAACAGATGGCGAACTTAATTTTAGTGTAGGCGCGATCGCCTTTCGGAAAGAGGAGATTTGGGATCGCATAAGTTGCGAGTCGCTGTTTAATTAAATTGACCGTGACCTTTAAAGCGAGAGTAAATACCCAGTGCGCCAAATGCCAATAATGCGATCGATGTACTCCCTTCCGGGACGGAAGTGGGGGCAGGAATCGCTTCCATTTTAAAATCAGCTTGTTCGGTATTAAAGGCAATTTTGAGTGGAAAAGCGCTAGGATCTTCAGGATCGACAAGGGGGTTAATATCGGTGATGGCAAATTCGGAAACCCCGTGACCGAGTAATGAAACAAAATTAACACTTTCCCCCGGACTAAATTCTCCGAGAATGGTATCGCCAACGGAGATGGTAAATAAATTATCGTCATCAATGGCGATCGGGAAGTCGAGGATGTCAGTAAACAGAGAATCCTCTAGCATGGTATAGCGAAATCCGTAAGCAGTAGGGGGATCGACCCAACGACCAGAAGGTACATCGTCAAATATCCAAGTACCGGGTTCGGTAACGGTAGGCATCACTGGGTTGTCTTGAGTCCAACCAATATTCGCCCATCGTCGTCGCCATTCCTCCTGACGTCGTCGTTGTTCAAGTTGTCGTTGCCATTCTTCCCATCGCAATTGTTCTGTTGGTTGGCGATTCGGTAAACTGTCATTCAGTAAAACACGAGAACCGTTGGTATGGTAAGTCCATTGATTGCTGCCACTGGTTATGACTACTATCCAACCATCGACGAATGCTTGGGTACAGAATATTTCAGGTCCGCTAATTCCCATACATCCATTGGGCCAGGTTACACGACTAGCAGTCTCAATTTGCAATTCAGAAATGGATAAGCTGGTGTCTTCTGCTGCTTGTTGAAGAATGATTTGTGTTAACGCATCGGATAATGTTGCTTCCGACACGGTTTGGGTTTTGGCTGTATTAGGAGTAAAGAGATTTAAGGTGACAGATAAGCTTAAGATAGCGGCAAGTTTGAGTAGGGGGTTTTGAGAGCTAAAAAAGATTTTCATTGTTTTTCAGAATGCTACATTTTTTGGGGTTCGTTTTGGACTTTGGGAATTGCATCATTGTTGATGCAGTGGTGGGATTTTTTTTAGAGCGTGGTTGGGGGAAGATGGGCGATCGCTCTCGGGGGAAAAAGAGGCGATCGCACTCTGAAAAATTCAGGGTATATTTCAGGAATTACATCTAAGAACCCTTCACCCAACCAGTGCCATTACAGCGAGGACATTGAGGTTCTCGTTTACCACGAGGGACAGAAATCCGTCCTTTTCCGTGACATTTTGGACATTTTTTTCAGCTTTATCTTTTTCAGGTTTGCCTTTGTCGTAAGGGTGTCTTTCAGACATGATAGTTTCTCCTTTAGTAATGGGCGATCGCTTTTCGGTAAATATGGGCGATCGCTTTCCAGGTAGGGTGTGTTAGCGGGGAATTAACTTTGGGCCGAAGTCGAGTAAATTGTATTCCCCGCGTAACGCACCGAAAATGTTTGATTGACTCTATATAAATTTGGTGCGTTACGTCGGACTTGTTAATTGGTTTGTTTTTGCCCAAAACTTATCACCGACGTAACGCACCCTACCACTCGTAATGTCTCAGACTATGCTGATTTTGATGGACTGACCATTGAAAACTGGTTTGTTTAGTCACGGTAGGGTGCGTTGCGGCTCAAACCCATGTCGAACCAAGGGGACAATTTACAAGCTGCCGCAACGCACCGGGGCTATAATCTGGTAAGGGTCGTAAATTTATCCTGGTATTTGTCGTTGGGTTCCCGAATCGGTGCGTTCCGGCTCGCTTAATCTTGTTGGCAAAATCCAAGGATTGAATGGAGCCGGAACGCACCCTACCGCTGCTTTATAAACCAATTTCTGAAATCATGTCGTTGTGAAGACTGGTCGGCGATCGC
>NZ_JAJENT010000336.1:0-475 GCF_035615515.1 Phormidium sp. CCY1219
CCGGGTTGTTTACCCATTCTTGTACTCCAGTATTTGAGATTGCCGTCATATGGGCTGGCCTCGCCTTTGACTTTAACATGTCTGACAATTGGAGTATCGGCATAGCATTGCAATTTGATTGGATTTGATTCCGCTCGTGTTGCAAATACCCAGTGCCGATTCCCTATTGTTTGCCAGTATTTCTTGGCTACCCACTTTCCAGTTTTGTTGGGATGTCTTCGGTTTCCCCATCTGGTTAACTTCCAATATAATAAGTTATCCATTTGAGAAAAGACTTCCTTAGACACTACTGTTGAGCAGTAGTTGCTCCACCCTCTGATGACCGGGTTGAGGTGTCTTATTAACGCCACTTGCGGTACTGCGATATTGGAGTCTACTATCTCTTTCATCTTCTTGTTGTGGGTTTTGATGGCTTGATTGCTGGGTTTGATGATAGTTTTGAAGCCTAGTGGATTACTGTGTGTGTCTTTCCCAG
>NZ_JAJENT010000337.1:0-30692 GCF_035615515.1 Phormidium sp. CCY1219
GGCTTTAAGCATTAGGTTCCTTGCCCCGCTTACGTTTTCGGCATTTCAGCCTTGACTTTGGCGGGAACGATTCGCACCCACAAGGTAGTTATAGCAGACACCGAGGAGCTTTGAACCAACCAGGGTAGGAGCCAAAGTGGAGCTTTGCACGGCGCATCCAGGCGCAACCCCGCGCGATCGTGCTTTAATAAAATTCACAAATCCAACAGAATAAATCCACCGATTGCAAGGAATACTGTGGACAGACTGGTATCGAGCCGAAGGGCGCATCTACTGCTAACCGAACTCTTACCCAAAAATTCCTATGCCTATCTTTCCCATTTATCGCGGTGAACTACCGGAATCTCTCAATCCACTGAACCCGCGCCACTATTGGTTGCTGGCGTACTGGGTGTTTTTCCGACCCACCGCCCTCAATTGCTACTTTTATCAAGCCGCGCCGGACCTTTACCGCCAAGGCGGATGGCGTAAATTCCTCGGCACCTTCAAAATTCGCCCCTATCGCCACCTTTATGTCATGGCATTCGTATCCTGCCTATTCTGGGCGGGATTGGTGGGAGTGATGGCGGTTCTTTACTCGATCGCCACCTTACAAGGCCATACTGCCTCGATTAACGTCGTGACTGCCATCTCCAACCAACAAGCTATCTCCGCATCCACGGCAGATTTCAGCTACGGCGCGAGTCTAAAAGTGTGGGATCTAGAGCGCGGGGCAGTGGTACGAACCCTGGAAGGTCATCGGAATGGGATTAATGCGATGGCGGTGGTATCAGGAGACAAAGCCATTTCCTCGGGAAGCGATCGCTCGGTGAAAATCTGGGATTTCAACCAAGGCACCCTCCTGCATACTCTAGAAAACCACAGCCGCTGGGTCAACGATTTGGCCGTGACCCCAGATGGCAAGCAAGTCATTTCTGCCAGTGCTGACCACACCCTCACCGTCTGGAATCTAGAACAGGGAACGAAAGTGCAAACCCTGAAAGGGCACGAGGGTCAAGTCAATGCGGCGATCGTCACTCCAGACGGCCAATTTCTCCTCTCGGGATCGGGCGATCGCACGGTGAAAGTCTGGAACTTGCAACAAGGAACCGTCCTCACAACCCTCGCCGGACACACTGGCGGAATCAACGCCTTGGCGCTCACTCCCGACGGAAAACTCGCCATTTCTGCCAGTGCTGACGGTACCCTGAAGGTCTGGAACCTGCCAGAGGGAACCTTGTTACACA
The DNA here is from genome assembly GCF_035615515.1 of Phormidium sp. CCY1219. GTDB lineage: Bacteria > Cyanobacteriota > Cyanobacteriia > Cyanobacteriales > Laspinemataceae > CCY1219. The sequence goes on from NZ_JAJENT010000337.1 coordinate 1,227, forward strand.
CCCTGGAAGCACATAGTGGCGGCGCAAATGTGGTGGTGGTGACGCCAGACGGACAGCAGGCCGTTTCCGGAGGGGCAGACCGCACGGTGAAAGTCTGGAACCTGGCTGAGGGCACTCTACAGCACACTTTAGCAGGTCATGGGGGCTGGGTGAATGCCATAGCCATAACCCCAGACGGAAAGCAAGCGGTTTCGGCTTCCTCTGACCATACCCTGAAAGTGTGGGACATTGAAGCGGGAACAGAACTTTATACCCTGGTGGGTCATCAGGAGTGGGTCCGATCCGTGGCGGTGACGCCCGACGGGACCCGGGCGATTTCTGGGGCGGGCGATCGCATGCCGAAAGTCTGGGATCTGGCCTCGGGTCGGGAAATTCCTCTCACTGCTGCTAATCGGATCTTATTCTTGTCCACCGTAGGCTGGATGCTGGTTGCTGCCTTGATGCTGGTGGTGGCACTATTCGCTAGCGCCACGATTTTGGCTTGCGGTTTGATGGCATTCGGCGTGACAGGCAGTGTGGGCGCTATGTTGCTTCTGGGTTTAGTGGGCAGCTTGCTGTTTACCTGGACGTTTGTGTTTTCGGATATTATCTCGATTAAGCCTTCGTTCCGCCAGATGGCGGCGGCGGTGAGTCTTCCCGCAGACTGGATCGCGATCGCGTTTGCGATCGTTCTGGGCACGATTTGGTTCGTTGCGTTTGGTATTGCAGGTCGCACGGCGATCGCGGTATTTGGTAGCTTGGCGCTGTTTGCCTTAATGGGTACCGCTGTTGCTCTCTTTGAGGCCACTGTCTTGCAAAATGCAGCGGCGGCTATCCGAATGCGGTTGGTCTCTGGGATTAAAGCCGGTTGGCAGGTGGGAGTGAGTTTTAATCTGCTGGTGGCTTTGGGCGCTTTGCGGGCAATATTTTACCCGGTCAATTTCGCTGGGGCTTGGCGTTACCACTCGGGCAAGCGATCGCATCCAGTATATTGGGATGAGTTGATGGTGTTGCCGGTGCCGAACAGTGGCAAGTCTCTGTTGCGACTTTTGCACTCGGATGAAGAAGAAGGTCTGCGGGCGATCGCCGCTGTCTCCCGCAACCCGTTTCAGCGTTGGGTGGCTCAGCGAACGTTGCACGCTTACTTGCATTCCCATCCGGTACCGCTCCAGTTTCTCTATACTCTGCTTCGCTATCCGGATTTGCAGGCTTATATTTCGCCGCCGATTAGCTCGGAAGATTGGTTGCTCTTACCGGAAAGTCGGCAAGTTTTATTGGGAGAGTTGGGCTATACAAGGGTGGAATGCAGCAGCGATTGGGTGAACCGGGTGGCGGAACGGTTGGTGTGGGTTCTCACTGTATGGGGGCGATCGCACCGTCGCACTCCCCTGACTCGCTTTGCTGCTATTCTCGCAGAGTGGTCCGGCGATAACCCCTTGGATGCAACCGGGTTTGACTTCTCGGCTTACAAATCGCATCTGCTGCGTCTGCGGGACTATCCCGGCGGGGAAGAAATTCTCGAATCTTTTGCGGCGTTGTCGGCGTTTTTGTGCTATAATGATATTTCTCAGTTGCAGGGTGCAGCCGATGTGCTGCGATCGCCGGATATGGCATCCCTCTATGAAACTCGGGGAGATGAGTTAATCCCGGTTTCGGGGACAATTCGACCGGAAGTGCTCGTGGCGATCGCCCGTCTGGGACAAATTGCGGCTGGTGTTTGTGAGGAGACAGACCCGAATTCTCCAGGAAAACGACTGGCAGCACTGGCACGGGGAATTGTGGCGATCGAGGCTCTCGAAACTTTTGCGATCGCTGAAATTGTTACCCCAGAGCAAACGATTCTCCGCCGCATTATCTCCAAATGGCGCAGCATCCTCACGCAAGTGATGGCTGAGGTGGCCGGCAAGGCACAGGTGAGAGAAACTCATCCGGGGTGTTAAAACCATACCATGCCTCATGCAGGGACACGGCACTACCGTGTCCTCATCCCTAAAAACGCAGATATAAATGACTGGAATGACTAAAAAAGAATCGCGATCGCCATGCAAACAGTAGTATAGTGCTCATCCCTGCGTTGGCAGTTGGGCCGGGTAGAGCGCGATGATGCACCACCGACGGATAGCTCTCTCAACCCACCTCTCCCAGGCAGATTTATCCCCCGCATGACACACCCCGATGCACAACACTTATTCTGCCCCCGAACCGACATGCTGTTTGAGTTCTGCCATCATGGCATGGTAGGCGGGTTTGGGATGATAAGCCTCATCAAAAATCAGGGGAGACTTGCCGCCCGTAAACCCAGTCAGCCAAGAATGGCGATCGGTAAATCCCCACATGAGGAACGTATCGCAATTGGGCGCTTCTATACACACATTCAAAAAATCTTCGTACATCTGGGCCTGTGCGGCGAGTTGTTCTTCTCGGGTGCCCTTAAACATCGTAATCGGCACGTCCATTTCGGTGATAAATACCTCTAACCCCAGATCCGCATACCGTTTCATATTCTCCGCCACTTCTGCCGCATCTTTCGCGGATAAAAAACCGATATGGGCTTGAAACCCCACGGCATCTAGCGGTGTCCCCCGTTCCACCAGACTTTTCGCTAAGTTGTAAAAGGAGTCGGATTTTGAATTGAGTCCCTCGCCGTAGTCGTTGATGTACAACAGGGTGTCTGGATCGGCTTGTTTTGTCCAACGCAAAGCTAGATCGATATATTCCGGACCGATTCCTTTATACCACAGAGTTTCTCGCAATGCGCCATCGGCTTCTAGGGGTTCGTTGACTACATCCCAAGCATAAATCTGTCCGCGATAGCGACCCACCACGGTATTAATATGTTCCCGAAGAATGCCCATCAGTTCTTCCCGGGTAAAGTCTCCCTCCCGCAACCAGCGAGGCAATGCGTGAAACCAGGTCAGAACGTGACCGATAACCTGCATGTCGTGTTCTTTCGCAAACTCAACCGTAGTATCTGAATCCCTAAACTCGTAAACCTCGCGCTCGGGATGCAGTGGGGCAAATTTCATCACGTGTTCTGCCATCACAATGTTAAATTCCCGCGCGAGTACCTCCCGATAAAGAGGTTCGTCACTTAAGGCTCGCGGGCGCACTGCCGAACCGATGAACATGTCCTGTTTTGCTGCTAGAGAACGCAGGGTTTCTCCGGATTCGGTGGCGAGTTGAGTTGGCTCTACTGCGGTGGGGGGTCTGCTGCAACCGATAACGATGAGGGTTGCTAACATCACGAGGGTTAAAGCGATAAAGGAACGAAGTTTCACGTTTATACCTCCCTGGAGAATAAGGGTTGAGTTTTGAATTTTCAACCGATGAGTTCACCGTTTGAAACTCAAAACTCACCCCGGTTTAAATCCCGAAGCGCTGATAGATGCGATCGAGGTTTTTCAGATGGTGTTTCGGATCGAAACATGCCTCGATTTCTTCGGGAGTTAACCGATCGCTCACCCGCGAGTCTTCGCAAATGAATCGGTGAAAGTCTCCCTCCGGCTGATTCCACGCTTGATGCGCGTTCGACTGCACGATCTGATAGGCGTCTTCGCGGCTCATTCCTTTTTCCACTAAGGCGAGCAACACGCGCTGACTAAACACTACCCCGCCGTACAGGTTCATGTTGCGTTTCATGTTTTCGGGATACACGAGCAGATTTTTAACCAAATCTGCCATCTCTACGACCATGAAATGCGCTATAATGCAAGCATCTGGCAAAATCACTCGTTCCACGGAGCTGTGAGAAATATCTCGCTCGTGCCAGAGCGCAACATTTTCTAATGCTGCCACCGCATGACCGCGCAAAATTCTCGCCATCCCGCTCAAACGCTCGGAACGGATTGGATTGCGCTTGTGGGGCATGGCGGATGAGCCTTTTTGCCCTTTGGCGAAGTATTCTTCCACTTCTAACACGTCGGTCCGCTGCAAGTTGCGAATTTCCACCGCAAATCGCTCGATGGAAGCCGCCAGGAGGGCGAGATGCTGTACGAAGTCGGCGTGCCGATCGCGCGAAATTACTTGGGTGGAAGCCGGATCCGGTTCCAGTCCGAGTTTCTGACAGGCGATCGCTTCCACTTGCGGATCCACGTTGGCATAGGTCCCCACTGCACCGGAAATCTTGCCCACGGCAATTTGCCCTCGCAATCGCACCAGGCGCTCTCGATGTCTCAGCACTTCCGCCAACCAGCCGGCAAGCTTGAACCCAAACGAGATCGGTTCGGCATGAATTCCATGCGATCGCCCGATCTGCACCGTATCCCGATGCTGCTGCGCCTGATACCGAATGGCGTGAATTAAATCTTCTAACGGTTCCAACAACACATCCACACTCGCCACTAGCTGCAACGCTAAGGCTGTGTCTAGCATGTCAGAACTGGTCAAACCCAGGTGAATGTAGCGTCCGACATCGCCGACATGCTCATTCACGTTGGTTAAAAAGGCAATCACATCATGGCGGACTTCAGCCTCAATTTCTTTCACGCGATCGGGGTCGAATTTCGCCTTCGCCTTGATTTCTTCCACTGCCTGTGTTGGAATATATCCCAGTTCTGCCTGGGCTTCACACACGGCAATTTCTACCTGGAGCCAGGTTTTCAGTTTATAATTTTCAGTCCACAGTTCGCCCATCTCGGGCAAGGTGTAACGCTCGATCAACGTCTGCTACAGAACACAACTCTCCGATCTTACCCCTAATTCTCCCTCTTTTTTCCCGCCTTTCCCCTCAACTTTTCCCCGACTCTACATTGAGCCTGACAAACCGCTGTATCGGTTGTTAATTTTTGTAACTCGAGGGTGCCACCAAGGCCCTGGGGCGATCGCCCCCCCGTGCAACCCCTTGCGCCCCCATTGCCGATCGCTCCCGAGGGTGACTTAGGTTCAATCGCCCTACTTTTTCACTTAGCTATGCTGCACCTTCTTCGGGGGGCGATCGCCGCTCAGCAGAATCAGTCTAGCCGTGTAAAACTCGCGAGACAAATTGATTAAGCCAAGCACCAGACTCTTAACCAGGCGCATAGCTTTTACTTTCATCACTCTTGCCTGGAATTTGCTCAGTTTGGCATTTACTCGGTCGGTGTTTCTAGTCATGGCAATCGGCTCTCCTATTCAAGCCAATAAATTACCCTACTTTTATTATGGCTTATTTCACCGTTTCTTGACATTCCCAACCACTTAAAACAATGTTAAATTTTCGCGCCAACCTTAAACCCAGGCGGTGGGCGTCTTTCTCCCCCAGGCTACGGTTAAACCCCCACCCCGGGGCGCGTCGAGGGGCAGGTCTTGCTCGCTCCCGTTCCCGCCTCCCAGGCGGTTTGGGTTGCATAAAATTCCGCAATTTGCCCTAATTTTACCGAACCGCCCCCGCCGCCTTTCCCCGCCCAAGTGGTTGTGGCCACAGACTACTGACCTCGACCCCCGAACCTAGGTTTCTCCATAGTCAAAACTATAAATTTCCCCGTCTTCATCGAAAATAATCAACAGATCCACAGTTTCCCGTTCGAATTCGGAAGTGAGCACCACAATATTCGTATCGGTATCGCTGAGAAGCTGGCTGTCATTGTATTCTTTGAACTCGCCAAACCTGGCAATCAAATCTTGCCATTTATCCTGAAGCGTTTGTTGCGAAACGCTTTCTCGGGCAATGGTATCGTAGCGGGTCAAAGCTGCTGCAAAGTCGCCCGCTGCCAGTAAGTTTACAAATTCCTCCGCTTTCGCGATCGCCTCGTTTGAAGACTGGGCGATCGCCGGCTCGGATTGTCCGATTTCGCCGAACTGTGCCCTCGCCTGCAGGGGAACCCCGACTAAAACGGCACTGAGTAACAAAACACCAAAACACTTGTTCATGGGAAAATCTCCTGGCAAAAAATAACGGTTTATTGCATTCGGTCGATGGTACGATATTGAATAGCCTCGGCCACATGCATTGTATTGAGATTCTCATCCCCGGCTAAGTCGGCGATGGTGCGGGCAACTTTTAAAATGCGATCGGTGGCGCGTGCCGAGAGACCCAGTTTGCGAATTGCACCTTCTAATAAATTGCGGGTTGGGTCATCTAGGGGGCACCATTGACGCAGGTGCATGCTTTGCATTTCGGCATTGCAGTTGATGTGGTGGTCTTGAAACCGCTCGGAAGCGCGATCGCGTGCCAGTTGGACTCGCTTTCTCACCGGTTCTGAGGGTTCTCCAGTGGTTTGCTGGGTAATCTCCTCTGGTTTTAAGCGATTGACCGCCACCTGCAAATCAATCCGATCCATTAGCGGACCGGAGAGTTTAGCCCAGTATTGCTCCCGATGACGTGGCGAACAGGTGCAAGGTTGGATCGGATCGCCATAGTACCCGCAGGGGCAAGGATTGGTACTGGCAACTAAGGTAAACTGCGCCGGAAAACTGACGGTTTGCTTGGTTCGCGAAATCGTCACCTGTCCATCTTCTAGGGGTTGGCGCAGAAACTCCAACACGTCGCGTTTGAATTCGGTCAGTTCGTCTAGGAATAGAATGCCCCGATGGGCTAGAGAAATTTCTCCCGGTTTCGGATAGCTGCCTCCGCCGACGAGAGACGGGCCAGAGGCGGAGTGGTGGGGACTGCGGAAAGGGCGATCGCTCACCAAGGTGCCTCGGTCTTTCAGCAACCCCGCCACGGATTGAACTTGCGTCACTTCTAAGGCTTCTTCAAAGGTGAGTGGGGGCAAAATTCCGGGCAACCGTCGCGCTAACATGGTTTTGCCACTCCCGGGCGGACCGACAAAAATCAGGTTGTGACCCCCGGCGGCAGCAATTTCTAACGCACGGCGGGCATGCGCTTGTCCTTTCACGTCTTTAAGGTCTAATCCGCGAAACGGTTGCTTGGCTAATTGCGCTTGCCCATCAATTTTAAACGGTGTGAAGCGCTCTGGGTTGTTCAGCAAGTCCATGACTTCTGAGACGTGGCGACAACCGTAAACTTCTAACCCTTTGACTACCGCCGCTTCGCCTACATTTCCCTCGGGGACGACTAAACCGCTAATCCCCATGTCTTTGGCGGCGGCGGCAATCGGGAGAACGCCGGCCACCGGTCGCAAGCTACCATCGAGAGAGACTTCTCCGAGAAACATGAAGTCTCCGCACAAGGAAGCGCTAACCTGTTCGGAGGCGGCTAAAATTCCGACGCTGATGGGCAGGTCGAAACTCGGCCCTTCTTTGCGGAGGTCCGCTGGGGTTAGGTTGATGACGATTTTACGCAGGGGATAGGCGTAATCGGAATTTTTTAGGGCGGCTTTCACTCGCTCTTTGGATTCTTGGACGGCGGTATCTGGCAGTCCGACGACCACGATTCCGGGTAATCCACCGGATACGTCTACTTCTACGCCGACTTTGACGGGGTTAATTCCCACTAGGGATGCACTCCAGACTCTTGCAAGCACGGTTGATTGAGAATAACTGCATTATCTATATAGTGCTCGCGATCGCTACAGTTTGTTCGCCCAGTGCCTCCCTCGGCAATACTCCTTAATATTTTCCCACCCCTGCTGCGATCGCCGTCCTATTAGCACAATTGCCGCAAAAATGCAAGCATTTGCAATATTTCTTTACAAAAATTGGGCGGCGGGAAATCGCATACCTGGACCTCCAAGGAAAATGCAATTTCATCATTCACGCTGATATCACCTTAGTTTATTGCCTAATTGCAATCGGATATCGCCAACTTGTAACGGGTTCCGGTGGTTAGCCAGAGATTATCGGTCAAATTGGATACAACCGGGCGAGTGGGCGATCCAGGTGAGTGTAATGATTCGATCGCCGTGAGGTGCGAATGACGGACAGAGGATTCAGGTGGGCGGGGCGATGGTGCGGCGATCGCCTGGGTCATTATCCCATGTAGCAATGAAAGCATTGTGATTTCAGGGGTTGGTTGCAGCAGTTATCGCTCTATGTTTCACTTATAAAATGCAACTTATTGACCCCAGGGGTGACGCAATTCCATGAACTTTTATTACAAAAACCATAGAATCGCATAAAAACCCAAAATGCCTCCCATAGATCCATATAAGTACAATTGGGAAAACTATCATGCTCATCCCGTCACCGGTCAAACGAACAGTCATACCAAGTGGCTGCCCGAAAGGGTGGTGTAAGACCAATTCACCTGAAGCTCACCGCCATTGGCAGGATGCACCCAGAGGCATCGCCTAGCACGGATCGCCGTTGCGAGTCGAACGCAGTTAACAAACAAACAGATGAACCAACCCAATACGCAATATCTTTCCCAGAGCTTGACCGCCTCTGTGACACTTCCACTCGAGCGAATTTCTCGGTCGAAGTTTCAGCCCCGGAGTTACTTTGACGAAGCGGCGATGGAGGAATTGACCGCCAGTGTCAAACAACATGGCATCCTACAGCCGATTATCGTGCGACCGATTGGAGAAAATCGGTACGAGTTAGTAGCGGGTGAGCGACGATATCAAGCAGCGAAGAGAGCAAAACTCCCTGAAGCGCCAGCAGTGGTGCAAGAATTAAACGATACAGAAGCCTTAAAAATAGCCTTACTGGAAAATCTCCAACGAGATGACTTAAATGCGATTGAAGAGACGGAAGGCATCTTGCAATTGCTCGCACTCAATCTCCAGTGCCCGATCGCGCAAGTGCCTCAAGTGCTGTATCGTCTGAAGCACCTAGACGATAATTCGCTCTTAGACAATTCTACTGGGTCAAACGTTTTGCCCAACCCTCATCAACCCCCGGAAAAATCTGGGCAAAACGTTTTGCCCAACGTAGAAACGGTAGAAAATGGGGAGATTGTGGAAGCGTTGTTGGCCAATCCCACACTTTTGGCCCAACAGGTGAAGGCGGTATTTGATAGCCTCAATCGGATGAACTGGCAATCGTTTGTCAAAAGCCGACTGTCCCTGCTGAAATTACCGCCGGAACTGCTCGAAGCGGTTCGCACCCAGCGAATTGAATATACCAAAGCGAAGGCGATCGCAAAAGTGAAGCCACCGGCCAAACAGCAGGAGTTGCTAGAAAAGGCGATCGCTGGCAAATGGTCTCTAAAGCACATCAAAGCAGAAGTGGCAGGGATGAGTGAGTCGCAGACTTCCACCCATGCCAATGCCAGTAATTTATCCACTCGTCTGGATGCGGTCTATAAGCAAATGAAAAAGAGCCTAAAACAGAATCAGGAGATTTGGCAAAATTCCACCACCCAGGAACGAGTAGAGACACTCCTCACCGAACTAGAAGGGTTGTTAAACAACCAACAATCCTAGCTATAGCGTTTCTCAGATTGGCGAGGTAGATAGATAAGGATGGAGACAGGAGTGCGTTGGCGTAAGGGTTAGCGCAGCCCGGGTTGGAACCGGCTACAGCGATGCCGAAAGCTTTCCGCACTCCGGGTTCCAACCATTATCTCATCTTTGCCAGAAACGCGATCGATCGGTGATGGAGTTGAAACCGGCGGGGGAGACGCCGAGGAGTGCGAGAAACGGCTTCGCACCTCTGGAAAGATTTTATAAATCCTTAAGAATTGCGAGAAGAAACTGGGGGTGAACTTGAGGTAAAATTTTGTAAAACCAGCAAATAAATAGGCAAAGAAATGATATAATTCTTGAAGTCAACCTAGCCAGTGGAACTGCCTCACTATTCAGCCAAATTTCCCCGGTTACTTTTTTTTATGGGCGTTATCTATATTGGCGATCGCGAAACGGGTAAAACCTCACTCGCTCTCGAACTCGCTCATCGCGAGAGTCATTATGTCAGCGTTGTGTCTCCCCAGTACAGCGTGCTGAAAGCCATGCTGTACGACGACGAACAAGGGAGAACCACCGCCACCGATGCGGAGCAATCCACCTACGATCGCAAGTTAGAAATCGAAGTCATGCTTCGCACCCAGCGCAAACAAATTTACACGAATTGGATCGATACGCCCGGTGAAATTTGGCGATCGAGCTGGCAAGAAAGCAACCCGGAAAAGTGGACGAAATTTGTGGAAACGGCTCAGAGTAGTCAGGGAGTGCTACTGGTTGTCCCTCCCTACCGGGAAATCATTCGTCAAGACCGGCAGATCGAGGCGGAAAACTTTGTCACCCAACAGCAATGGGTGCGACGGTTCGATCGCTGGGTTAAATTTTTCCGCTATGACTGTCCTAACGCGAAGCATATCGCCCTATGTCTGAATAAAGCCGACCTCATCCAAGGAATCGACCTGAAACGGGAAGCAGAAAAACTGGCCTATCATCCGCACAGTTCCCAGATGAACTGGAACCAACGCAATGACTATATTTTCAAGCGATTTTTCCGTCCCGTGAAATCCCAAATCGCTCAAATCAATCAATCCACCTCCGGTTTAACCGTGCGGTGTTTTATCACCAGCATTTACAACCGCGAACTCCTAGAACTTCCCTGGATTTATTTAGGAACCTACCTCAGCAGTGACCTGTAAGGAGAACGGTGAATGGGCAATATCTGTATTATCGGACCCCGGGCGGCGGGGAAAACCACCTATCTCGCCGGACTCACCTACTTTTCCGAGTATCGCGGCGATCGCACCCATTACAGCATCCAACCCCTAAACGATGACGCCCGCAACCTGGCGACAACAGCCAAAGAAACGATATTGCAAGGCTTACCTGTGGATCCCACCCGCCTCGGCGATCGGATTCACACCGTGGAGGACCTCCCTTACTACTCCTTTCAAATCACCGTCAAAGGGAAACTATTCCAACCGAAAACCACCATCCAACTCAACCTTCGCGACTATCCCGGGGAAGTATTCGAGAAAATTCTTCACGCCTCTGAGGAAGATTCGATTCACGCAGAATTCATAAACGAATGCTTGATGAACGATGTGAGCGGTTGCTTATTGCTGTTTACCGAGTGGGAAAGCAGTACCGATGACTTTTACAGCGACCTGATGAGTCGGTTTTTTACCATGATGGACGAGCGATCGCGACTGAGTAACTATCGCCTCGCGATCGTGATGAGCAAATGCGAACGCGGAGAAATCTGGCCCGGACGACTGGACCCGGAAAACGACCTATTTGGCGTTTACTTGAAAAACACCCTCAAAACCATTAAACAATCCATTCCAAAACAGAATGTCAGATTTTACGCCATGTCCACCTTTGGGGTTTTGGGACGTTACGACCCGCGACCGAACCGCACCGATGCCTTAGGGAGTGATGGGAGAGCTTCCACTCTCCGGGATCCGCCGCGTTGGAAACCTTACAACCTCATCGAACCCTTGTGCTGGTTGAATGCAGCAAAGATTTGAGTTTTCTGAGTGAGTTGATATGTTATTTCGCAAAAAAAACACCCCTGTTTCGAATCCCGCATCGGTGCCAACCTTAAGCAGCGAGCCGGTGTTGCGCGTCATCGGCGATCGCGGTTCTGGAAAAAGCGCCTATCTTGCTTCCTTAGCGTACTGGCCCAACGCCAGGGTCGACAGTCCTGTGGAAAGCGTTACCCCAGTGGGCGAAGCGGGACAAGAACTGGTTGACAAAGCGCGAGACATCCTAGAACAGGGATTGGAACTCGAACCCACCATCCTCGACGCCGACATCGATGCGGTGAAAGATTATACCTTGAGCATCTCGTTAAAAGAGCGCTTGTCCTGGTTGCGAACAATGGGGAAACGGGTTCAACTGAACATCAGTTGCAAAGATTATGCGGGGGAGTTTTTATCGGATCTTCTTTATAAAAGTGGAGACGCCCTGCTAGAGGATTATCTGGAAGATTGCTGTTTGGCCACCGGGTTGCTGCTGCTGGTGGATGGAACCGCTCATCGCAAAGACCGCGAGTATGCGATGGGGGTCGAGAAACTGTTGATGGAACTCGATCGCGCTGATATGGAATTGCGACAACGGCGAATTGCGTTGGTGTTGAGCAAATGCGAACAGTGCGAACTGTGGGTGAACCGACATCAACCGGAAAAATTAGCGAAAGCCAGATTTAGGGAACTGTGCGCCGAACTGGAAACCTGGCAAAGTAGCGGTGGGAGAGTGGAGTATTTTACGACTTCTGCATTTGGGATTTTAGGACAACAGTATCCCCAACCCAATTCGAAACAATTGCAGCGATCGCGATCGGGAACCGCTTCGGTGATTAAAAAACCCAGACAGTGGCGACCTTTTGGCTTGGTTGCGCCGATTTACTGGCTATGTACCGGCGAACGTCACTCAGACCTCGATCGCGACTAGGGTTGGTTTTTCAGTGTCCTACCTTTCATTATTTAAGAGAACATGAACGCAGCGCATTGGATAGAGATTCACGAATTTAGTACCGGGATTGAGGTAAAACCCACTGCCCGGGGGTGGGAATCGGGGGGATTTACCGGGAAGTATATGAACCGCACCATCGACCCGATTCCCCCGGCGGTGGAAGAGGCGATCGCCAATCGGGAATTTGCCTTAGCAGAAGGAACCACGAGTCAAGAACCGGCGATCGTCGGGCGAGAAATCAGCGGATATGGGGAAACCTGGTCAGTGGTCGCAGTAGTGACCCGAGGTCGAGACGATCGCGGGCGCGGCGTCTCCCTTTACCGTTACTTTCTTTGTCGCGCCGAAGCAGGCATTGAGGCGATTTTACGCTGGTGGAACAAATCGCAGGTGTTCAATCCTTTTGACACCAAAACCATCGGACAATCCCATCGGGTGAGTTTCACCCCGGCCCAGGTGCCCATAAAAGAGGAATTGCGGAGAATGCTTGGCAACAGACCGCCGATTGTGATTCCCGCATCTCAACCCTGTACGCCCTTGTTATTAAATCAGATGACCCAAGAATTGCCCACCATTGGGAAGCGTTCTTGGGCATATAAAGTCGCCGCCCTAGAACGTCCCGAGTATTTTCAAATCATTTATCCCGCTGACCCTCGAGGGTCAGCGGTGTTCAAACAAGCATTATCCCAGCGTCCCCGTCAGTCGGCGGTGGTGAGTGGAGAACAAAGTCTGAAAACTGCGATTAGTGCGGTAATGAATGGTCGCGTGAAGGCCAAACATATTGCGGCTTTAGAAAATGCCCTCAACCACCCACAAATCGATGAAAAATATTGGCAGTCTTTGTTTAACAATCAAGGAGCAACTGAAGCCTTAACCCAAAATATTTACGGCACCAATCAAATCCGGCTTTTAAGCTTAAAAGCAATGTTACTTCCCGGGTTTTTGCCAGATTTTTTAAAATGGCTTTATAAAACTAAAAAATCCGAGGGATATTATATCGCATCTTGTGAGTTTCAGCAAGCAATTTTACAACAAGTTCCCAACTTTACTCAGGATTGCCCAAACCTGACCGAACAAATTAAGCAAGGCATTTGCATTGTCATGGATCGGTTGGTCAAACAACAGCCCATCCTCGCAGAAGCTACCTTGTTATTAGGCGGTTCCTATCCCGGGATTTGGCGAAAGGCTTACGACTCGTCACTGCGCTCTGAGATGGAAACCGATATCACAATGCTACCAGACTATATTGGTCGCAGAGAAGGGGTTTCCTTTCAAGCAACGAAATATCCGGAATGGGAACAGTTGCTCGGTGATATTATGCGGTTTTGGCAAGTTCCCACCCAATCCCGCAATTCTAACTATTTACCGTTGGCGAAGTTATTTGAGAGTATGGGAAGCTTAAAAATGGCTGCCATTTTTTATCAAATCGCCCAAGGTAACGTTCCCAAACCTATCTTTGAAACGATAAGCGGCCCTCACCGATGGGAGTGTCGGGTTTTCGGACTGGCGATCGCAAGCCAGAAAGATTTGTCAGACTGCGTTTATATTCTTGGGTTAAAATCAGTTGAATTGGTAGAGTTTTATATGCCTAAAATTTTTATTGTAGCTATGTTATTTGGTGCCTTTGGTTTGGGATGGTTTAGTCACCCTCTTTTAACTAACACAAGCAGTAAAGAAGACAATCAGGAATCGACTGCACCAGCAACGACAACACCATCACCCTCACCCACAAAAAATGATTGCAAATTTGACGAATCCAATGTTGATGAGGAGAGAAAATGCACTAGAAGTTACCAAAAGATTAGCAATATCAAAGATGAGTTGTCTGAGGATTTAAAAGAACAACTGAATAATCAATCAAACCCCAGCCAAAAAGTTGAAATATTAAAAGCCATTATCAATAAAAAAACAGACGCACAGGAATTGCCATTAAAATATTTGACAATCAATGCTGATGACACAGAAAAAATAGTTCTTTTTTATATTAGAAAAACCCTTGATTTACCAACAACTATTGAGGGAGGTGTAACAAATGAGGAATGGTACAATAATATAAGAAAAAATGAAAGTACATGGAGGGAATTTAGGGAAGCAATTAAAAAATACACCCAAAATAAAAAAGGAGAAGCTACAGAACACCCTGCAGAATCTGGAGAAATCGATGAAGACACAGCCAAGCAACTAGAAAGCGATATTCGCAAAGACTTAGGCTTATCAAAATCCGAATCCCCTTCAAACTCAACCCCAACCAACTAACCAACCATGAGACCCTATCTCTACATCCTTGCAGGCATAACTTCCGCTCTTTTAGGGTGGAACATCGGACAAGTGTTTCTCAGCGATTTGGGCTGGCTGAAATCCTTTCGCGAAGTAGTATTGTTTCCCTGCATTGCCATTTCCCTGGCGATTGGTAGTGTGGCAAACGAAATTTTCGTCAGCAACCCCACCCGCCCGCAACTGAGCTTGCGGATGCTGCGAATTCCCCTATTGATAGCTTTAGGAGTGGGACTGGTTTCTGGTTTAGTAGCGGGAGGTATTTCCCAAATCCTGTTTGCGCCGCAAATTAAAGTTCCCGCTTTTGTGGTTCGCATCTTCGGGTGGTTGGTAGTGGGGGCCTCGGTGGGGGTTGCGGAAGGGTTAAGTTGGCGGTGGCACAGTTTAGAGGCAGGAAACCCGAAACGCTTTCGACAACGGCTGATTCTGAGCATCATCGCCGCCAGTCTCGCCAGTGCGATCGCCGCCAGTATATTTGAATTAATTCGCCAAACCCTGGGAACAATGCCTGTAGCCTTCAAACCCTACGAAGATCCGTTAGGGTTTGCGGTGTTGGGATTGTGTTTGGGAATTGCCTTTAGCATTACCAATCTCTCTCCCAGTTATATTCCGGCGTTGAGAGCGGGAAAAGGATTTGAATACAAAGGAGAAGACTATGGCGATATCGACCCGCAAAAAACCATTAAACTGCAAAACTATCCCAGAATCGATCGCGCCCTGGTCAAATTTATCAGTTATCGCTCTCAAGCAGAAGAGGAGGCGGAAGATGAAATCGAGGAAGGTATTTCCATCGAACTTCCCGTGAAAGGCATCATTCGCGTCGGTTCTGCCCCTGTAGCCAACCTTTGTCTTCCTCACCTCCCGCTTCATGCGGCGGATATCAAACTAGCAGGCCAAAAAGCCGTTTTGATTCCCAACGCCAAGTCTTTTTACACGGTTGCGATTAACGGAACGCGACTCGGAACCCGTCGAAATGTGTCTTTGAAGCATAACTATGTTATTACTTTCTACACCGTGGATAAAGAGGATATCGAAGCGCCGAAATGCTATCGATTGGTCTTCTACAATCGTTTTCTCGACCCGATGGCTTAGTGGATTAGCGATCGCGGTATTTGGGATTTCCCCTGCATTCGGACAAAGCGCAGAAATTGTGGGTCGCCCGCAACTGAATGAGGAGGAAATCACCCTGCGGGTGAAAGTCACCACCGATGGAGGACGTCCGGAAATGAGACTGGGTGAAAGCAATTTTCAGGCGATCGTCGATGACAAACCGGTAGACATAGAAGACTGGCGAAGTCCCACAGAAACCGTGCCACCGCCTGCATGGATTGTGGTATTGATTGACCTTAGCGGGAGTATGCAGCAAGCAGACAGTAGCGGAGTCACCAAATTGCAAGGAGCGATTCAAGCAACGCGCCGGTTTATTGCAGAAATGAGCGATCGCGGCGGGGATACGCGGGTAGCCATTGTACCATTTGGGGAAGGTGGAGGAGACTGTGGTGGTTATCCCGTGACCCAGGATGCGATCGCCGACAGATTTTTCCCCGCCAACGACATCAAGCAACAAAACTTACTCGATTACCTGGCGTCGCAAACTCCTTGTGCATCTACCAATATTTACGACCCCTTAAAACAAGCGATTCGCTTATTGGGTGACGAAGAAAACCCTAACTTTTACGTCCCCGAAGATTCCCCGAAACCGGAACCGCGACTTTCGGTAATTTTGCTCTCCGATGGCTATCACAACAAACCGAACGAAGAACGGGATTTCCAGGGGTTAAGGAATTTACTTCTCCGTCACGAGAACATTGTGGTTCACACTCTGGGATATGGATTAACCCCAGAACAATTAGGCGCAAAGTACGGATTGGGACGACCCGCCACCCGAGAAGATATCCAAACCGTAGAAAAACCGTATAACCCCATTCCCGACGAAGAGTTTGTAGATTTGAAGCGCTTGCGCGAAATAGCAGAAGTATCGGGAGGAGTTGCCGAATTTTCCGGAGATGCGGACGAAATTGCCGAGGCGCTGCAAGTGTTTCTCAATGCTTTGTTAGGAGAATACGAACTGGTTTACCTACAACCGAATGCGGAACGCGGGTCGAAACACGAAGTGGTGGTAGAAGCGAAAGTGAATGGAGAGACAATCCAGACCCAATCGGCATCTTATACGATTACCGTATTTGGGCGATCGCTTCCTCTGGTAACGCGCTTATCGATGACCGGGGTTGTATTGTTATTGTTAGGAATGGGAGGAGTTTTGCCATTTTGGAAATGGAGTCAATGGCTCAAACAAGAGGCGGAAGAGGATTTTTGAGGAGGAGAATCATGTGGAAAAAATGGGGAGAAGGTGGAAAATTAGTAAAATCGAGCAATTCTTTTAAACAGTGCGATTCGCAACGGCAAATTTGGAGGGCGAACTATGGTAGGCAACCTGTATAGAACTTTCACGGAGAAGTTACGGAAACCGTTAGTTTTCGGACTGTTTGGAGGAACCGGATGTCTGGTCGCCGCCACAATTTTAGGGGAAGTGTGGCTGTGGCTGACCCATCGTCCGCCGGGGAGAGAACCGCAAGCGGTGGTTCTGGCGATCGACACCTCGAGTAGCATGAGCGGGGGAAAACTATCGGAAGTGCAAATGGCGGCGAGTGGATTTGTGGACCGACAAGATTTAAAGGTTCACGAGTTAGGGGTGGTGGAATTTGCCAGCAGCGCGAGAATTCTGACGAACTTAAACGCGGAAGAAAGCGAAGTGCAACAAGCGATCGCCAATCTGCAAACCTCCGGAACCACCAACTTAGACCAAGGTCTCAACGCAGCAACTTCTGTGCTGGGAAATACTAACTTAGGGGCGAATATTCTCCTGTTTACCGACGGGCAACCCAATAACAAAGCTAGGGCCAGATCCATCGCCAGACAAATCCGACAAGCGGGGATTAATCTAGTGGCGGTGGGAACCGGCGATGCGAAAGTCAACTATCTGATTTCCCTCACCGGCGATCGCGACTTGGTATTTTACGCCAATTCCGGAGAAATTGACAACGCCTTCCGCGCCGCCGAAAGGGTAATTTACGGACAGCAACTGGTCGAATCAGACCGCAGCGGGGACTATGGTTTGATATTTGGTATATTCCGCATCGGCGTGTGGACCGGATGGTTAGCCTTGGGAACGGCGATCGCCTTAATTGTGGGACAAAACCGCACCCTTCGCCGTCGCCTGCTAACGCGCAGAGAAGGACTGGTGGGTGGAGGTGGTGGGTTCCTCGCCGGATTCACCGGAGGAGCAGTGGGACAATTCGCATTCCTCCCCACGGTTTACCTCCCCGCTTTATCTCTTGTAGCGCGCTTGACGGGGTGGACCCTCCTGGGAACCCTGGTAGGTGGCGGCATGTCTCTGTTCGTGCCCAACCTCCCTCGGGACAAAGCATTAATGGCGGGAGCGATCGGGGGGATTTTAGGGGCGATCGGCTTTCTGCTGCTGGATGCAGTAGTGGGGGTAGTGTTAGGGCGGTTAGCGGGCGCGGCAATTTTGGGATTTTGTATCGGATTGGCGATCGCCGCGATCGAACAGTTAAATCGCGAAGCAGTGTTGTGGGTTCGCTGGACCGAATCAGAATTTACCACCATTTCCCTAGGCAAAAAACCCATCGAAATCGGTAGTGCCCAAACCGCTCACGTTTATTTACCCAAAGATGGAGGATTTCCGGAAAAGTTCGCCCGCCTGTTTGTAGAAGAAGGAAAGGTTATTTTAGAGTTCGACCCTGCCATTCAACAACTCCCCAAATACCAAAACATGAAAATTTTCCGACAAGAGCTTCCCAATGGCTCTCGTCGCCAGTTTGGAACCGTTTCCTTGGAAATTCAGCAAAAAAATTGACCTATAACTTACATTAAAACCCAGGATAAATCCCATGATAAACCGCAAACTAAACCAGTATTTATGCCGCAAATCAACTCTTTTTTAATCGGGACGGGTGCCCGGGAAATCCCCTGGGTAGAGATGAAATTTATCCCGTCTTGCTTTAAGCAGGAATCGCATTTTTACCGCCGATTGCAATCTCGAACGCACTCCTGGATTTATGCCGTTCTTTCTACCTCACCAATCTGAAAAAACCCTATAAATGCGATAAAGTCCCAGAAAATGCAGCCATGCAACTGAGTTTTATGGTTCAATACACCTTAAAGCTGCAAACCGATCCGCAATCCAATGGCAATGATGATGTGTCTCATCATCTGGATTTAAACACCGAAGAAGAAAACCAACCCGAACGCTTGTTTAATCGGGCAGAATTTCGCGAAGAACTGCGATTGATTCTGCAACAGAAAACGGCTTGTTCGATTAACGATGTCCACCTTGAAAAAATTGTGAAAACTTGGGTAGAAGATATCCAAGAAGGCTATCGGTCCACCCGGTTGACCCTGGATTTACCCCCGATTGAATTCGAGAAAATTAATCGACTGCAGGATCCGGGAGAGCGATCGATTCCGGATTTGTTCCCCCCAGACTTTTCGCAAATTTCTCCCCAAGGTGGAGCGTTTCCGCCATTAAACTTTGATTAGAATCACCGAGGGAAACACTATGCTTGATGTATCCATCACTCCCCATCTCGAATTCCTCGCGGCGGACAAAGCGGGGCAAAAATTATTTGTGATGCTGAAACTGCGTCCCCACGCCGAGGTTTCCGCCAGTCGTCCCTCGACCACCTTCACCTTTGTTATCGATACCAGTGGGTCGATGTACAGTGAGACCACGGTGGGAAAACCGAAAATCGACGTAGTTATCGAAGCGCTCGATCGCCTGGTGAATTCCAGCCAAGCTGACCCGCGCGATCGCATCGCCATCGTGCAGTTTGACGATAGCGCATCGGTTTTGCTGCCCCTAACTGTGGCCACAAATACTGCGGCGCTGCAAAGTGCGATCGGACAACTGCGATCGTTCAGCGGCGGTACTCGGATGGCGTTGGGAATGCAACAAGCGCTCAACCTGCTACAAAACTGCGATCTCACCAGTCGGCGCACCCTCCTGTTCACCGACGGACAAACCTTTGACGAAAGCGACTGTCGAGACTTAGCGGTACAATTTGCCCAAGCGGGAATTCCGATCGCCGCCTTAGGCGTGGGCGACTACAACGAAGACTTGTTAGACCACTTGAGCGATCGCACGGGAGGAAAAATCTTTAACGTCGTCGAAACAGCCAGCAACAATGGCACCACCGATATTGCCATTTCCGAACTTCCCACCAAAATTTTCGAGGAAGTCCAACAAGTACAATCCGAAGTCATCAACAACCTCAAACTCAGCATTCGCACCGTCAAAGGCGTAACCTTGGAACGACTCAGCCGCGTTTATCCCGATCGCGCCGATATCCCTCTGGATGCAGAACCTTATCTGATGGGTAGCGCCCTCGCCAATGACGATACCATTTTTATCCTAGAATTCAATATTGATAGCCGCGCCGGCGCGCGGGTTCGCATCGCCCAACTGGGTTTAACTTACGATGTTCCCGGTATTCAGCGACGGGGGGAACTGCTCCCACAAAATCTCATCGTCCAATTTGTGCCCGGACAAGGAGGAATGGCCCAACCCAATCCCGAAGTCATGGGCTACGTACAACAGCGCAACATCTCTCAACTGGTCGATCGCGCCGCCGCCGTGGCCGATCGCAATCCCGAACAAGCCGCACAACTTCTCGAAACCGCCAAACGAGTCACCGTCAAAATCGGCAACGATGCCATGTTACAATCCCTCAACCTTAGCATTGAAGAAGTCCGCAAAACCCGAAAACTCTCCTCCGGAACCCGTAAAACCGTGAAAATGGGTGCCAAAGGTAAAACCGTGAAAATGACCGACACCGCTAATGACGGTCTCTCAGAAGAACAAATCCGCAAAATGACCGAAACCTAACATTCAGTTAGCCCACTGCTGAATTGTGGCGATCGCAATTCAGCCACCCCTGACATCCCAATCTTGATTCGGAGATCCAACCATGTCTATCACTTGTTCCCGCTGTGGCTACGATACCAATCCCGCCGATGCAGAATTCTGCGAAGCCTGCGGTGCGGAATTGAACGCAGCAGCGCCTCCCGCCCCGGAACCGCCCACCACCGTTTCCGAGCCGCAAGTCGTGCCCATCGCCCCTCCAGAACCATCCGATCCGCCCCTGGAAACCGCCGAAGCTCCAGCCACCCCCACCGTCGCCAGCGTCACCACCCCACCCCCGGCGCGTCTGGTGGCCAAACAGCCCAACGCCCCGCAAGTCGAATTTGCTTTAAACAATGTATCCCTCGTGGGGATATTCGACTCGGACAGCGGACCTGTGGATATCGATTTGGAAAGCTTTGTCGGCGGGGACACAGTATCCCGTCACCACGCCGAAATTTACCCTGACGGTGGCGGTTGGATGGTCAAAGACCTGGGTTCTACCAACGGTATCTTTATCAAACCCAAAGGCGGAAGTCGCTTTGGTGCCAGAATTACCACGCCAACCCCTTTAAATCCCGGTGACGAAGTGGCCTTTGCTAAGGTTCAATTCACCTTTCAAACTTCTTAAGGCAAAATCACCGGATGAACTGCAGGGTAAATCTCACCGCAGTTCCTCCGGAAAACCGTCCCAGTCTTTCCGGTAGAGGGAATGCCTCAATTGCCCCTCCAGTTTGGAGGCGGGGCGGCTACCGTCAAGCCCTCTCAGAAGGATTGAGAACCACTATAACTTCACTAGCTGATACTATCAAGCAACATCGTGATTTCAGAAAACACTTCATTACAAATCGGACAGTTTTCGGTAACTGTTCTGGAAAATCTCGGTCAACGCAACGGTCACATTCGCTATTTCAAGGTGCGTTTCCACCCGGAAGAGAGCGGAAGTGGTGAAATGGGCCTCTTGCGAGTCGGGCCGGCCAGCGGTTTGCTGCAACAAGAGTTACAACTGCGGGACGGTTTGGGAGAGTATGCATTGGTCGCTCCTTTACTCGCACAAACCCGGGTTGCCCACCTGTCAGAACTTTGTGAACCTCCTCCGGCTGCGGTAGAGACGGGGGTGCAGAATGCCCCCGAGGAGTGGGTTTCCCTCCCCAGTCAACGGGAAAGGGAATTGACCCTACCGGTGCTATCTCTCCGGGAAGAGCGAGAACCGTTAGCGCCTTCCACCGTAGAGGGAGAAACCGCCACAGAGGAGGCGGAAATCACCGGGGAAGCGGAAATCACCGGGGAAGAGGAGCCAGATGTTGCCGAAACTTGTGAGAGCGTTCCAGCCGATTCCGGTGAGGAGACGATGACGGGGAGGGAGCCAGATTCCGCCGAGTCTGGAGAACTCGCCAACCAGAGCGACTATCTGGAAGAAGAGTTTTATCCGGAAGAACCGCTTCCCGGGGATGACGGCGATCGCTTAGTGTTGCTCACTGCTTTTCCCGATTCCCAACGCACTTTGCGTCAGTGGTTGGCAGATTCTCCCACCCCAGTGAATGCTTTAACCACCACCGCCCAAATTTGTCAGTTGTTGTGGTATTTGTATCAAAATCGCTGGTGTACGATCGACCTAGACCCGGATTTTCTCGAAATCGGTAAACCGATTCGCTGTTTCGATTTGACCTGCGCTTATCCCGAGGGAACAACATTGACTTCCGGATTAATGGGAACCTACTGCGCTCCAGAATTGGCCGCCACTCCCCTCCCGAGTGAGAAAGCGAGTACCTATACCGTAGGTGCCTTGTTGTATCACGCGCTTTATGGGCGATCGCTGGCGGGCGAGCGATCGCTGGACTTGAAAGACTGTTCGATTCCCCGTTTTTCCCAACTGCTCTCCCTCTCCCTGTCTCCGATTCCTGACGATCGCTTTTCTTTAGCACAACTGCGAAGTTTGTTGATCGAAACTCGCAATAGCCTGAGCGGCGATCGCGTGAGCTGGGAAATCGCCAGTGAATCCACCGTGGGCCTTTCTCCCCGACGATTGCACAATGAAGACAGTTACGGAATCGCCCAGATTGAATCGGGTCAGTCAGATATGATAGTTTTAGCGGCCCTGGCGGATGGAATGGGAGGAATGGCGCGCGGAGAACTCGCCAGTCAGTTGGCGGTGAAGACGGTTCTGGATGGATTGCACCAGGAAGAGGAACGCAATCCGGAGATGGGAAGCGAATGGCTGGTTTCTCTGGTTGAACGTGCCAATGCTAAGGTGTCGGAGGCGGTAAACAATGGGGGAACGACCTTAAGTTTAGTGTTGGCGAAGTCTCGCAGGTTGGCGATCGCTCATGTGGGCGATAGTCGCATTTATTTGCTCAGCAACGGCGACCTTCGCCAATTGAGTGAAGATCATTCGTTAGTGGCGCTGCTGGTTGCTAGCGGTCAAATTTCCGTGGAGGAAAGTCAGCAACATCCCGATCGCAATGTGCTAATTAAATCCTTGGGGTCGAAAAAACAGCTTCCTCACGGTTACGTGCAAGCCATTGGGGATATCCAATTGCACGATGGAGATGTGCTATTGTTATGTTCCGATGGCGTGTGGGATTCGATCGGCGATCGCGAACTGATGGAACTATTCTCACCATCCACGGAATTGCAATCCGCTGTGAATACTGCGATCGCCCGAGTTTTGCAACGCGGCGCACCGGATAACGCTACTCTATTGGCATTGCGCTGTCGCGTCACTCCTGTGGAAGTTAATTTCCAAAGCAATTCCAATTACCCTTGAGTTCCTTTCTTACCGCCGTCGTTCTGACTTTCAGCCATGACGAATACCTGTCCTTCCTGCTTCCACGAAAATAGCCCGGGCGATCGGTACTGCATCGTCTGCAGAACCTCCTTAACCCCTTCCGTGGGCTTTCATCTTCCGGTGGGAGCATTCCTCAAACAGGAAACCTATCAAATTACCAATTTTATCGGACGAGGAGCATTTGGCATTACCTATGCGGCTATTTATCGTCCCAACAATGCCCGAGTGGCAATTAAAGAATTATGGGCAGAAAATGGATACAGACAAGGCAATTCCCTGGTTTGGCCTGCTTACATTTCCCCGCTTTCTCAACAAGCACAAATCCAAAAGTTTAAACTGGAAGCGGCTTATTTGCAGCGATGCAATTGCCCTTACATTGCTAAGGTTTACGACTGTTTTGAAGCCAATGATACTATTTATATGGTTATGCAGCTCATTGAGGGCATTCCGTTGTCCCAAGTGGTGAAAGCGGAGAAAGCGATCGAAGAAGCGCGCGTTATCCACTATTCCCTCCAGATTGCCCATGCTTTAACCGTGGTTCATCAGAATAATTTACTGCATCGAGATATTAAGCCGGAAAATATTATGCTCGATCGCCGCAATTGTGCTATCTTAATCGACTTTGGCACCGCCCGGGAGTTTATCGCGGGGAAAACCGGGGATATGACCCGGATTCTCACGCCAGAATACGCCCCGATCGAACAGTATCTTTCTCGCACTAAGCGTCTCCCGGCTACGGATATTTATGCATTATGTGCTTCCATGTACGAACTGTTGACGGGAACTATACCGACCCCCTCATTAGAGCGGGCTAATTCTCTCTCTCAAGGATTGCCCGATCCCCTGGTTCCCCCGCGACAACTCAACTCGAACATCAGCACTCACCTGGAAGGGGTGATTTTGAAAGGCATGAGTTTTCCGGTTGAACAACGCATTCAAACTGCTCGGGATTTAATTGAGGCGATCGGGCAAAATCCGCGATCGCCTAACTCCACCACCCCACCCACTCCCCCACGTCTGTGTGCCACACAACTCAACCCCCCTCAAGCCGAATTTCCCTTAAACGGCGTCGCGATCGTCGGCATATCCCACCCCCATAACTCCCCCGTGAATATCGATCTCAAACACTTTTTCGGTGGGGAAACTGTGTCGCTTCAGCACGCTAAAATTTACCCCGACAGTGGGGGTTGGATGGTCAAAGACCTCGGGTCCACAAACGGAACCTTTATCAAACCAAACGGACACCATCGCTTTCATACCAGAATTACCACCCCCACCCCTTTAAATCCCGGTGACGAAATCGCGTTTGGTAAAGTTAAGCTATCTTTTAAAATTTCTCAGTAATACCGAGGGAACCCTCGGATTATCCCGAAGGCGAGCCATATTATTTGCACCCTGACCTCACGCCGGGTTCCCTCCTCTCCCCCAGTCAGGACAGCAACATGATTTGCACTGTGGCTAAACAGCGATTCTCCCTATCTTATCCGATCTCCATTTAAAAATCCTCTATCCATTCACCAAGACGATCGATGATGACGAATATCTGTCCCTCTTGTTTACATGACAACGCCCCAAGCGATCGCTTTTGTATCGTCTGCGGCACCTCTCTCAGTCCCCAGACCCCTTTACCCTCTCCTGCATCCGGACTTCAGCTTCCCCTGGGAACCCTACTCAAACAGGGCAATTATAAACTGGAAAAAGCGATCGGTCAAGGAGGATTCGGAATTACCTACAAGGCTACTTACTGTCCTAACGCGGCGATCGTAGCAATTAAAGAGTTGTGGCCGGAAGGGGGATACCGACAAGGTAAATCCGTACTCTGGCCGACGTCAATTTCTCCCGCCGACCGCAGGGAAGAAATTAATAAGTTTAAGCAGGAAGCGGCTTATTTACAGCGCTGTCAATCCCCTCATGTGGTCAAGGTTTATGAGTGTTTTGAGGAAAATTCCACCGTCTATATCGCAATGGAATTTATCGAGGGCAGGCCACTGTCTGAGTTTATCGAACCACAAAACCGCCTTGACGAGCATCAAGTTATTCCTTATTTGATTCAAGTGGCTCAGGGGTTAAGCATTGTTCATCAAAACCAATTACTCCATCGGGATATTAAGCCGGAGAATATTATGATAGGACCTGGCGATCGCGCGGTTTTAATTGACTTCGGAACCGCACGAGAATTTATCGCCGGCAAAACCGGCAACATGACCCGCACGCTCAGCCCAGGATACGCCCCCTTCGAGCAATATTCCTTGCGCGCTAAGCGCTTGGCCGCTTCTGATATTTATTCTCTGTGCGCTTCTCTGTACGAATTGCTCACCGGACAGTTACCCAGTGAGGCGATCGAGCGCGCTAACATCCTTCATCAAGGTCAGCCGGATCCCCTGATTCCCCCCCGAAAACTCAACCCTAACATCAGCCCGCACATCGAACGAGTGATTTTAAGGGGAATGAGCTTTCCCATCACAGAGCGCATCCAAACCGCCGAGGATTTTATCGATGCCCTAAATGGCAAACTGGTTTCTCCTCGCCATCAAAAAGCGAAAGATTTCCTCAAGCAAGGGAATTTAACTGATGCAGTTCTCACTTACGAAACCTGTTTGCAGCAAGAACCCGATAATGGAGAAGCTGCGGTGGAATTGGCTCTGGTGTTAGTCTATCTGGATGGCGATCGCGCTGAAGCTGCGGCGCGAAAGGCAATGCAACTCCAACCGGGGGACGGGCGCAGCTACGGCGTATGTGGGTTGCTCAGTTGTCGCCGCTTACAGTGGTCTAATGCCGTGCAACAGTTACAGCAAGGTCTCAGCCTCAGTCCACAAGACGCCTGGATGCACGCTAACCTCGCTTGGGCACTGGGGAAGCAGGGCAATTGGAAATCTGCAGATACATCCATCCAAGAAGCTTTAAGGTTAGACCCGGATTCTACATTTGGTTTGGGAGTCCAAGCGTGGGTCGCTTTCCACCGCCGTCAGTGGAAGTTCGTGGTCAGGGCCGCGACTCAAGCAATTTTTAAATCTCAGCAGGAACCGCCCCAAAAGGCGATCGCGTTACAATCCTGGGTTTACCCCTTTGCGATCGCAGCATTGGATAAAGTAACGACAAAAAAAGCCAGCGATGTGGCGCGACGAGTGCGATCGTTTGTCGCCCAAGTCCCGCATAGTCCGGTTGCTTTGGGATTGCAAGGGTGGTACGAGTACCGTAATGGCAACCTAGTCGCCTCTGGTCAGAGTTTCGATTTAGCCAGTCAATGCGATAATCTTCCCGATTGGGTGGCGCGCGATCGCGGGCTGATCTGCGAACATCTCGATGACTTTGCCACTGCTGCCAAATGGTATGAAGAAAGATACCAACAAACCCCTGCAAATCCTTGGATTTGTTATCGTTTGGGAACCGTTTTGGGCAAGCTCGGTCAGTGGCATCCAGGGAAAACTTATTTAGAACAAGCGGTCAAACTCGATCCCCAGTTCGCACCCGCTTATCGTAACCTCGGTTGGGTATTGTTGAACTTACAAACCGCTAATGGTAAGGTAAACTTAATCCGCCAGTTGTTAGCCGCCTATCGTCAAGCCTTGCACTTATACAAAGCCCAAAATCCCGAAGAGGCTCAGCACATTCAAGCACTGTTTCAGGCGATCGACATGTCGTTATAGTGCTTTTCACACCGTAATCTATCCCTAATTCTCTCTCCCTCTTCTGCCCATTTCTCTGCTTCCCTGCATCTATGTTCTCCTCGAGGCTTCGCCTTCCCCCCCCCCCCTTATATCAAAGCAAATACTTTGCGCCCTTGCTATGTCGAATCCATTTTTTTCTGCGGTTAGCACTCGCCTTTCAGTTAATGGTGACTCACGCCTCGATAAAGATAGCCCAATCCAAGTGCGCCGCTAAATGTCCTCTCATTTCCACGTTAGACTGCTAAAACTGTCAGAATTTTAACCTACATGGAAGATCGAGTTGATGAAACTGATTAAAATTTTGTTCCTGATTCTGGTCTGGTCGATTGGGGTGGTTGTCACCTATCCTCAGATGGCTTTCGCAGAAATAACCACGATTACTGTAGAAATTAACGAACTCAAAGCCAATGAAAAAGAATGGGATATCTGGAAAGGCGCGCCAGATCTTGCCATCTGTCTCACGAATCCACTGGTGGGCACTTTATGTCTGCCTGACGGCGATCGGGTTGAATTGATTTCAACGGCCCAATGTGCGGATTCTTTTCGCTGCAAGTTTAGTGCTGACATTCCTGATGGAACGTTCAAAATTTCAATCGTTGATGTAGATGCTGTATTGAACGATATCATCGGCATAGGTCATTGCCGTAAAGGTGAAACCTGTGAAGTCGGAGAAGCTAAAGTGAAGATTAAAGAGTCGGGGAATCAGGGGTGGTGGTTTAAGTAAGCCGAACGGAGTAGTCCCCGTCGGGGGACAATGTGACGTTACGGTGGTATTTCCATCGCCGACGGCGATCGCCCTCCAATTAGCACAATCGCGGCTAAAATGCAACCCTTTGCAATATTTCTTTACAAACTGGCGCAGGGGTGAGTTGGGGGCACTGTTCCTCTAAGATGACAACTAGCAGATGGTCGAGGTCCATCTGGCCTGCGGGAGAGGGGGCTAATTTTCATCCGTGCCCATTGCCGCCTCCCTCGCCCATACCTAGCACTCAGAGGGAATGATGACTGAACCCACAGAAACCATTTTTAGTAAAATCATCCGCCGGGAAGTGCCCGCCGATATCGTTTATGAAGATGACCTGTGTCTGGCGTTTAATGACATTGGTCCCCAGGCACCGGTGCATATTTTGGTGATTCCCAAAGAAGCGATCGCCAAATTATCTGATGCCGAGTCCCACAACCACGCCTTGATGGGTCACTTGCTGCTGACCGCCAAGCGCGTCGCCGAACAAGCGGGACTCACCAACGGCTACCGCGTGGTCATCAACAACGGCTCCGATGGCGGTCAAACCGTGAACCATCTCCATTTACACATCCTCGGCGGACGTCAGATGAAGTGGCCTCCCGGTTGAATCCCTCGGCTATTTTCCCGATTCATCGGATAATCTCCCCCGGGTTGGTGGAAACCTGGGGGTTTTTTCGGCGTTTTTCCCCAACTTCCACCAATTTTCTGCTCTCCCGAAACCGCCGAGGTAGGTCCCTCATCCTGAGAAATTTTCAGACTCGGCATTTTTACTCACTAAATAACTAAATTGTCATGTACCGATTTTTAGCAAAGTTTGAATTCCGGCACAGAAAAAAAGGGATCCGTGAAAGTGTTCTTCACGAACATTATTCTCGCTTTTCCGGTGGCAAATTTGGCGCTAAAAATACTGCATGGCAAGGGTTTTACGGCAAAATTTTCCCGTTCGACTTAGCAGCTAAATCCGAACGGTTTTGGCGGCTTTCATTCGCTTAAATCGCCAAATAGTTATTAAACGATTTATAGATTTAAAAAAAATCCAAAAATTTTTTCTGAAAACCCTTTACAAAAATCTATAAAGGATGTAAAGTAGGAATCACGGTAGGAAAACAACTACCGACTACCTTGACAACGTAATAGCAATCATAAGAACTTATGACGACCACCTTACAGCAGCGCGAAAGCGCTAATCTGTGGGATCGGTTCTGCGAGTGGGTCGCTAGCACCGAAAACCGCCTTTACATCGGCTGGTTCGGCGTGCTGATGATCCCGACTCTGCTGACCGCGACCGTCTGCTACATCATCGCCTTCGTAGCGGCTCCTCCCGTTGATATCGACGGTATCCGGGAACCCGTTGCTGGCTCTTTGCTGTATGGCAACAACATCATCTCTGGTGCTGTTGTTCCTTCCTCTAATGCGATCGGTCTGCACTTGTATCCCATCTGGGAAGCAGCTTCCCTCGACGAATGGCTCTACAACGGCGGCCCCTATCAGTTAGTGATTTTCCACTTCCTGATCGGTGTGTTCTGCTACATGGGCCGCGAGTGGGAACTGTCCTACCGCTTGGGTATGCGTCCCTGGATATGCGTGGCTTACAGCGCTCCGGTTGCTGCGGCTACCGCCGTGTTCCTGATCTACCCGATCGGCCAAGGTTCTTTCTCTGATGGTATGCCCTTGGGCATCTCCGGGACCTTCAACTTCATGTTGGTGTTCCAAGCCGAGCACAACATCCTGATGCACCCCTTCCATATGCTGGGTGTTGCTGGTGTGTTCGGTGGTGCTCTGTTCAGCGCCATGCACGGTTCTCTCGTTACCAGCTCTCTGGTGCGCGAAACCACCGAAACCGAATCTCAAAACTACGGTTACAAATTCGGACAAGAGGAAGAAACCTACAACATCGTTGC
>NZ_JAJENT010000338.1:0-224 GCF_035615515.1 Phormidium sp. CCY1219
GCGGCGATCGCATCTAACATTTCCCGAGCACTAGAGAAGCGATCGCGCGGATGAGACTTAATCGCCCGATCCAATATCCCCGCTAATGTGGGACTAATCGTAGGCGCATGAACTCGCCAAATTATCTCTCCCGTCTGCGGGTCCGTTTCCAATTCTTGCGGAATTTTCCCCGTGAGCAAATAAATCCCCGTTAATCCCAAACTATATAAATCGCTGGAATAAAC
>NZ_JAJENT010000339.1:0-12820 GCF_035615515.1 Phormidium sp. CCY1219
GCAGATGGCCATACACAGACGCATTGGACCGTTAAAAGCCCCTTGATAATGATCTCATAGAACTTTTCACTGTCCAGGTTGAGTTCTATTATGTTTTATTCTATTATGCGCTGACCACCATCTAGGAGGAGAATCTTGAGTTTTCCAATGTTGCCAAGGATTAAAACAAATATTGTAAGTAGGTAAATAAATATTAGTATCAACCAATTGATTGAAAATTGGACTAAAATTATCTTCCAAATTAATTTTAATTTTCTTTATATTATATTTTTCTTTAGTGATTGAAGGAGGACAAGGAGCTAAAATTTTTAAAATGTTTTCGCATTCAGCACAAGCGGCTAAAAATATTTTAGTTAATTCAATAGAATATGCACAAGCATTAATACTTGTTGGATTATCAACCCCTCTAAATTCAATGTAGCGTGACAAGTTAATCAAATTATTTTCTAAGCTCAAAAAATATTCCCAGTGATGATAATCAGTAATAATAGCCATTTTGGTCTCCAGTTAGATAAGGTAAATACTTTAATTGGTAAGCTGTTTGGCATTTAAACTGGGTACTTCTAGCGAGCGAGATGCCTGCATTCCAAGAGTTTCATAATTTTCTGCTTCCTAATTTAGACAGTCAACAGCTTAAATGCAATAAAACTGACATATCTCCTACTTCTTGAATGACTAACTATATTCATCCCAAGTCCAATTTTGACCACCAAATCCTATACCTGATTCTTGAGGAATGAAAAGTTTTGGTGCTAAGGAAGGAGGAAGACTTATTGTGTAACCCCTAGCATAACCTTTCCTTGTTAATTCTTCTAGAGGGATAGACCTTCCCATATCATTGAATATATCATGGAATAGCAAACACATTAAACCAGCAACAGCATTTAAAGTATTCAATAAGTTAGCTTCCTCATAAGCGGTGACTCGATTGTGCTTTACATTATTGTGGTGTGTCCACCATGCAGGATGTTGGTAAACCAGTCTGGGCAGAGTAATTGGGTGGTTTATTTTATCCAGTGACCATTTCTGCCAAGGAGTAAAGGTTAAACTATGAGCAGGACAGGAAATTTGTTGAAAAGGTATTATAGCATAATTTGTGTTCCCCAAAGAAAATATTTCATCGCTAATGTCATAAAGGTCACCCTTTCTTATATGGGCAAGACTTTTACCGATATTCTCGCATTCAGCACAAGCCGCAAAAAATATCCTAACTAATTCAATAGAATATACTTTAGCATTCTTACTATCGACTTCAGTAACTTTACTAAATTCAATATAACGTGATACATTAATCAAATCATTTTCTAAAGCCAAAAAATACTGCCAATGATGATAATCAGTAGGTTGAGCAGGTTGAGTCATTTTTCATCTCTATTTAGATTTACTTAGTTTAGAGCAGTTGAGTTCGATCGCACTGACTCTCTCCCCACTCCTTCGATTTGTGAACCCGTTGTCACTGGGCGGCAGTAGCTCGGCGTTTTCGGCTATCTGGCCGATCGCCCCGCTAGTCCAATACCAGCTTGCCCCAATAACTGCCACGGCTAACAGTTGGCGATCGCATCTAGTCCAGGTTCGCGGGATAAGTGTCAAAGCCGACAGTTACCGGGAGGCGCATCGACAGTCCGCTATCCGTTTGCTCCGATAAGTGTTGGGGCTGACAGTTATCGGGGGAGGCGATTCGCTTTAACCGTGGGAAGGTGCTGGGTTAGACGGGGGTTAGGACGGAGGAGCGATCTCCTGGAGTATCTTTAAAATTTTGCCCCTCTCTTGATGAGGTCCGCTTTTAGAGCTTCGTCAATGCCTTCATTCTGTCCAAAACGAGCTTGGGTAACTGTGGCATTTTCAAATTTAGTCCTACTCAAGTTAGCAAAACGTAGGTCAGCCGAGTTCAAATTAGCCCAACTCAGATTAGCCCCACTCAAGTCAGCCGAATCCAAGTAAGCCCCATTCAAGTCAGCCCAGCTCAAGTCAGCCGAATTCAACTTAGTCCAACTCAAGTCAGCCGAGTTCAACTTAGCCCGACTCAGGTTAGCCGAACTTAAGTTAGATCCACCCAAGTTAGCTCCACTCAACTCAGCCCGACTCAAGTTAGATCCACTCAAGTTAGCTAAAATCAAATCCATCGAACTCAGATTAGCTTCCCTCAGATTAGCCTTGCTTAGGCCAGCCCCGCTCAGGTCAATCCCGCTCAGATTAGCCTTGCTCAAGTCAGCCCCGCTCAGGTCAACCCCGTCCAGATTAGCCCTGCTCAGGTCAACCCCGCTCAGGTCAATCCCGCTCAGATTCTTCTCACCTCTTTTAATCCGTTGAATCAGAGAAATTTTCGCTTCTTCAGGTGTTTGGTTTGATTCCGTCATAACCTTATCTTCACTGGTTTAAGGGAAAAGTCTCGATCGCCCCCAAGATGGCGACTTAATTCAACTACCTCAGTCGGTCGGTCCGCAACGGGTTGGCGGTTTTCTGAGCGGTGATTCTCCTCCACCATCGGTCCTGGTCTTCATCAGATAACTGTCACTTCCGACAGTTATCGTCCAACTCCATCGGTCCCACCATCGGTCCCACCCAGATAACTGCCAGTTCCAACAGTTATCCGCTGGTTCCAAGACCCTTCGCGACTGCCCGCCGGTCCGATAGCGGTTGGCTAAACTCTCAGTGCTGACAGTTTGGGAAACCGGAACCCCTGGAAGCCGGTGCGGACTGGTGGGGCCGGGTTGGTTCGGAGTTGGAGGAGGCGATCGCATTCTTCTCCATAGCCTGAGACTGCTCATCCTACAGCATCCTCCTTTTCATAGAGGTATCGTTGGAAACCAATGAAAAGCTGGCGGATATCGCGGATACTGTCCAATTCTTTCACCGCATCAGCCATGCTGCGATACTTGAGTTCTATCAGTTGAGACAATTTCTCGGGATGGAGTTCGCTCACCCCCTGATTCATGTAATGGTCTAGGACAAACTCTAAAAACTCCTGTTGTTTGTCGTTGTAGTGTGACAAAATCTGGAGTTTGCGGCCCATGACCCGTTCCCTGCGACTGATGGGAGTTGAGGCGTAGGCGATATAGGCCAGCACGTCATAGATATCGCTTTTCTCAGCATCAATAATTCGACTGATTTCGGTTAGTTCCTGGGGGCCGTAACCTTTCTCGGCTAAACCTTCTAACAATTTCTCGCGGGTGTCGGGCAGACTCCACAGTTCGCGCAGTTCGGTCTCATTTTGGAACAGTTCCGGCAGGTCTCCAAACAACCGCTCGATAAACTGAGCGGCGGATAGCGGTTTCCCGTCAGCACTCCAAAAGCTAGTTGCCATTGTGTGCTGTATCTCGCGCTCCTTGCCGTCAGCGAGTTGGATTTTCAGTTTTTGCCGTTGCGCCGGTTCCTGCGGTTCTGTCGGTTCCGATTCTAGGTTCTGGCTTTCGGCAGGGAGGCGTTTTTCTCGGGGGGTTATCGGTGTCGGGGTTTCCGGTTCGCCGTCCCATTCAGGGTCACTAAAATGCTGATAGGCCCCTACAAAATCATAAACGGTGAAATAGTCTTTCCCCTCAAACAACCGGGTGCCCCGTCCGATAATCTGCTTGAACTCAATCATTGACTTGATGGGACGCAACAGCACGATATTCCGGACGTTTCGGGCATCCACGCCGGTGGATAGTTTGTGAGATGTTGTGAGAATGGTGGGAATCCGTTTCTCGTTATCCTGAAAGATTTTGAGAAACTTGTTTCCAATCTCGCCATCATTCGCAGTGACTCGGACGCAGTAGTTCGGAGCCGTGCTGACTTTCATCTGGTTGATGAGATCGCGAATTGCCAGCGCGTGGTCTTGGTTGGCACAGAAAACCAAGGTTTTTTCGGTCTGGTTGAGACTTTCCATCAGCAATCGGACGCGATATTTTTCCCGTTCTTCAATCTCAATGATGCGGTTAAAGTCGGATTCGGTGTAGAGTCGGCCTTCCTCGGCTTCCCCTTCAATAACCGTATCGTCAGGAGTGTAGAGATATTCATCCAGAGTGGTTTCAAACTGCTTAACTTTAAACGGGGTCAGGAATCCATCGTTAATGCCATCTTTGAGCGAGTAGGTGTAGACGGGTTCGCCAAAATAAGCGTAAGTATCGGTGTTGTAGGTCCGTTTGGGGGTGGCGGTGAGTCCTAACTGAACCGCTGGGGCGAAGTAGTCCAGGATGCCGCGCCAGGAACTCTCATCGTTCGCGCCCCCTCGGTGGCACTCGTCAATGATGATGAAGTCGAAAAAGTCCGGTGGATAATCGCCAAAGTTGGGCGCGGGGTTTCCCTCGGCATCTTTCCCAGTCATGAAGGTTTGGAAGATGGTGAAAAAGACGCTCCCATTTTTCGGAACTCTGCCCTGTTTGCGGATGCCGTCCGGGTCGATACGGACTAGGGCATCATCGGGGAAGGCTGAGAATGAGTTAAACGCTTGGTTTGCCAGAATGTTGCGATCGGCCAAAAACAAAACCCGGGGACGGCGGGTGGGTTGGCGGCTCAGGTTCCATCGGCTTTGGAACAGTTTCCAGGCAAGCTGGAAGGCAATGAAGGTTTTCCCGGTCCCCGTCGCCATCGTCAGCAGAATCCGGGTTCGTCCCG
Source organism: Phormidium sp. CCY1219 (assembly GCF_035615515.1). Classification (GTDB taxonomy): domain Bacteria; phylum Cyanobacteriota; class Cyanobacteriia; order Cyanobacteriales; family Laspinemataceae; genus CCY1219. Next base: position 4,594 of record NZ_JAJENT010000339.1, read on the forward strand.
CTGCGATCGCCTCTAAAACCTGGGTGATGGCGTTGTGCTGATAATACCGCGCTTCCCAAGTGCCGCTCTTGTCCTCGAATGGGATAACTGCGAAGCGGTCCCGCCACTCGTTGGCTTTCGAGAATGTTGCCTCCCACAGTTCCTCGGGGCTGGGATACTGGCTGATGTAACCTTCCGCCCCGGTGAGCATATCAACTTGATAGATGCCCTTGCCGTTGGTGGAATAGGCGAACCGGATTTGTAACTTTTCAGCGTATTTCTTAGCCTGTCCCACCCCTTCGGTATCTCGCAACTCCCGCTTTTTCGCTTCAATCACGGCGAGTTTCTGATTGCGATAGACCAGGACATAATCGGCATATTCCGATTTGGCCCGCTTCCCACCACCCAACAACCGACCGGGGGCGATGACCTCGCGACGAATCCGGCTGTCCGGGACAACCCCCCAACCGGCAGCTTTCAGGGCCGGGTCAATCAGTTCGGCGCGGGTCTCTGCTTCGTTCATGCGGCAATCTCCTTAGAAGTTTCTGCTACTTCTTTAGCCACGTCGCCGGTGAGTTCTCCGGTGAATGCTTTCTCTAAGATGGACTGCTTCAGTTCTTTGAGGGCTTCGAGTTTGCGCTGGTAGATGGATTCGAGGCGTTGGGTTTCTAAAATCAGAGAATCAAAATTTTCTGCATAATGTTTTTGAGTATCAATTGGCGGATAAGCAATTTTTAACTCCAACTGCTTGGTAATACCAATATATGCGCGAGTTGAACCAGAACTCGCAATTTTAGTAATTTGTTGTTGAAATTCAGAGCCTCTAAAAAAGTAATACAGATAACGATTATATAGGTGCTTTTTATTTAAAATTCTGTAATAAGTAACTTGAGGTGTTAAGACTACATAATCGCCACCCGTTTCAAGTATTGCTGAACGTCCAATAGTGCCTTTATGAGATAAAAGAACATCTCCGTTTTTAGCGAAACCCTTTCGGAGACATCCAGCTTGTTTTTCTGAAATAAAGTTACAGTTTGTTTGATTGACAGTTCCATTTACAAGGTCTGAGGCCATTATAAACGGGACTCCCATTTTGACAAAATCAGCTTTTTTAGGATGAATCTCCCCATGATTACCATCTAAAGGTTTTTCTAAAATTTTTTCTTTAACAAGATTTTCCACTGTACTCTCAACCCAGCCCTCACCCTTCCGGGTAAAGACCCCATTCAGATAACTTTCAAACAGTTCGCGGGCGTTGGCGAGGTTCTTCTCTGTGTTCGCAATGGCCGCATCAATCCCCTCAAACGCCTCATCCAAAATTGCCACAATCCGCTTTTGTTCGGGGAGGGGGGGCAAAGGTATTTGTAAGGATTGTAAAAACGGTACTTTTACCCCCTGTACAGTGGCTCCTGTACCTGCCTTTACGATTAGATGGGATATACTTTTAAGCCAATAAAATAAATATTTAACTTTTATTTTATTAGTATCTTTGGGAATAATACTTCTTAAGTCTTGGTTGATAGCAGTATCTTGAGCCAGTAGGCAAACCTTACCTAATCCTACTCGCGTAGCAATAACCACATTTCCTTTGGGTATTACATTAGTTGAACTATTTTTTACAGCTTCTTCTGTTATTTTACATTCTGTTTGGGAAATAATTTCATTTTTCATATCTCGAACAGTAGCCCAGAAAATATCTCCGGTATAAAATTCTTTGTTACTTTTAGATGGAGTCCCACCTCCAACAAGATAACAAACATCCCCAAGATTTTTTGTTTCCCACATTTTCATCACAACATCCCCCCAATTCCTGCTAAAATCTCTGCGCTTTCCTCATCCAACGCCGCAATCTCATCTAAAATTTCCTGCGGGTCTCTCAACGCTGTTTCCTCTGCCTTATTCGGATTCTTCACCGACAAATCGCAGGTTTCCCAGTCGATATCCGCCACATCCACAGACCAAGATTTTTCCGAGTCCGCGAACGTAGCTTGCAACTCCACAAACTCGCGCAAATCGTCATCATTAAGCGGATTGGTTTTGCCCATGTTCCGCCCTGGGTCTAGCTGGTAGTACCAGACTTTGCGAGTCGCCATTCCCTCAGTGGGAGATTTCCCCCCAGAAAATAAAGGCATTCCCTGGACAGAACTAGCGGGGTCACCTTTCTCAAAAAACAGCACCACAGTTTTCACTCCAGCCCCGATAAACGTACCACCGGGACAGTCTAAAATCGTGTGCAAGTTGCAGCTACTCAAAAGCTCTTGCCGCAAAGCACGAGAGGCATTGTCGGAATTCGAGAGGAACGTATTTTTAATAACAATGGCAGCCCGTCCGCCAACCTTCAGAATCTTGATAAAGTGCTGCAAAAACAGGAACGCAGTCTCTCCGGTTTTAATCGGGAAATTTTGCTGCACTTCCTTCCGTTCTTTCCCTCCAAATGGCGGGTTAGCGAGGATGACATCAAAGCGGTCTTTGTCTTGGATGTCGCTGAGGTTTTCAGTCAGGGTATTGGTGTGAATAATATTCGGTGCATCAACGCCATGCAAAATCAGATTCATGATGGCGATGACATAGGCGAGGCTCTTTTTCTCCTTGCCAAACAATGTCCCGGTTTGGAGTAGCTCAAGCTGTTGCGTGGTGAGCTTGCCTTGCCGGAGATAGTCGTAACTTTCACATAAAAACCCAGCCGAACCGCAAGCGCCGTCATAGATGCGATCGCCAATCTTGGGTTTGACCACCTTAATCATGGCCCGAATCAGGGGACGCGGCGTGTAATATTCCCCGCCATTGCGTCCGGCGTTCCCCATGTTCTTGATTTTGGTTTCATAGAGATGGGATAGTTCGTGCTTCTCCTGTTGAGTCTGAAACCGCAACTCATCTATCCGTTCCAGGGCATCCCGCAGACTGTAACCGCTTTGGAATTTGTTCTTGATTTCCCCAAAAATCTCGCCAATTTTATATTCGATAGTGTCCGAACTAGCGGCGCGTTGCTTGAATCCTTTCAAGTAGGGAAACAACTTATCATTAACAAAATTAATCAAATCATCGCCGGTTGAAGCATTGTTGCGATCGATTTCTCCTGTGGGCAACTTCGGCACAGCCCAATAAGACCAGCGATAGGCTTCGTCCAGGATGAACTCATAAGACTTGCCCACTAACTCAGCTTTTTGGGAGCGTTCCTGTTCTAAATCGTCCAAATACTTCAGAAACAGCAGCCAAGAAGTTTGCTCGGTGTAATCGAGTTCCGTGCCACAACCGGCCTCTTTCCAGAGGACATCATCAATATTTTTAAAAGTTTGCTCAAACATTCGGTCTGTACGATTACTTATAGTGGTTTGGTTAGATATCAGCCAGTCTGGGTCGTAACGCTAATCCGAAAAATAAGCCTCCAACAAATCAGCTCCCTGCTTCCCCATCTGCCGCAACTGCAACTCAATCAGCTTTATCGCCATCGGTGAGGGTGTCGCTCGTCCACACTCCCAGCGGTTGATGGTCTGGAAAGACACACCGAGTCGAGCGGCGAACTTCTCCTGGGAGAGGTTCATGCGCTTGCGTAGGGTCTTGATGAGTTCAGGAATCTGCAAGGTGGTTGGAGTCATTCTGTCATTATAACCTGACCAGGCGTTATAACATCCTTGATATTTCCTTAAGTTTCTGTGTCTCCCAGTTATCCAGGGTTTCAGCCGATTCAGTCCGGTGTTTCGGGGTGTGGTTGGTTCGACGGCAGGCGGTTGTCGGGTTTGTCGGAGTTGTCGGATAACTGTCGGAGGTGACAGTTTAGAGGCGATCGCATCTGGGTCATCTTCACCCGCAAACTGTCGGGTCTGAGAGTTATCTCGGGAATCGCCTATCGGATGGGTTGCCTTTGTCGGATAACTGTCAGGACCTCAGAAACTGTACGGCAGGGGGCATAATCTGCTATAAATTTTCCTAATCATCATGATCCATTAAGACCCCTTCTAACTCATCTGCACTCCGTCGATATGCTTCTAAATCAATAATAAATTGGTTATTAAAAACATAGGCTTTAAGTGGTATCGTTATCATGCGTGCGCCAGTCTCACGGTATTGATACGTTAATCTTAACTTGCCATCAGAGAATGTTAACCTTTTAGTCGATGTATTATCTGAGAACCAGGTATCAGAATTACAAGAGATGTAATTTCCTGTCAAGGTTCCTTGAAATATATAACCAACATCTTTTCTTTCAAAAGAAGAATCTGTTACAAAGTTTTTAACATCAAAGGTTTCTCGTATTACTCTATAACCTCCACTATCTCCTTCTAAAACTCTGATATTTGAAATAATACTGCTGGGACAATTACCAGAGGAAATATTCAATTGGATGGTTTCAGGGTCAGCATAAGCAGCACCAACATAAGTGCTAAAACAAACTATGATGGAAGTTGCAATTATAAATAGCGATTTAACTGTCATTAGAAAATCCTCAAAAATAGTAATCGCTACACCAAGACGAGCGACGAGCGGGAAACTTCTCCTGAAAGAGGTTCATGCGCTTGCGTAGGGTCTGGACGAGTTCAGGAATCTGCAAGGTGGATGGAGTCATTCTGTCACTATAACCTGACCAGGCGTTATAACATCCTTGATATTTTGTTAAGTTTCTGTATCTCCCGGTTGTCCAGGATTTCAGCCGATTCAGTTCGGGGGAACCTGGACTCTGTGGGTAGCGGCTTCGCGGGAATGGGCGGGGTTGGGTTCGACGGCGGGCGGTCGGGTTGTCGGAGGTAACAGTTATCTCGGGTGGCGATCGCAACTGGGACCGGGTTGGATAAGTGTTGGCTCCGACAGTTTGTCCGAGGCGATCGCATCAACCTCAAAACGTGCAAATCAGTGGCTCACCCCAAACCAGAGAATTCCCATGATTGCCAGTGCATAAGAGTTTTACTCAAATCCCTAAGCGTGATATTTTCAGTATTAAAAGCCATCAATAAAACAATGCTAACCGTCCACCATCTCAACGTTTCCCAGTCCGAGCGGATAATCTGGCTGTTAGAAGAACTGGAATTGGAGTATGAATTACAGTTATATCAACGAGACCCGGTGACTCAGTTTGCTCCCCCGGAACTGCAAGAAGTTCATCCGGTTGGCACTGCGCCGGTGCTGGTTGATGACGAGGTAGTGCTAGGTGAATCGGGAGCCATCATCGAATATATCCTAGGGCGCTACGGGGAAGGACGGTTGGCTGTACCCGTCGCATCACCTCAATATCCGGATTACCTCTATTGGTTCCACTACGCCAATGCCAGCTTGATGAGTTGGAGTATGGTCAACTGGATGGCGGGGATGGCTGTGGGAGCGGATAACAATTCTCCAATGCTTCCTGTCCTGCGACAACGGCTCGATCGCCATCTGGAAATGGTCGAAAATCGCCTATCCCAAGCGGACTACTTCGCCGGTGCCGAATTCACAGCCGCCGACATCATGATGCATTTTCCATTCGCGACCATGAAGGCGTTTTACAACTTGGGTTTTGACAACCGGCCCCACATCAAAGCGTGGTTGGCAAGGATTAGTGAGCGCCCTGGATATCAGCGCGGGATGAAAGCAGCCGGACACGAGCAAGACCCGGCTCTGGATGGGAAGGCAGACCGCGTGATGGGGTTGGATTCCTCTGCATGAGTTGGCCGAATCAGATATGCGGATGAGTTGAGCGGGACCGGGTGAAGTTGGGGGCGATCGCAAGTAACTGTTAAGGCTGGCAGTTATCTCGGGGGGTGATCGGCTGTCGGGGTGGTTGCCGGTTTGTCGGATAAGTGTCGAAGGTGACAGTTATCGGGAGGCGAGCGCTTCACTCGTTGTTATCCAGTTTCTCCCAAACCGTCTCAAATTTTTGCCAATCTTCCTCGGCCTCCAAGGACCGATGTTGCAACCCGAGTCAACACCCGGGCATCCGTGAGCGATACAAGCGCCGCTTTCATCAGCCGTGTTAGCAGACATGAAGACGCCTTTCCCTTGGTTGTACCGGACTGTTATGGAGGCTCTATTTCCAGTAGGGTGGGCATTTCAGACAAATTTCTAAAAAATCTTCAATTAGTGCTTGACAGTTCAGATTTTTCTCGTTATTGTAGAGAGGTTCAATTATTTAGGTTCTAGTGTTATGTAGTATCCACCCGTCTACCCTGTCGTGCATACTGAGTTCCGAGAGGAATGGTATGTCCGTTTGTCCAAATAGGGGTAGCGAATGGTCACTAAAGCGAAAAAACAACACCAGAACACAACCGATAAAAAGTTTGCGGCTACTGTAAATACTGACGTTCAAAACCCAAATCGGTGTTCTGTTGATAACACCGATACTTTCGCTGCTTGGTGGGAAACTTTGAGCGAGGCTGACCAAATTAAAGTTGACACTATGGTTACTGTGCTAGAAGAAGAGGGCGTTACTCTCCGTTCACCTCATAGCTCGAAAATCAATGGCTGCAAAAAATATAGCCATATCCGAGAACTGCGGGTTCAAAGCACTCAAGGTCATCCCTACCGGATCCTGTATGCCTTCGATCCAACCCGAACTGCTATCTTATTGGTGGGTGGTAACAAAACCGGAAATAAACGCTGGTACGAAACCCATATTCGTATTGCTGAAAAAGAATATGAAACTCACCTAAGCAAATTAACAAAAGGAGGTTGAACATAATGGCACAGTCGTTTGAGGTCTTGAGGAACAAAATGTCCCTCAAGGCCCAACTTCAAGCCAAGGAAGAAGCGGCGAAAATCTTGGAAGAAATTCGTCGCTCTCATGCAAATCCAAAACCACTCGATGATTCACCAAATCGCAATCATTTAGATGGGTTGGATGCCTTGGCAAAACTGTTACCGAAGGGATAACCGTTGCCCGTTGGTCGGGTCCACCAGTTGCGATCACTGTTGATAGAGTTTCCAGTTCATGGCAACATCACCGAAGCCGTAATCGATAACTTTGCCATATTGGTTGACCGAGTTAGAATCGCTTGCCGTCCACCAAGATAATTTCACGCAAACCACCACCTAACCCAAGATAATTTGGACCGATCGCCACTGACCGATTTAGACCGATCGCCAACGGACCGACCCGACACAATTTGGAGCCAATCGCCACAGAGCCTCGGACTCGAACAAGAACTACACCGGCGCTCATTCGAGCCCTTATTCGCTCCTTTGCAATCGAGGACCCGTCAAGGTTAGCAATGGCCTTCGGATGCCACCCGCCGACCATCACTCCAACGATTAGAAAGCAGTCAAGGCGATCGCTAATTCGGCCAACAATAAACAGGAACATCACCTCGGGAAACGAGGCAGTTGGCAAACTCAGCTTCTTGAGCAAATCAACTCGGCGATATCTCTTAACCCGGGCAACATCTTGACCTAGGCGATTCCCCATTCGACAAGCGTGACACCAGGCTTGACGAACATCGACTCGACGGGAACGATAGCCTAGAGTATAGCTACGCGGTGCGAGACCTGGGGCCGGGTTCATCGGATAACTGCCGGTTCTGCCAGTTTGGGTGGCGATCGCACTGTCGGTTTGAAGGGACTCTAAATCTGATAGGTTTTACTCCGACAGTGCTGCACAGCGCAGCTATGCCGTAAACTTATCGCATCTCAAGCCAATCCGCCACGATGTAACCCAGAGTTGTCAGACTTTGGATGCGATCGCCACTGACTGAGCTAGGGCATTGGCCGGGATGGCTCCGGGATTGGGTCGCACTCAGGCAAATCCCTCAACGTGAATCACTCTGTGGCTGCAACTCAAACTTATCGTCACCTTGAATGGTTACATAACCATCAGGGAATCGAACATACACCGTTTTGGTGTTTAGCGATCGTTCTACCTGTCCAATTTGGCCGGTGTAGGGCCAGCCTTCTATCAAGCAAACCACGCGGTCCCCGGGCTGGAACCGAGACTCGCCCTACCGTTTTTTGCCCTGGAAGTTGGCGCGAATTTCTGCAAGTTTTTTCTGCCATTCCTGCTCTTTTAGCTCCTGTTCTTTACGTTCTTTTTCTTTAACTAATTCTATGGTAGTCCCTAAATCTCTTGCTTTATCTTCTAATCGTTTGTTTTCGATTAAAACTTGATATTTAGGCCGGTTTTCTTGCCATTGTAAAAATGCTTCTGTTGCTAAATTGTTAGGGTTTTTGACCAATAAATTCAAAGCATCTTTTGCAGCAGATTTTATATACTGGACAGTGAAAAGTTCTCTATGACCCCGAGAGTGTCGCTCTATGACCTCAAAAAAATGGACCGGCATAAAACCAG
>NZ_JAJENT010000340.1:0-4176 GCF_035615515.1 Phormidium sp. CCY1219
CTGGTCATCAATCCGTGAAGCGGGGAGGAAAGGTGGTTAAGCCTGAGTCTAAGCAGGTACTCCATCGAGCAAGTGTCTATGGATAGGAATACGAAGCCACGTATGAAGCGTCGATATTTTAAACCAGCGAAAATTAGACTGACACGCTGGAGCCAAAAGGCTAGATTATCGGGAGCCGGATGCAGGGAAACTTGCACGTCCAGTTCTAAATGGGAGGTGCGGGGTTTTATCGCCCCCATCGACCCAACCCGATCGCCAATGGCGCGATCGCTCCTCGTCTTCCAAAAACAAGGTATCGAAGCCATTCCCGCGCCTACGGACTTTCTCAGTCCCCCCGGTCGCAGTCCGGCGGATTACATCACCGGGCAAATTTTAGAAGTTGCTGGGGGGTGGAGATTATAGTTTGACCTTGATTGAGTTAAAATACTATGGGCTAATAAAATAGCTGTAACTTTTGGGTAACTCCAAGAATTAATTAATGAAAAGAGGTTGAAAATGCTGACTCTGAAAGAAATTTATGAGGTGTATGAGCAACATAAAAATGACTACGATATCCCAGTAGAAAATATCAAACTTGGGAACAAAGAATTTAACTTTAACGAGCAAACAGCTCTGTTGGGTGTGATTAACCTTTCTGTTGATTCTTGGTGGAACCACTCTGTGTGTTACACCCGCGAACAGGCAATTCGTCGGGGTAGAGTTCTAACAGCTCAAGGTGCTGATATCATTGATATTGGTGTAGAAGCCACTTCAAAAAACACCCCTAGGGTGGATGAATTAAAACAAACCAGTCAGCTTTTGCCCGTTCTAGAAACCTTGAGTCAGGAAGGAATATTGACTTCGGTTGAAACCTACTATCCTGAAGTTGCCAGAGAATGTCTAAAGTGTGGTGCAAATGTCATCAACTTTACGGGGACAGAAAATAGCGAAGAAATTTATAAAGCTGTGGCTGATTTCGATGGCGCAATTATTATTTGCTATGTGGAAGGAAAACACGCTAGAGATGTAGAAGAATTCGATTGGGCTAAAGCTAAAGATCCGATTGTTTTGGTCTACGATTATTTGGCTAAAGAGACGGAGAAAGCCACTAAACTGGGAGTGAACAAGATATTTATCGATCCAGCGATCGGTCTGGGATACAGTAATTTCTATTACGATTATGAAAATGCAGGCAAACGGCTCAATTATCAAATCAAATCTCTGCTGAATGCTTTTAGATTAAGGAAATTAGGATTTCCGGTGTTCAATCAGATCCCTAGTGCCTTAGAAATTGGGGGAGAAGAAATTAGAAGTACGCAAGTCTTTCTGTCCGTTTTTGCCGCATTAGGAAAAAGCGATTTGCTGAGAACCCATGAGATTTCTAAAGTAAAAGCGGTTTTGGAAACCCTAAGTTTAGCCTAAAGATGGTAGAGTGAAAAATGAAGGATTTACTATTATCCCAGAATTAAAATCAATGCAGATCGCTGAAAAAAACACACAAATCATCCCTTTTGGTGAAATCAAGGAGTGCCAGAAAACAGGAGGAAAATCCCTCTATTCTACGGTTGAATTTATGCCTGGAGACATCATCAGTCAGTTTGGGGCAAAAGAGACCCTCGATCGCCCCAACTACTTAACCGTGCAAGTTAGCGATCGCCAGCATATCATGCTCGACCCAGAATATTTGCAATACATCAACCATAGCTGCGCCCCCAACGTAGCCTTCAACCCGACGGATGGGGTAGTCACTGCTCTACGAAAAATTGAAATTGGCGAAGAACTGACCTTCTTCTATCCATCCACAGAATGGTCAATGGATCGAGGATTTGAGTGTGTGTGCCAAAGTCCAAACTGTCTTGGATACATTCAAGGTGCAGCTCACCTACCTCGCAATATTTTGGCTCAATATCAACTGTCAGACTACATCCAGAAAAAGCTAAAAGTTTAGCTTCCATACTAGATTGATTCTCCACCCTGGAGAATCAAATGCTAGTTATACTCGCCAGTCACCTGCTACCCATTTCCATCCAATGGCTACCAAGAACTTAAATCTCAGTCAACTAACAGGAGAGAAAACTTATACTGAAATCGTTTTTAGCCAAGTCTGGGGTAAAGTAGAAGCCTATAAAGCCAGCCATCAGCAACAGAAAATTTTTATGATGGCTTTTGGGGATACCACCCAGCCTTTACCCCCAACAGTGGTTGAAGCGATGGTTGATGCTGCCAATTGTTTGGCAGACCCAAAAACCTATACCGGGTATGAGGATATTACTGGAAACTCGGCCCTGAGACAGGCTATTTGTGATAACTATTACCACAAAAAAATGGGGGTTGAACTTGAATCCTCTGAAGTATTTATTAGTGATGGCGCTCAATCTGCTTCCGTCAACATTCAAGACCTCTTTGCTCTGGATAATACAGTAGCCGTGCAAGACCCTGCTTATCCGGCTTTTGTAGAAGGAACTGTACTGGCTGGTCGCCCCTTGGTCAACTTGCCCTGTGAAGAGGAAAATAATTTTATCCCCAAGCTGCCGTCAGAAAAAGTAGATTTAATTTATCTGTGCTTTCCCAATAATCCTACGGGAGCAGTGGCAACTTACGAGCAGCTTCAAGGGTTTGTGGACTATGCCAGGAGTCAGAACGCTGTGATTATTTTCGATGCTGTTTACAGCGCCTTCATCAGTGTTCCCAATGTACCCCGGAGTATTTATGAAATTGAAGGGGCGAAAGAATGTGCCATTGAGATTGGCAGTTTTTCCAAAATGGCCAATTTTACGGGTTTGAGGGTCGGTTGGTGTGTGATTCCTGAGCAACTGACGATTAAGAATACAATGCCTGGAGAGTTAAACAACTTGTGGCGTATCCGCCATGCGGTCAAGTTTTGGGGAACGGCAAATGTTGCTCAATATGGGGCGATCGCCGCTTTATCCCCAGTTGGACAACAGGAATGCCAGAAAATCGTCAATTATTATCTCAAAAATGCTGACTTGCTCCGAGAAGGTTTGGAAAAAGCTGGGTTACACTGTTTTGGGGCTACCGATAGCCCTTTTGTGTGGGTCAAAGCGCCCCAAGGATTATCTTCCTGGCAGTTTTTTGAGAAACTGTTAGCATCAACGGGGATTGTTGGTGTACCCGGTTGCGTATTCGGTTCAAGTGGCGAAGGCTTCTTGCGTTTGAGTACCCTGGGTCAACAGGAGGAAATTAAGGCTGCGGTAGAACATTTGGGGGCGCTTAAACACCCAATGGCTTAGAACTTAAAAAAGACAACGATAAGGAGTTTAATGATGAGTACAATAATGCTCGAACACTATCCAACCATTGAAGGATTAGATCGATCCGAAAAACATCTAGTAGAAGAAGTCAAAAAAGGTCTGAGTCAATTTGGTTTTTTCTATATTAAGGATACGATTGAAGCCAGGAAAAAGATCGATAAGCAACTTGAAAATCTTCAGAGTTCAGTTGATGTCTATTATGGAGAAGACGCTTACACAGGCCAAGGATCGGTTTTTCATGGCACATATAGCCGATTTGAAGATGGAGAAAACTTAGCGGTCAAACCCTATTTTGGGTTTATTTCCAAACTCCTGGAGATCATCTCTCTGGCGTTGGGATATCCGAAGGAGTTTTTACAAGAATTTTCTCGGCAGCAAAACTGCGGATTTTATATCTATGACCGAGAAGCAGAGTATATAGAATACATTAAAGGAGCTGATGCGCAAGAAGTTTCTATTGGCCCTCACAAGGATAGATCCTTAATTACGATTATCATTTCGATTGCTGGATTTGAAGGGTATAAGCAAGAGTTGGGTTGGTTTTCTATTCCCGATCGCGAAGGTTACATCATGATTCAGGCGGGTACGCTATTACAAGACCTCACTCAAGGCGCAGTCAAAGCCAACGTTCATCGGGTTCGAGGGTTTGATTCCTCAAAAGCCTTATTTTGGAGCAATTTAGCCCCAGTCAAGTAACTCAATCTTCAGGTTTTGAAATGTTGAATTAAGCATAACCATGAAAAATGTAGTTGTTATCATAGGAGGTGAGCCAGCCGGAATGTCTTGTGCGCTTTGGTTAAAACATCTCGGACTTTACCCCATTATCATTGAAAAGAGCAAACAACTGGATGGAGCCAGTTTCAATGGCTTAGCCCCCCTGTTGACCATGCTCAATTCTTGTGCTGCAGGGGTGGGGGTGGTGAAT
>NZ_JAJENT010000341.1:0-1302 GCF_035615515.1 Phormidium sp. CCY1219
GGGCGTCGCCTCACTCAAAAACGCGAAACCCAGATCTCAAAGGTCTCGGCCCAGAAGCCCGCGCCGTACCGCCTAAGTGGTCGGCGTCGGGAGTACGTCACGATTTTCCTAAAGCACCCAAAGGGTAAGTAGTTGCACAAAGAAAAGAAAACAAGATCGTTATGCTGGAGAGGCTATGAATGGACGATTGAGAGAAGGGTTGGGGGGATAAGCTCCAGTGCAGTTAAAACAGGTAATTATTGCTCATAAGGCGGGAGACAGTTTAGGTCGGCGCTGGGCGGAAAAATGCGCTCGGCAGCTCGAAAATCGCGGCTGCAAGGTGTTGATGGGACCTAGTGGGGCGAAGGATAACCCCTATCCGGTGTTTTTGGCTTCCTCTACTTCGCCGATTGATTTGGCGATCGTGCTGGGAGGCGATGGCACGGCGCTGGCGGCGGCGAGGCAGTTGGCTCCGGAAGGGATCCCGATTTTGGCGGTGAATGTGGGGGGACATCTGGGGTTTTTAACGGAACCTTCGGAACGGTTTAAGGAAACGGAAGCGGTTTGGGATCGGTTATTGGAAGACCGCTATGCGGTGCAGCGACGGATGATGCTGCAGGCGACGCTTTATGAAGGGCATCGAACGAATTTGGAACCGGTGAGCGATCGCTATCTGGCATTGAACGATATGTGTGTCAAACCAGCGGCGTCTGACCGGATGATTACGTCGGTGTTGGAAATGGAAATCGATGGTGAAGTGGTAGATCAATACCAAGGAGATGGATTGATTGTGGCCACGCCTAGCGGGTCTACTTGCTATACCGTGTCTGCTAATGGTCCGATTTTGCACGATGGCATGGAGGCGATCGCCGTTACTCCCATTTGTCCCTTGAGTCTGTCCAGTCGCCCGATCGTCTTGCCTCCCGGATCCGTGGTCAGCATTTGGCCGCTGGTGGATAAGGATTTAAGCACGAAACTCTGGATGGATGGCGTTTTGGCTACTTCCATTTGGCCCGGTCATCGCGTGGATGTGCGAATGGCCGAATGTCGGGCGAAGTTTCTCATCCTCGATGAAAGTCATTCCTATTATCAGACCTTGCGCGAAAAATTGCAATGGGCCGGGGCGCGGATTAAGTATAGTAACAATCATCGCCGAAAAAGTTGAGCTTGACAATGGTCATTGGTCATTGGTCATTGGTCATTGGTCATTGGTCATTGGTCAATTGTCATTGGTCATTGGTTGCCTATGCAATTAAAGCATTGCACATAAGTCCTGCGTGCCCCCTCGGTTTAATTGTACCCGATGCGGATTTTTTTGTCAAG
>NZ_JAJENT010000342.1:0-13717 GCF_035615515.1 Phormidium sp. CCY1219
TTTTGTCAAGGGAGAACCTTCCATCCCGCCGCCGGCCTCGGGATTATATAAACCCCGAGGGGGAATAAATTTTCCGCATACTTCGATGGGGACGATGTTGAGAGGTAGACCGATTGATAATTGGCTGAGGTTGGAGGGCTTATGTCTTTTTCTGTGTCCGATCGCGATATATTTTTTGCGGCGGTGGGTGACGTTCACGGTCATTTTTATTCCATGTTAGGAATGCTGCAAGGGTGGGAAAACCGCACGGGGAATTCGTTAGCGTTTGTGCTGCAAGTGGGAGATTTCTTGCATCGGGATGCGGCGGATGTGGCCACAATGGATGCGCCGGCTAAGTATCGCAAAGTGGGAGAGTTTCCGGATTTTTATACGGGAAAGGCGATGTTTCCTTGGCCGATTTGGTTTATTGGGGGGAATCACGAACCCTATGGGTTTCTCGATCGCTGCTTTGCGGGGGAGGCGATCGCACCGAATTGTTTTTACCTGAGTCACGTGGGTGAGGTAACGCTGGAGGGAGTGAACGTGGTGGGGGTTTCTGGGGTCGATCGGGAAGAACGGTTTACTCGGGGTCGCCCGGATATCGCCCAGTGCGATCGCTATTCCAATAAAGAGTATATCGGGTTTACGGAAGCGGAAATCGAGCGGGCGTTAGAATTGCGATCGCCGGATATTCTGTTACTCCATGACTGGCCTTGCGGCGCGATAAATCCGGCGGATGCGGCGCAGTTTGTCACTCGCAAATACAGTATCGACCATACCACAGTAGGCAACGAATACGCCCGTTTGTTAGTGGATTTCCTGGCTCCGCAGTGGGTATTGTGCGGTCATTTGCACGTGAAATATCGCCATCGAATTCCCCGGTCTAGCGGTAGAGAAACCCAGTTTTTGGCGTTGGCCAACGTACAATCCGGAAGGGATGCGATCGCATTTTTTCGGGTTACTGCCGAGGGCACAATTGTAGAATATCTGGAAAAATAGCATCTTTGCCGGAATCGAGGGGAAAAGAATTACTCTGTCATGGCAAATTGGCCTAGTTCCGCGCGATTTCAGTGCCCCGGGTTTTATTAGCTTTCGGGTTAATTTTTGGGAAGTTATCTGGAACCCCTGGAAAAATTGCTTCAGCCTGTGGTAAAATAGCATATCGATAAACGGGGAAACAAACAACAATGGAAGAGAATCGAATTCGAGCTTACGTGCAGGTGATAAAAAAATTGCTGGATTGTCCCAGTGGGGAAGAAGTAAAGGTGCTGCGGGAACATCACGATTTAGTCGATCGCGAATTTATTGCGGTGATGGAGCAGGCGGCGGCAAAAGCAGCACAAGAGGGGAATGAAGATACGGCGAGTTTTCTGGTCAGTTTGGCGGAACAATTAAAGCCAATGTTCGACCGGGCGGAACAAATGATGAACTCGGAGGCGATGAATCGCACTGAAGCGTATCTGAAATTAATCGAACAGATGTTAAGTTGCGATCGGGGAGAAGACGTGGCGCTGCTGTTGAGTCAAAATGAGGAATTAATCGATGCAGGATTGGTGCAAACCCTGGCTCAAGTGGCGCAGTTGATGACCGAAAGAGGGGAGAAAAATTCTGCTGCGTTTTTAATTAATTTGGCCTATGAAATCTCGGAAATCGTGCAGGCGAAATAAGGCAGAGATAAGGCGGGGAATTGAAAGTGCGCCGAAGTGAACGAAGAAGAAGAAGCAACACCCGGCGTGGGTTTAAACCCACGCCTAATAGCTCAAGTCGGTTAAAAACCGACTAATATATATATGTGATAAGGCTTTCAGTCGATTTTTATTTAACCGATCGCAGGCTATGAGGCGGGGGATAAATACCCCGGCGGATCTGCGGCGGTGGGAACTGCTGCCCGGGTGTCGGCCAACCCAAAACGGCAGGTGCTTGAGGGACATACGGAGATGGTGAAGAGCGTTGCTTTCAGTCCCGATCGCAAATATCTCGCTTCGGCGGATAGCGTTGGTGTGGTGCGGTTGTGGGAGTTGGGTTAGCTGGTCGGTTGGGTAGAGGGTTTGCCTACTGTTGGCAATCTGCAATATGTTGGCTGGCAGGGGGTGGACATCATCCTCTGGTCAATCCAGAACTAGTGTATATAACCCAGGAGGTTCCGCGCGGAAGTGCCAGGTTTTCAGACCCTTATCAATCGGATGTCGGGTATTCTGTATAGACCAGCGCTTCCAAAAGCTCAAGTGAGTCTCGCGAATCCACAAAGGGAGGTAATTTATCTGTATCACTTGGCGATAGTTGCGCCCGCAGGCATAGGGAGAGAGTTTGGCATAGGGACGCCCCTTTCTGGAAAAATCGCCTTAATGTGAAGCGGTTAACTCACGCCTCTTATCCCCTCGGCTTCGGCTGCCTGTTTTAGCACATTGTTTTAAAAAATGGTTACACATCAGCTAACCTCTGGGGTAGGGGCTAACTTATCGGTGTAGTAATTGGCGGTGATGGGAGGGGCCAGTGGAAAAGCCGATCGCGGGTAAGGGAGAAGGAAACAATGAGGGGCTTATCCGGTGGTGGGGGTGGGGGCAAAGGGACCGGAAAGGGCGATCGCGGATTGGGGAAACCGGGGGCGCGATCGAGACCGATGAGAAGGCTAAATTCATGGGGATTGCATGAAGATAAACTCAGGGGAAATGAGGGTCTCCCTGGTGGGCGGATCCGGTTTTCCCGGCGGTGGGGCGATCGCGGTTGGGTTGAGACTCACAGAACCCCCAACTCGGCATTTTGCGGTCTTGACATAAAATAAAACTCTGCTAATATCTACGGCTAGACCACTTCTGATGTGAGTCAGAAGTAGCAGCAACGATCTGGCCCTAGGCAGCCGAAAAATGATTGCCTTTCCACTCTGCGTCTGCTGAACAGACCCCCATCGAGAATGTCAACCCAGAGCTAAAGCTGAGGGGAAATCCAACGCTAAAACTTTGGGAGTTAGGCTTATCCAATGAGGAAGCGAATGGGTGTCACTCCTATCCTCCTGACTGGAATGCACCGATGGGATCGACTAGGTTGGCAATCAATCAATGCCCGGGTGTAAAGACTCTGGCGCGATCGCCTTTATATATCCTGGCGCAGAGGACTGTTTCTCCTGGAGGGGAAGCCTGTGGGTCGTTTTGCACCGACTTGAGAGCGAAAACTCGGGAAACTGGCATTTAGAGGCAATTCTCCGATGATTGAGAAGGGTTCACTAAGATGTCAGAACCGCCCTAGTTTCGGCGAGCGATCGCCTTTTTCCACCCAGAAAAAAAGCGGTTCTTGTTGGGTCTAAACCCGAATTATTCAATTCCTTACAGGGGGAAAAACCGTGTAATTTGGCTCCTGGCCACACCGAATATTGACTGGTGAGCTAAGCTGGTGGGCATCTAAATTGAGAAACAGCCGCAAGCCACATTATTAGCGGAATGCATTTGCGAAGGCTGCCCGGAACACGCTAACATTTCGCTTGTCACCTTAACCCAATTTAATGTTCAACAGCTTATTCCCAGCTAATTCACTAAAATTTCGCTAGTTTCAAGATAAGGAGAAATCAAATCATGCCTCCAAAAGCCGATTTAAAAAAATGGCAAGTTCACAGCTATGGTGCTGCAGTGGGATGTTATCCTCCGCAATGGAATATTTCTGAATCAGGACAACAAGTGGTGCAAGCCACGAACAGCGAACCTTCCATTTTTTATAGTAACTTTAATTTCTACAATGCCAAACTGCTTGCCAAAGTTTCGGTGAACAGCGATGATGACGATTATTTTGGCTTTGTCTTGGGATATCAGCCTGACAACCCAGAGAGCAGCTATTTATTAGTAGATTGGAAATCTACTGATGAAGGCGAAGCAAATCTGGGATTGACGTTATCCGAAGTCACCGGATATCCCACTGCGGAACTCCTGTGGAAACACCAGCGAAACGTTATGGAAATCACGCGCGGCAAAACCCTTGGATTTGCTGGCTACGAGCGGAATCGCGAATATAGCTTTTACTTTATTTTCCTGCAAAATAAGGTAAAAATATTTGTGGATGGTCAGTTAGAGCTAGAAGCAGAAGGCGATTTTTCCGAAGGTCGGTTTGGGTTTTATAACTACGCCCAGAAGGACGTGACCTATAGCGCTGTTGTCCCGGAAAGCTTGTTCTCTGGATATTATTTGATTCAGAGCAAGTACAATGGTTTGGTGATGGATATTTCCGCCAGTCAACTGACCCCCGGAACCGGGGTCGTTACTTATTATTCCACTGGGGAAGCGAATCAACTGTGGAAACTGACTTCTACAGGGGCGATCGTTAGCAAAATGCATGGGTTTGCCCTGGATTTTGAAAACAGCGAAATCTCTCCCTATGGTTTGATTGTGGTGAATCCGCTGCAAGTCATTCAAGGGTTGCCCTCCCAGCAGTGGAAAATTGAAGAAGGGTTCATAAAAAACCAGCACGACGACAATTTAGCCATCGATATTGAGGGGGCGAAACCGGAACCCTTGGCCCCGCTTCGCGGCGCTTTCGTCAACGAAGATATCAATCAACAATGGGAATTTGTTCCCGTGGAGACGGACTAGAAAAATGCTGTGGGATTGGGAATGAAAATCGGTGCGATCGCAGAAGAAAGCCCCGGAGACATCTCGCCAATCATGTGCCCCTCTCTTTTGTGCTATAGATGCAATGTATCTAGCAAGCCGCTAGAGTTTTGGGTGGATTCTCTGTGGTGGGGTCAAAGCTGGGCATCACCCAGCTTTGTTTGGCGATCGCGCCCTTTTTAGCCAACGATATATAACTTTACGAACATGAAAAAAGTAAAAACACTTAACTGTAGCTGGGGCAATAGCGGTAAAACATCAGACTCCAGTATAATGCTTTTAAATAAAAAAAGCAATAAATTGGATGACAGAGTTGATTTACTCCTTGGTTTAGCCACACCCAATCCGAGGGTATTCCGGCCACACCACACCTAAAAATCCGCGTTGGTTTACTATTGCGTTCATAAAGTAAAAAAATATTTAAAAATAAAATAACTTTTCTTAATAATCGATAAGTGACATTCAATGGTAAATTGGAAAAATGGCAAAGGAAAAAATGACAACGGTAATTTTTTCCAATGACCCAAGGAGTTGGGGTCGGTATTGCCGAGAAAGGGTGGGAAGGAAATTGCCCCGCAAGACGCCAGGGCGACCCAGGGAAATTTTCGACAGCCTGGGCGATCGCCAGGGGGCAACGGCAATCATTGACTGGCGATCGCGACCCACGCTCAATGCATGTCGATAAAACGATATAAACCACTATTTTGGCAGGAGTGGAATCAATGGCTCAAATCAAAGTCGAAAGAGTTGACCTGAACAACTGGACAGTAGAATCCTATACGACCAATGGGGGTCGGTGGACGGTATCGGCGGATGGTCAACAAGTGGTGCAGTCCATCAACGGACAACCGACCTTTTTTTACAGTTCTTTTAACGTATTCAACACCAAAGTTTCTGGAAAAATTATGGTTGGCAATAGCGGCGATGATGATTATATTGGGTTTGCCCTTGGATTTACGCCAGGAGACACGAAAAATGCCTCGGCGAAATACGTACTGGTGGATTGGAAAAAAGGCGATCAGCCTTACGGCGGTGTAACAGCTAAAGCAGGATTGGCCGCATCTTTGGTGAATGGTGTTCCGTCACCAACACCGGATTTTTGGGGACATACTAGCAAAGTCACCGAATTAGCGCGGGGTAAAAACTTGGGCAGTACCGGATGGCAAAACAATGTGGAATACAGCTTCGACTTTGTTTACACCAAAACCAGCTTGCAAGTGTCGGTGAATGGCAACTTAGAAATTGACATCAAAGGGGATTTCAAAGAAGGACGAATTGCCTTTTACAACTATTCCCAAGATAATGTCACTTACAAAGCCTTCGAGTCGAAAGTTTTACCATCGGGTCAATTAGAAGTTCCCGCCACAAACGAAGCCGGCGTGGAATTGACCAATCCGCTGGAAGCCCAGGCGAAAATCAAACTGACCCCTACAGGTACTTGGTCGGTAAAAGAAGGAGAAGAAGTCAGCGCTGCAGGCAAACCGGGAGCAGATTTACTCAGTCATTTAACCTATCCGAACAATACGCCCTACTGTTTAATGGTAGTGGATAAAGGCAGTGGGGAAGCGATCGCAGAAGTGGGTAGCGACACCGTGATTACCCTCGAACCCGGTCAAACAGTGGCGTTTAAAATCAACGACGAACCCGGGTGGTACTGGGATAATAAAGGCAGTATCGCAGTGGATTGGATGGTTCTCGATTAAACATCGATTTAACATCGAGCTATGGGGCGATCGCGGGAAAAACTGATAAAGCCATGTTTATAAAGTAAGCTAAAACTCGGGCGTAAGTATCTCCCGGTTTACAATCCGCAGATGCTTCCCCCGTTTAACAATCCCGTCACTCGGAAAACATGAGTCCACGCATTGTCATCACTACCTACGGATCGTTTGGAGACGTTCACCCTTATATCGCGATCGCCCTCGAATTGAAAGCGCGAGGATACCATCCCGCGATCGCGATGAGTGAAAACTATCGTCCGAAAATAGAAACCGAAGGCATCGAATTTTGTCCGATTCGACCGAATGCGGCGATCGACATCGAACAAGATGGTGAATGGATTGCGGTACTCAAACAATCCCAACGGGATAGCGAGTACGCCATTTGTTACGTTTTGATGCCCCATTTGCGGGGAACCTACAGGGATTTAAAACAAGCGGTACGAGGGGCAGATTTATTAATTACGCATCATCTGTCTTTTGCCGGGTCGTTGGTGGCTCAAACCACAGGTATTCCTTGGGTGTCTACGGTACTCTCGCCGATTTCTTTCATGTCTGCTTACGACCTACCCGGAAAGGGCGATCGCAGTTTATCTGCCTACGAACAAGCCCTCAAACGAGTAGCAGATGATTCGTTGCTGCGTTTGGCCCGGTGGCAAACGCGCTATTGGAGTGCGCCGATGCGACAACTGCGGCGAGAATTGGGTTTAGGACCGGGTTTAGATCCGGTATTTGAAGGACAGCATTCACCAGATTTAGTCTTGGCTTTATTTTCCCAAATCCTCGCCGATCGCCAGCCAGATTGGCCGCCACAAACCCAAATTACCGGCTTTCCCTTTTACGATCGCCGCGCTTCTTTCGAGTCCCATTTATCCCCGGAACTGCTGGAATTTTTAGCCGCCGGAGAACCGCCAATTGTGTTTACTTTAGGCTCGTTATTTGTCTGGACTCCGGGCAATTTTTATCTGGAAGGGGCGAAAGCGGCGGCACAATTAGGCTATCGGTCGGTATTGTTGATGGGACAGGCGGCACATACCCTTTCGCGCCACGAACTTCCCGAAGGTGCGATCGCGGTGGATTATGCACCCCATTCGGAAATTTTTCCTCGGGCGGCGGCGATCGCCCATCACGGAGGTGTGGGAACCACGGGACAAGCATTGCGATCGGGCAAACCGATGTTAGTAGTGCCCTTCGCCCACGATCAACCGGATAATGCGGCCCGTGTGGTGCGGTTGGGGGTGGGTCGCACTCTGGCACTTTCCGAATCCAGCGCCCAGCAAATGGCCAGTGAGTTGAAGGAATTGTTATTCAATCCGAGTTATGCGGCAAAAGCGGCAGAAATTGGCCAGGTGATGCAGGGGGAAAATGGTGTGGGCAATGCAGCAGATGCGATCGTGTCCTATCTCAACCAAATCCGCGAGCAAAAGGGGGATGAGTAATCAAAAGGGGGGGGATTGACATCGCGCTTTTGCAGGATTGCGGACCCTTGAGTTAGGCTAATTCTGTTCCCAGCTATTCCTCATCTTAGCCCCCCATTGGCGTTTCCTGCCCAGTTTTTTAGCCGCTTTTTCTCCAACTTGATTTCTCGGAACTAGAGGGGTCAAACATTGCGATAAATCACATAGTCGATCAGTTCCTTGAGAAAGCGCCGGTCTTGAACGGCGGACAATCCTTCTTCCCCGGGGCGGAGGGGAGTTTCCGATTGGAGAAAATCCATCGAATCGAGGATTTCTATGGATTGATTGGCTAAATTGCGGGCGATATTCCAACCATGTTCGATACTGCCGCAATCCTGCATTTGCTGGTAAATAAAGGCGACTTGTTCTGGGGTTTTTTGTTCTCGGGGTAAGGCGAGAATGTCTAAGATTTGCTGAGAATATTTGGGCGGACTGTGGGCGATCGCGTGATTCAGCATCAAGGTGCGTTTGCCTTCATAGATATCGCCGCCAATTTCTTTACCATAGAGTTTCAAGTCTCCTTGAAGATTTAACAGATCGTCTTGAATTTGAAAGGCGACGCCTAACACCATGCCAAATCGGCTCAACATCGCCAACGGTTGCACCAGTTCGCTAGCTTTAACCCTGGGGTTGCCCACGATCGCGCCAATGCGACAGGGGGTCATAAAAGAATACCAGCAGGTTTTTTTGACGCACATTTTGAAATAATCGCGATCGCGCAGATTAGAACTATTGCTTGCCACCCAATCCAGTTCCATCGCTTGTCCTTCTACGGATTGTTGCGCCATCAATTCAATCTCTTGCAGGACATTCAGGGTTTTCGTAACCCCCAGTAAAGATAGATTTTCCAGCAACAATCCCACCGCCAATACATTGGTGGCATCTCCCACATTAATTGCCCGAGGAATGCCAATCATTTGGTGTAAGGTGTCTTTTCCCCGTCTTGCTTCCGAACCATCTTCGATGTCATCGTGAATTAAAAATGCATTATGATAGAGTTCTAAAGCCGCTGCGGTGGTGACGGCAGATTGTCCCATGCCTCCGATGGCTCGCGCCACGCTAATGCACATGGTCGGACGCAGCATTTTGCCGGTCCGAAAGGGATAATCTAACAGCATGTCGTAAAGCGGATCGTAGGCTCCTTCACTGTTGCGTTTTTTGTCAATAAATTCTTTAATTTTTACACCTACTGCCACCCGCGAGCTGTGCAATGCTTCGTTAATAATTGTTTTATCGAATTCGGTTTTTTGTTTCGGCGGTAACGTCTGTAGGGGGATGGTTTCTCCCGAGGGCAATTCTATCGTATCGCTCGCGATTGGTTTTGCACGAGCCGATGCAGGGGAAAGGGTAGAAACGGAAGGGCTAGAATCCGGGGCTTTCCCGTTGGTCGCTCGGACGAGTTCTCGCGGTTGAGTTATCGGTTCTTGGAGCTGATGTTGGGAATTTTCAGTGGGGGTGAAACTCCCTTGACCATTTCCATTGTGGTGGCGATCGCAAATTGGCTCGGGTTTGTTATCGAATGGCTGTGGACAATAGGTTCTGTTTGTCCCTTTTGCAGTCGGTTTCTCGTTGGAGAGAGTGGCTAACCAACCATAAAAGGTTAAAACGACAACAAGAAACAAGAATAGTTCATTCATCGACTAAAAATGGACGAGGGTGCGCTTTGCTGTTACCGTTAATTTCGCGTGCTTATTTTCTCGGACTGACAACCACTGTCGCCATTGTGTCGTCCTGTTGCTGGGAGCGATAACCATCTCCCTCCTGTGGGGTCTACTCTGGCTGAGTCTACCATCAATGCAAATCAATTCTTTCCGCTGTTATCGTCGATTCTACAGCTTTGAACTCTGCAAGTCTTTAATCGTAACATATAATTCCCTACTTGAGAATATTAACAAAAGTAGCTTGCATTGATTTTTTATATTAGTGGAAATTATCATCACCGGGAATTGACGGGGGAGCCTCAGGTTTAAGACAATAGGATATCTTCTTGTAATGGCGAGCATGGAAAGATGGTGAATGAGCCGAACGAACGGGGAACGCAGTTGGCAAGATGGATACTGGAATTGGTAGAAATACTGAGAATCCGAGGCGGATCGACCTGGGCAACATTGGTGGACACAGTGTCGGGAAAAACTGCGGCGATCGCGGTAGATGATACCGAGTTGTGGTTGCGTGCCGAGGGGGGCGAGGAACTGCAAGTGGAGGCGAGTGCCAGAACTGACAGCGCTCCCCTCAACTTTAGCACCGATGGGGATACCCTCAAAGATATCATTGCGGCGCGAATCTCCCTGGATGCAGCCGTGAGTGCAGGGGATCTCGACGTGCGGGGGGAGTTGGAAGATGTGCTCAAAATCCACGCCGTGGCGGTGGAGATTTTAGCCGATAGTGCCATCGACCCGCAATTGCAGTCTCTGTGGGCAGAATTCGAGCTTGAATGGCCCTTGCGGACGCCGAGTGCTTGTCGCCCCCTGGAATCGCAGAAACCGGATTACGGGTTTTTAATCGCTCGCGTGCCAGAAGATGTGTTGCTCACCGACCTCGACCGCTATGCTTCGGGGGATGCTTAGCACAATGCCTGCAATCTTTGGCTGAGAAGGGCGATCGCCCTGGCTGGCATGGCATTTTTAATAACCGTGCAATTGCTTTTATATACGAATTTGCCCGCAGGTATAGGTTGCGCCCTTGACAAGAATTGCATTGCCAGAATAAAAAATCTATACGATATCCGCAAATCTACCCACTAGAGTGTGGGGGTGGTCCTCCATCGAGGGCGATCGCTCTAATGGCAGGCATTCCAGGGATGGGTATGACAGCCATAATTCGGCTAAAAAGTAGGGAATGAGACGGTGGGATTGTCAGTGCAGGGAAATGGGGTCTCTCACGGGAGCGCGATCGCCCCCTCCCGGCCCAAGGGCGCTGCAAACTTCAAAAAAATTTACAAACTTTTGTTCCACATGCTGTTTAAAATAGAGCTGAGTTTACCCAGCTAGTTCCCAACTCGCACGATCTGAAACTGTGCCCCCTGCGAGGCACCAGACTAAGGCACCGTCATCCAGAATGTCGGTGCGTATGACAGAGGAATACTAATCACCGGATTTAATGCAGAGGGCTTACCTTCCCCGCCTGGAACTGACGGAATTATCGGCAGCTAGGCTAAGTATCTACTATCGTGAATGAATTGACAGCCCATGAATAAAACCGATCTGACCATTAAAATTAATGGCTTTATCCTGGATCTCAAGTGGGGCAACACAGCACCCGGAGCGGACATTATTGCTACCGATTTGGACAGTGGCGATCGCAACCAACGCTGGAAAATTACCGACTCGGGACTTATCGTCAACCAGAAAAATGGCTTCGCTCTCGACTTAGAAAGCAGCACCCAACCGAACACCTATAAAATTATTGCCAATCCCGTGCGCGGAACCGATGGAGATGCGAATCAACAATGGAACGTGACACCAGAGGGATTGCTAATTAATAAAGCCACTGGCTTAGCGCTGACCATCGATGGGCGCGATCGAGTGACCTTTGGCAGTTTGGTGATTAATTCCTATGCGGTAATTGCCACCACGGTGGATCCGGCCAATTCCCAAAATCAAACCTGGCAATTGTTCCAGAATGGACAGGAAATTAAACCGCCCGCGCCAAAACCAAAATTGCCGGCAGTGCAAACTATTACCAGTTCCGACAAACGCCCGAAGAGTGCATTTGGCTGTGCGGTGGCGATCGAGGGAAATGAGGCGATCGTCGGTGCCGGTCGAGAGGATTCTCGGGGCAACGATACGGGCGCTGCCTATATTTTGCAATTGGAAAACGGCAAGTGGCAGGAAAAGCAAAAGCTAATGCCGTCGGATCTAGAACCGGACGATCGCTTTGGCAGTTCGGTGGCGTTATCTGGGAATTGGGCGATCGTCGGTTGTCCGGGTAAAAAGCGCCAGGGTATGCCGTTTTCTGGGGCTGCGTATATTTACCAATTCCAGAACGGACAGTGGCAGCAAAAAACGCAAGTTCAAGCCTCGAATCTGCAAAATGGCGACTCGTTTGGCTGCTCGGTTGCCATTGAAGGAAAGGTGGTTCTGGTGGGAGCTTTTGGCAATGCCGCACCGCGATCGCGACGGGAATCCGGTTGGGGTGCCGGCGCTGCCTACTGTTATCAATTGGAAAACGGGCAGTGGCAATACAAACAAAAGCTGCAACCCGCAGATTTGACCCAGCGCAATCAATTCGGTTACTCCCTCAAAATTTGCGAAGACCTGGCGATCGTCGGTGCCTGCCAGCAATCTAATTATGGCAGAAATGAAGCCGCCTATATTTTCCAATTCCAAAGCGGACAGTGGAAGCAAAAACAAAAGCTCACCCCCCCGCAACCCACCAACGGCAACTTTGGCATTTCGTCCACCCTTTCTAAAGATATCGCCGTGGTAGGTAACGCGATTTATGGTCGCAATGAGGTTTGCATTTACCAATTCCAAAACGGGCAATGGCAATACAAACAAACCCTCTCGGAAGCAGCGGACAGACGCTATGGCTACGGTGCGGCAGTTGCCTTAAATGGCACCACGATTTTTGTCGGCTCTAACGATGCTCCCTCCGCCAACAACCAATCCGTGGGCGCAGTTTATCGTTACGAAGAACAAAACGGCCAATGGCAGCAAGCCCATAAATTTCAACCCAGCGACTTAGCCAGCAACGCCGCGTTTGGAGCGAGCATTGCCCTTAGCGATAAAATCTTGCTGGTGGGTGCCTCTGGGGCTGACAATGCCACCGGGACGGTCTATAGTTTCGCTCGATAAAAATGCAGGAACTGACAGTAGCGATCGAGTTTACACCGCCACTGGCAAATCTCATTTTATTCATTCAATTGTTTTACTCTAGCAGTTGTAAGCCAAAAGTCTTTTTCTCTTTACCAACATGGACTGGGAAGGCTTTGGCGGATCTACTGTATTGCCCCTGTAAATCGGGAGAATTAAACAATTATAAAAAAATCTAAAATTTAGGGTAAAACTCAAACAAAAGATTGCTAGAATAATCGATAAATCTCATCTCATCAACTAGGAGAAGCAACATGGCACTGACTATTCCAGATCCGCAACATCGCTGGACTTTTGACGAACAAAAAGGGTCGGTCGCCACCGATTCGGCGGGTAAAGCCAACGGCACCCTGTCCGCAAAGGCAACGTACAAAACGGGCGGTCCTTTCGACAGTGGTGGGATAGTTCATATCGATGGTTCTAATGATTCCTTTGTGAATTTTGGCACCAGTGTGGGTCAGTTTGGAACCAAAGACTTTACCGTAATGCTCTGGTTCCGTACCTCGGAAAAATATCGCTACTTCGACCTAGTGGGGAATCGTACTGCCGGTTCTCACGGAAATTTCTTTTGCCTGCGGATGACCGGGAAACATGAATCTTGGCCTGAAGGTCGGGTCACGGTGGAACTGGATGAAAATCAACAGGGTCGCAATTATATTGCCGTCAATAGTCAAGCCACCGGTTTAAATGATGGAAAATGGCATCATGTTGCAGCAGTCCGACAAGGCACTTCGGTGAAACTCTATATTGATGGGGTTCTCTCTGGGGAAAAACAGGGTGGCGGCGTTACCAACATTGCTAATGGAAACCCCTTCAAATTGGGGCGATCGCTGCAGCCAAACGTAGAACAGAAGTTTGCTCCCACTACAGATTACGACGACCTTCGCCTGTACGACGTGGCCCTAACTGGCGAGCAAATTAGTGCAGCAATGGCTAACCCAGACCAATCTCAATCCTTAACAGGTGAATTCCAAGTTGCAACCAACTCGGATACCGGATTTCAATTCACCAATACTACCAACGCCGAAGTCACCTATACCTTTACGCCATCCGGGAAATGGATGCCCGCCAAAGCCGAAATGGGAATTCCGGAATGCGGCCCAGAAGGAATCAAACAGTTTCCAGACCAATACCAAAAAATGCTAAAATATCCCAAC
>NZ_JAJENT010000343.1:0-221 GCF_035615515.1 Phormidium sp. CCY1219
TTTCCAGACTCTTTCCACCCTTCAGGTTTTTCACCGAATGTAGGTAGCTCGTCAAAGTCAAGAAAACTTGCTTTACTAGGTGCGAATCGTTCCCGCCAAAGTTGAAGTTGAAATACTGGAAACGTAAGCGGGGCAAGGAATCTGAGGCTTAAAGCCAAGGAACCTTGACAACTGTCATCTGGTTGCTAAGGAGGAGGAAAACGGTAACAACCGCTACCAAA
>NZ_JAJENT010000344.1:0-441 GCF_035615515.1 Phormidium sp. CCY1219
CTGCCGAATAGTCCCAACCGCGCTTGCACCTCCGAAGTAAAAAATTCGTTACCTCACCCATATGAGAACTGCTATATCTGTTTTTAGACAAGCAAATTTTCAAGGACACCAATGCTTGTCAAGGGGAGTCATTAGTTAATACATCTCTACACCAAAAATCCCCAACCATAAAGTTGTCCTCTCTATTGACAAAAAGAAAATCGAGGTTTCCTGGGAAATCAAATTTTGTATAGCATTTTATAGGAATTGGGCTAAGTTTTAAATGGCTCTGATTTTGTTGCTTATACTAGATATTCATAGAAGAGTTAGAGTGGCATTCTGTGGTCAAAAAGTCCTCACATTTGGGTTGCAAATAATCAAAATACTAAAGTGCGATTCGTTCCCGCAAAAGTGGAGGGTAAATGCCCGAAACGTAAGCGGGGCAAGGAACACAGCCCCAAA
>NZ_JAJENT010000345.1:0-3233 GCF_035615515.1 Phormidium sp. CCY1219
GGGGGAGAACTCCTCCCTACGCATAAATGACGAGGGTTTCCGTTCTCCCCCTTACCAACCCTAATTTCTGATGATGGGGGAATTTTTTTCAGGCGGGGGTTGACAAATGATGCGATTTGTGATAATAAACGCTCGGTGTGCAACGGGAAATGAATCTTGCCGCAGTGGGGAAAGAAAGGCAACGGTTCGGTTCGCGTTCCTGGAGGAAGTGCTTGGTTTTGGTCGCTTTGCACCTAACAGTAGGGGGGAGTAGGAAAAAAGAGGCGATCGCTGGCGGCAAGGTAGTGGCACAATAGTGTAGTAGTGGTGCAACTCGCTTTCATGCTTCCCCTAGCAGGAAGCAATCCGAAGATTTAGGCTTCGATAGCGCAATCGATCTAGCAATCTTGCCCTCCGAACCAAGCGGGTTGAAGAGGGGTCAACTGCGACGATTTTGCTAAACTACAAAAGCGAGGTAGGCAACTAGCGTAATAGGGAGGGCCCGTGATCCATATCGAGCAAAAAACCCACACGACCCAAGATGGAACCACCGTCATTGTTTTGGCACCAACGGGTCGCCTAGACATTACCACGGCATGGCAATTTCGCCTCAAATTGCAGGAGTGCATCTCTAAACTGAGTCGTCATATTGTGGTGAACTTGGGTCAAGTTAACTTTATTGACAGTTCTGGCCTCACGTCGCTAGTGGCAGGGATGCGCGATGCGGATAAAGTTAAAGGCAGTTTCCGCATTTGTAACGTTCATCCGGAAGCCAAATTGGTTTTTGAAGTCACTATGATGGATTCCGTTTTTGAAATCTTTGAGACGGAAGAAGAGGCTTTAGAAGGAGTGCCCCGCATTCCCAGCGCCTAAGTGGAATTTCGTCCAGGAATTGGCTAGGGTGGCCGCGGCCACAAAAACTGGAACTCCCCAACCGTTAAACTCCAGCCAGTTCGCCAGCAAAATCCTGACGCTTGGTGAAGCGGAATGGCCCTAGCACTGCGCCCCACAGCGCTTTTCCCGTGTTTGGGTCAATCCCTTTGTCATAGCTGAGAAATTCGGTGGGTGATGCCTCGAACCCGAGGTAAACTTGGCGAGTTTCCCCTTGATAGGTAAAGCAGCAGCGTGCCTGTGGGGGTAAGGATGCCAAAAAGCGAAAAGCCCCGTTACCGAGGGGTTGCTTGCTGACGGTGAGGGTACACCCAGGCAACCGTTCTATTTGCGCCTGGGTTAGCTGCCCGAGTCTCTCCGGTTGGCGACCGGCTCCCCGGAATTGGGCCGGATCTTTTAACATGTAATATTGGACTTCAAACTGGCAGCGATCGCCTGGGGTTTGCGGCTGCTCTCGGATTTGCATAATCCGAGGTCTGTAGGGCTGGTCTAGTTGGACGATGTTGGCTTGTTCGGCAAAGAAGGTAAGGCTGGGTTCGGAAAACAGGGGCGATCGAACGGGTCGCTGCCATAAGCGCAGGTGAACGTACCACGCGGGGTTTGCGATCGCTTGCTCTCGATTCTCAAATTCTCCCGCCAGGTAGCGCCCCAGGGTCAATAATTCTGGTGTCAGGGTCATCAGTTATTCCAAACTCTTTCCAATTGCATATTCACGGCTAAGATGGCCGCAGTCAGTGGCTTCGATCCTGCATTTTAAACGTTTCAATCCCAGACGGCGAGTGCGATCCCCACCCTGAGTATTGGCAAACGTCGGTCTTCGGGAGAGAATAGAAAAAAGTTCTATTTATTATCACGCTCTAAAACCGGGTAGTTCTACCGTTTTCCGAGGGAGAAGACTGGGCTACTCGGACAGTCCGAACCGATGAGTTTGGTTCGGCGCGAAGATTATCAGCTTGCGCTGAGTCGGTTTCCCAGTTCCAAGCAAAAACTGGGTTCCCTCACGGGGACTGAGGTCCCCAATTATTTTTCTTGCCCGCTCTTTCACGAGGCGGGATTTCCAGATGCCCAGAGGTTTTAGGTGAATAACGTCCGCACCGTATCAGATACCAAGCGAGCTTTTTACTCGATTCACACCCGTCCCATTAACTCCATTTACCGACGGGTGGTGGAAGAGTTAATGGTGGAAATGCATTTGCTTTCGGTGAATGTGGATTTTCAGTACAACCCTATCTATGGCTTGGGGGTTGTCACCTCATTTGACCGATTTATGCAAGGCTATCGACCCGACCGGGATAAAGAGTCGATTTTTCAAGCGCTTTGTCAGTCTTTGGAAGCTGACGCGCAACAGTATCGCCAAGATGCCGAATGGTTGCAGAATATGGCTGCCAATCATTCTGGAGAAGAAATGGTGGAGCTGTTGAGCCTGTCTGCAAATCCGGATATGGAGAGCGACTTCCAAGGAATCTTGCACGCGATCGCAAATAATCCGAAATTTAAGTACAGCCGTTTGTTTGCTGTGGGTCTGTTTACTTTACTCGAAAAGGCGGATCCCGAGCGGGTGACGAACGACCAAAAGCGTCAGGAAGCGTTGCACAAAATGACAAAGGCGCTCAATCTGCCGGCAGAGAAAATCCAAAAAGACCTGGAACTCTACCGCAGCAACTTGGAAAAAATCACCCAAGCGCGATTGGTAATGGAAGACATTCTGGCTGCCGATCGCAAAAAACGCGAAGAGCGAGAGCAACAAAAAGGTGCCGTCACCACGCCGCCTAGTTCCCCGGAGTAAGCGCCTTACCCACGCGCGACGCCTACCTGTGGTTAAGTTGGGCTACATCGCCCATGAACCGCACCCCAACTCATTGCCGCAATTCGATCGCCTCCCCTTGGGTGGGCGATCGCTTTTGCTGGCCATTTCTCCACAGGTTCCGCGATCGCTTTTCTTGCAGGCATTTAAACCTTTAAATTGCATTCCCTTGTCCCCTGCACATTGCCCGATTTTTTGCTTAGGGTGAAAACCGGGGAAATAGAAATTGCGGGGCGAAAATTCCCTTTTTTTTTCAGCCGTGATATAATAGAAAGCGAAGCTGAAATTATAGGTGCAAGCAGCGCCATTAAGCAATTTATGCAATGCATAAAAGCCATGCCTGCCGCTACGACTCCATTATAGCCAATATCCCCTTTTTTGTCAACCCCGACTCAGAAAAAGCCGGCGCAAAGCCCTTGCCGGATGACAGGGGTTTAGCGGTTTTCTGTTTTTATCTACGACTAGTACGAACATGAGTTGGCTATCTCCTGTTTCCAGGGTAAAGTTTGCCTCGAAGTTGTTAGGTGGTCGGTACTTTATTCAACACACTGGCTTAACC
>NZ_JAJENT010000346.1:0-16000 GCF_035615515.1 Phormidium sp. CCY1219
ATTATTTTTCACAGTTATTTAGGAGGAGGCGGAGCCTCGGGTGGGGCGTTCCCAGGCGGAGCCAGGGAACGAGTTAAAACCGAGTTAAAATAATAGCAAATAATGAGTCCGCGTCGGCGTACTTTGCTTGCATAGGAGTGATTTCAATTGCCCGCCTAAATCTGCAGAGGTGGGATTTGAATTGGCTGTTTTTTACAGAAAAATCGGACATTATAGAAGAGTCAAACCAGTTTAGCGATCGCCTCGATAAACTGTCGTTCGTTGTAAGGTTTAGTGAAATACTGAGACGCGCCGAGTTCCATTGCGGTTTGGCGGTGTTTTGCGCCACTGCGGGAGGTAAGAACTGCCACGGGAATATGACAAAAGTGCGGGTGTTCTTTAATAGTTTTGAGCAATTCAAATCCATCCATGCGGGGCATTTCGATATCGGCGACAATCAGCGAACAATTGAGACCCTCGTGCAACTGTTCCATTGCATCTTGACCGTCTTTTGCTTGGGCCACGCGATAGCGCGCCCGAGAGAGGGTAAGAGAGAGCATTTGACGAATAGTATAGGAGTCATCCACCACCAAAATCAGGGGTTGAGAGGGTGGGGGAGGGAGGAGACGAACGTTACTGGAGCGATCGCCCATTGCGGGAGTTCCGGGTTGAATTTCCGCCTTCATGGGAAGCAAATTAGAGCCTTCTGGATGCAATTCCCCCACGATATCATCCACATCGAGAATGCTGACCACTTCGCCATTGCCCAGAATGGTGCAACCGAGAACGGTGTGAGGTTTAGAGAGGGGTTGGGGTAAAGGTTTGACCACAATTTCCTGTTGACCCACCAGACGTTCCACGGCGATCGCCACAATCCCATCGCTGGAACTGAGGACCAACACCGGGATATAATCCTGTCCCACCGGCACCGGCGAGGGATTATCCGGAGGGTCTTGGGTGTAATGGAGCAAATTTTGCAACGGAACCAAGCGGATATATTCCTCGCGCCAGCGCAACATGGGGCGATCGAGCGCCATGTGGATGTGCGAGGGTTGCACGTGAACGATTTCTTCCACCGCATCCAGGGGAACCGCCAGGGTATGATGAGCGATTCTCACCAATAAAGCATCGGAGATCGACAGCATCAGGGGCAATTTGATAATAAAACTGGTGCCTTTACCCAGGCGCGAGTCTACCTTCACCGTACCGCGCACTTGTTGCAAATTATTTCGCACCACATCCAGGCCCACACCGCGCCCGGAGAGGTCCGTCACTTGGCCGGCGGTACTGAAACCGGGCCAGAACAAGAATTCATAGAGTTCGTTCAGGGAGAGTTCCGCTGCTTGTTCCTCAGAAACCCATCCCAATTCTACCACCCGCGATCGCACCCGATCCGGGTCGATACCCTTCCCATCGTCGCTGACGGTAATAATCGTCTGACCCCCTTGGTGACGCGCTTCGATTTCGATTTGACCGCTGAGGGGTTTGCCCGCTTGCTGGCGTTCTTCCGGGGTTTCTATGCCGTGATCGAAGGCATTTCGCACCAGATGCACCAAGGGGTCGCGCAATGCATGTAACAAACTCTCATCGATTTTCGTTTCTCGGCCCAGCAGCAAGAGATTCACCTCTTTGTTGTGAGTGCGAGACAGTTCGCGGATGGCGCGCGGGAGGCGATCGACGGCGCGACTGAAACTGACCACGCGCAACTGCATGACGCGCGATCGCAGGCGTTCGCAGATGCGGCGCAGGCGATCGGTGCTGCGTTCCAAATTGAGGGCCACATCGTCGATTTGGGTACCCGATCGCGCGATCGCCTGGGTGGTTTCGATAGTTTCTTGGGCGGTGGAGTGAAATTCCCCATAGGTATCCAATTCCAAACTATCGAAAAGCGACTGATGTGCCGCAGACCCGATATTCTCACTTGTGCCGCTAGAAGGGGTCAAGGGTTGAGCCGATTCTCCCGCCAAGCGATCGTATTCTTCGCGCAATTGAACGCCGAATTGATTTAAGTCGCGGATGTGACGGCGCAGGCGCTTGACTTCCGATCGCAGTTGAGTTTCTTGCAGTTCCAAGTGAGTGCGGTTAATCACCAATTCGCCCACCAGGTTCACCAACTCCGTGAGACTGTCCAACTCCACCCGAATCGTGGGACGCACCACCACCGAGGGGTCTTGTGCTGGCGGAGTTGGCGCGGGCGGATTTGGCGCTAGGGGTTGCGGTTCGGGTGGTGGAGGTGAAGGTTCGGCGGCGGGAGTCGGCGGTGGAGTTTGTGCGCCGGGTAACTCGAACGGTTCGATCGCGATCGGTTGTTCGTGCAAGACTTGTTCCCGGGCGGATTGCAAATTTTGGGCGATCGCCCATCCCAGTTGTTGTAGCTCTTCCGGGGATAACTGCGGCGCATCCACAATGGCGCGCAAGCGATCGGCAATTTCGCCAAATTCCGGTAATTGCAACATTCCCGCCAACCCAGAAAGCTGGTAGTAGGTTTCGTTCAGTACCCCGAGGGTTTGTGACTGGTTTTCCCGGGTCAGTTGCGAGAGTTCCGTTTCCAAGCGGTCGAGAATTGGCGGCAATTCTTGCTCGAAAATGCTTTGAATTGCCGTAGTGCTGGCGGGATTTTTTTGTACCCATTGCGCCGATTCGTCTCGGGTGCCGTATTCTGCTTCTAACTGAGCTTTAATTTGCGCGATTTCCTTCGCATCTTCCTGCAATTGTTCCGAGTCTGGCGTACCGCTTTGTGTTACTGTAGCGGTGGATTTTTCGGTCATGCTTTTTAGGCGATCGACCCCCGATAGCAGGGCGCTCACCGTGGCGGATTTTAACTCGGATAAGTCAGCGCGATCGCGCAGAATAGCAAACCCATCTTCTAAAGCGTGAGCGGCGTGGGAAAGGTCTTCAAACCCAAACATCAACGCCGACCCTTTAATCGAGTGCGCCGCGCGAAACATTTCTTTCACTAATTGTTGTCGAGCTTCAGCAGACTCCGCATTTTCCATTGCTAACAAATGGTTTTCTAGCAATTGGAGAAACTCTTGCGTTTCGGCAATAAAAGCCCCGAGCAGCTCGTTTAAGTCGTCGGAGTTTATCAGTGTCATGGTTGGTTCTCGGTAAAAAAAGCGGGATAGAATGGAGAATTGAGCGTCGAGTAAATTATATCAAATCCGGATTGGTGCAACAGAGTTTTTTTGATAGGGATTAGTATTTCACCCCTTTTACCCTGCCCTGATGTGGTGTAGATACACCCTTTTCGGCTGCGGATTTTTCTGTAGCTTCCTCGATTCATTCTTCATGCAACCTGGCTCAATTCTCCAGTTAGTTTAGGCGCGGAAATTAGAAACCGACGCTTGGAGTTGATTGACTGCGATCGCCAAATCATCGAGAGAGCTGCGAACCTGCACGGATTTTTCCGCCGTGGTGGTAGAAATCGAGTTAACTTGTTGCATTACCGCAGAAATTTCCGAAGCACTGGTGGTTTGTTTGTTCGCCGCGCGAGTAATATTTTGCACCAAATCGTTCATTTGACGACTGACCTCGATAATCGCAATCAAATGAGTTTTCGCCTCAGCGGCGAGTTTCGTATCCGCGACGACTTCTTGCGTTCCCGCTTCCATTGCGGCACTGACGCGACCGATTTCGCTGCGTAAAAGTTCCACAATTTCCGAGATTTCTTCTGTTGCGGATGCCGAGCGATCGGCCAGTTTGCGGATTTCTTCCGCCACCACAGCAAATCCCAATCCTTGTTCGCCGGCTCTTGCGGCTTCAATTGTAGCATTAAGCGCCAGCAAATTGGTTTGGGCGGCAATTTGCGAAATCGAGGTGACAATTTTGCCGATTTGTTGCGAACTTTCTCCCAACCGTTTCATCATTTTTCCGGTTTGAGAAATGGTTTGGCGCAGTTCGTTAATGCCCTGCACCGCGCGGTCTACAGATTCCCCGCCAATTTCTGCCGTTTGCGCTGCTTGTTGGGCGACTTTTTCCGCCCGCATTGCCACATCGCACACTTCTTGAATGGAATGGGTTATGCCTTCGATTTGGCGCAACGAATCTTCGATTTGTTCGGCTTGATTGCCCGCCATATTCGAGAGTTCTTCGGTATTGGATATCGATTCGCCGGTAGCCGTTCGCACCTGAGTGGCCAACTCTTGAATGCCCGTCACCACTTTCCGCAGGGAAGAAATGAGGAAATTAAACGAATCCGCCACCGCACCGAGAACGTTATTGGTAACTTCGGCGCGCACGGTTAAATCCCCTTTGGCCGCTCCTTTAATTTCTCCTAGTAATTTAAGCACATGTTGGGTAAGCGAATCCGCCTCGGCTTTGCGGTCTTGCGCCAATTTTTCCAAATCTTGTTCCACTTCTTTGCGTTCGGTTAGGTCAAAGCGGATGCTAATGTATTTAATGATTTGACCTTCTGGATTGAATATCGGGGCGATGGTGGTATCTACCCAGTAAAATGAGCCATTTTTGCGTTGGTTTTTGATTTCGCCTTGCCAAATATCCCCAGCAGAAATCGTCGCCCACAAATCCTGGAAAAAGATTTTCGGGTGATGGCCAGAGTTGATAAGACGGTGATTTTTTCCGAGTAATTCCTCGCGGGTGTAACCGGAAATTTGGCAGAAATTATCGTTGACAAAGGTAATCGTGCCTTTCGGGTCGGTTTCGCTGACGATCGCCGCTTCGTCAAGCACATTTTGCCGGGTTTTCAGTTCTTGCAAAAGGCGCTCTTGTTCGGCGGCGAGTTCGCGCAAGCGGCTTTCGGTTTCCTTGCTTTGGGTGATATCGTGAGCCACCGCATAAAGTGCTTGCTGCTCCAGGGAAGGGCGCACACTCCAGGCTAACCATTTGTAAGACCCATCTTTGCACCGATAGCGATTTTCAAAATAGATGGTTTCTTCGCCTTGGGCGAGTTTTTCCGCTTCCGCAATGGTGGCGGCGCGATCGTCGGGATGAACGTATTCGACAAAGGGGGTGCCGATCAGTTCCGCCTCGGTGTAGCCGAGGGTTTTGGTCCAAGCGGGGTTGATGCGCTTGAAATGGCCATCAAACCCGGCGATACAAAGCAGGTCCAGG
This sequence comes from Phormidium sp. CCY1219, assembly GCF_035615515.1. GTDB lineage: Bacteria > Cyanobacteriota > Cyanobacteriia > Cyanobacteriales > Laspinemataceae > CCY1219. The sequence goes on from NZ_JAJENT010000346.1 coordinate 5,050, forward strand.
GAGATGGTGAAGAAGCGATCGCGCTCGATTTGGGCCAGCTTGCGATCGGTGATATCGCTATGTATCCCCAACCACTCGCGAATGCTACCATCCGGTTCGAGGATGGGTACGGCGCGAACCAGCATGTGTCGATACTCCCCATCGTGGCGACGCAAGCGATGTTCTACTTCATACAAAATGCGGTTTTCTAGGGCATGTGCCCAGACTTGTGCCGTATGGGGGCGATCGTCCGGGTGAACCGCATCCAGCCATCCCCATCCCTTCAGTTCGTCGAAACTTTGGCCGGTAAACTCGCTCCACGCCGGTTGTTCGGTCACGAATTCACCTTCCGCTTTGGTATCCCAGATAATTTGCGAGGTGGCTTCGATTAGGGAACGGAACCGCTCTTCCGATTGTCGCAACAGCATTTCCGTGTGCTTGCGATCGGTGATGTCGATTCCCATTTCTACCACGAGGGTTTCGCCATTCAGGGTGGTAAACGGATAGTCGTAAACTTGGTATGTGCGTCCCTTCTTCGGTTGCTTCCATTCCCAGGTTTGCGGCTGTTTTGTTTCAAACACGCGAAATGTGGGACAATCGGGACAAGGAGTGAGTCGATTGGCAACCACTTCATAACAGGGCCGCGAGTCTGTCTCCCCGAAGAGTTCGTGGAAAGTGCGATTGGCTAGGGCGATGGAATAATCCGGTTTTTGCAGATACAGGAACGCCGGAATGCCATCAATGACGGCTCGCAAGCGCTGACGTTCCAATTCTAGGGCTTGTTCGGCGCGCTTGCGATCGCTGATGTCGCGCGCTAAACCCAGGATTTGCATGCCGCGATCGCTTTGAAAGCCACTTAACTGTAGTTCCACGGGAAAGCTACTCCCATCGGCTCTTTGATGGATGCTCTCGATCGCCAATCGCTCCCCTTGCTTCAGCTTGTGCCACAGTTGCGCGTGATTCTCGGAAATTACCGTGGGATCGACCTGGGCGATGTTTAACCGTAACAACTGCTCCCGGGTATATCCCAAACTGTCGCACGCCTGCTGGTTGACGGCGATCAAATTTCCCTCCATGTCGGAGAGGAAAAAGGCATCGGCGGCAGATTCTACCAAATTTCGGAACAATTCCTCACGCTGGACGATCTCCCTTTCCGCTTCCACGCGATCGCTGATGTCGCGAATGATGGTAGATAAATACTCGATTTCCCCCTCGTCGGATTTTTGCCCGATTATCACTTGGGAAGTGGGAATGCGTCGCCCATTTCGGTGCTGCAACATCGTTTCGCCACTCCACACCCCCTGAGCCATTGCTTTATCGATTCCCTCTTGCAACTGCTCTCGGCATTTTTCCTCCTCGGGCACTACATCAAATGGCGTCAAGGAAGAAATATCTTCCTCTAGGGATAAACCCACCATCTTGCGTCCCGCTGGATTAATATACACCGCATTTCCCTGGCGATCGCATATCCCGACAAAATCAATGGTATTCTCTAAAATACTCGCAAGCTGTTTCAGCCTCACTTCCGCTTCTTGGCGCTGTTTGATTTCCTGTTGTAAGGCTTCGTTCGCCCTCTCCAGTTTTGCCGCACTCGGAAGAGCCTCCACTTGAAAAAGTACCGGCAGCATCTCCAACACCGCCCACACGGAAATCCCCCCACACAAGAATTTCACAGTGCCCAAAATCCAGTAATTCGGTTGCCAAATCATCCAGAAATCGAGCAAGTACGTCACTCCCACCCCTCCGAGAAGTGCGGGAATAAACCAAAACACCGGGCTAGCTACGATATCGCACTGCTTGCGGATAAAATAAACTAGCATCCCGGCGATCGCCACACAAGCCAGCACTAGGGCAATGTCTGCGGAAACATTTAACCAAACTAACCCCGGCTTCCATTCATAACACTCGCCATAAGGCAATAAATCGCCCAGTAAGAGGTTTTGGATTGACTGAAGCATAAAACATCCTCATCATCGATAGCAACAGTTGTCATGGGTTGGGGGTCATTGGTCATTGGTCATTGGTGATTGGTACTCCTACAAAGGACAAATGACAAGTGACAAGTGACAAGTGACCAATGACAAACGACAAATGACAAATGACCAACCACTAAGAGCGGAAATTGGCCACGGATTCTTGCAACTGGTTGACCGCGATCGCCAATCCATCCAAGGAGCTTTGTACCTGGACGGATTTTTCTGCCGTATTGGTAGAAATGCCACTGACTTGCTGCATCAGTTGTGCGATCGCGTCAGCGCTGGCAGTTTGCTGGGTAGCGGCCCGGGTAATATCTTGCACCAGGTCGTTCATCTGACGGCTGACATCGATAATCGCCACTAAATGAGTCTTCGCCTGGGCGGCGAGTTTCGTCCCCGCCACCACCTCTTCGGTGCCCGCTTCCATCGCCTCGCTCACCCGTCCGATTTCGCTGCGGATTTGCTCCACAATTTCAGAGATTTCCTCCGTCGCCGATGCCGATCGATCCGCCAGTTTGCGGATTTCTTCCGCCACCACCGCAAACCCCAACCCTTGCTCTCCGGCGCGTGCCGCTTCAATCGTGGCATTGAGCGCCAGCAAGTTGGTTTGGGCGGCAATTTGCGAAATCGAGGTGACGATTTTGCCGATTTGTTGCGAACTTTCCCCCAACCGTTTCATCATTTTTGCAGTTTGGGAAATGGTTTGGCGCAATTCGTTAATCCCCTCCACCGCGCGGTCTACCGATTCCCCACCGGTTTCAGCCTTTTGCGCCGCTTGTTGCGCCACCTGTTCGGCTTGTTTCGCCACCTGGGACACCTTTTGAATCGAATTAGCCATCCCTTCGATTTGGCCCAAAGCTTCTTCGATTTGATGCGCCTGTTCTCGCGCTTGGGTGGCTAACTGTTGTGTATTGCTAATCGAATCCCCCGTCGCCGAGTTAACCTCCGTGGCGAGTTGCTGAATGCCTTTCACCACTTTTCGCAGGGAGGACACCAGGAAATTGAACGAGTCGGCTAAGGCACCCAGCACGTCGGTTCCCACTTCGGCGCGCACGGTTAAGTCTCCTTTTGCCGCCCCTTTGATTTCCCCGAGCAGTTTGTGGACTTGCTGGGTCAGGGTATCCGCTTCGGCTTTGCGCTGGGCGGACATTTCTTGCAAGTCCGCGATCGCCTGGGTTTTTTCCGCTTCGGCAGATTCGCGATCGCGAATTTCTTGCTGCAACTGACTGTTCGTCTGTTGCAATTCCCCGGTGCGCGCTTCCACTCGTTGTTCCAAATCCGCCGTAAGCTGTTCGAGGGCTTGTTGGGTGCGTCGCTGTTCGGTAATATCCCGCATCACTTTCGAGAACCCGCGCAATTGCCCTTTATTATCCCGCAACGCGGTAATAATCACATTCGCCCAGAATTTCTGACCATCTTTTCGCAATCTTTCCCCTTCCTTCTCAAACCGACCCTGGTTTTTGGCTTGTTCCAGTTCTCCCTGCGGTGTGCCCAGACGGCGGTCTTCCGGGGAATAAAATACCTCGAAATGCTGCCCGAGAATCTCTTCGGCGCGGTATCCTTTAATCCGCTGTGCCCCTGCATTCCAACTCACCACCCGCCCTTCGGGATCTAGGCGAATAATCGCATAGTCTTTCACTCCATCCACCAGGGCGCGAAATCCTTCTTCGCTCTCGCGCAGGGCATCGAGAGCCTGTTTGCGATCGGTAATGTCCAAACAAGACCCGATATAGCCGGCAAAGCTGCCTTCGGAATCGAACCGAGGCACCGCGCTCATCAAAATCCACCGATATTCTCCATCGGCGCGTTTGAGCCGCACTTCCAGTTGGAATTTTTGCCGCGCGTCGAATGCCTTTTCGTAGGTGTTTACCGCCCGCCCTCGGTCTTCGGGATGGAAGACTTCCGTCCAACCGTAGCCGAAATCTCGCTCGATCGCGCGCCCGGTAAATTCTACCCATCTTTGGTTGAAGTAATTCGCTTGTTTGTCCGCGCCGGTGACCCAAATCAATGCCGGCACCGTATCCGCCATCGTGCGAAATCGCTCTTCGCTTTCTTTAATTGCGGCTTCGGCTTGTTTGCGTTCGGTGATATCCAGGACAATGGCTAAAAATAGCGATCGCTCTTCCTGGCGCATGAATTGCAGGTGAACTTCTACCGGATAAAGACTGCCATCGCGCCGCCGGTGAACGGTTTCGATTCGCAGTTTTTCTTCCCGCCCTTCCACTAAGGGGGCGATCGCGTTTCTTAACGTGGGCATGTCCACCATTTCCGGATTGATGTCCATCGCTGTTTTGCCCAGCATTTGGTCTAGGGAATATCCCAGGTTTCTCAATGCCCCTTGGTTGACGTACTCGAAAGCCAGGGTTTCTTCGGAAAACAGATAGATTTCGTTGAGGCTGGACTCGACTATGTTGAGCAGTTGCATCCGCTCTCGTTCGGCGTTAATGCGTTCGGTGATGACTTCGCTGAACATGATAATTCCGCCCACTTCGCCGCCGCTGTCGTACCAGGGATGAATTTCCCATTTCACCCAGTCGGTGGTGCCGTCTCGGCGGGGAAAGGGATCGGCTTCGCAGCTTAGGGTTTCTCCGGCTAAGGCGCGGCGATGCAGTTGAATCCAGCGTTCGGGCACTTCGGGAAATAAATCGTAGTGCGATCGCCCCATAATCTCTTGTTGTTCTAACCGATAATCGCTCAGCCAGCGCCGCGATACCACTAAATAGCGCAGTTGGTTGTCGAATAAGGCGACGGCGGCGGGAGTGTATTCCACAAACAGGCGCAGTTGCTCTTCTTTTTCCTGCCGATCGCTGATGTCGCGCACTTGGGCTAAAATAAACGTCTCTTCCCCAACTGTGACCCCATTGAGAAAAATTTCGGCGTCAAAGATAGAACCGTCTCGCGGTCTTCTGGCTTTCCAGGTAAAGGTTTGCCCAACCCCTGCGATCGCTTTTTCCCACCGTTGCGGAAGGTTCTCGATGGGATTTCCCGGCCCTGAGTAATCTTTGACCAGAGACAGTTTGGAGGCGTTTTCTCGGCTGACGCCATACTGTTGCAAAACGCGATCGTTGAGGTCGATAATTTCCCCGGCTGCATTGTGAATGAAAATCGCGTCATCTATGGCATTAATAATCGCTCGCAATTTGGTAAGTTCGGCTTCCAGTTTCTTCTCGCTTTCTGGATAAATTATTAAATAACCCAGGGTTCGATTGTTGTCATTTTTAAGAGGAATTTTTTCCAGGCTATCTAGTGAATCATTCAACCTCCTATGTAGGTCAGTTTGCCTTGCACTCTCTGACCCCTTCTGCTGATTCAATACTCCCTCGGCGGGTTCTTCGATAAATTGTGCGCGGGAATCCAATCCAAATGTTTGGGCAAAAGATTGGTTGGCTCCTAAATAAACCGACTTGCTATTTTGCCACGCAATTGGCAATGAAATTTGCTTAATCGCTTTTGTTAATAAGTGTCCCGATGGCAGAAAGCCCGTTTCTATGACCTCGGCCATGCCCCGGCGATAGGTGATAAATGCGCCGAAAAACGTTACCACACTAATAGTTTTTGCCAGGGAAAATAAGAGAAAATGGGCTTGTTGTCCCCAAGAAATATCGGCGATCGCGCGGACAATAGCATCGGCTCCTTGGAATAAGAAAAACCCCATCGTAATGAGTAAAAACAAGACCGTCTTTTTTGGCCGCAATATGGGCAGGATGGCGAGCGCTATGCCCAAACAACATCCTCCCTGCACGAACAGCAATCCACCCTCAATCCCTATCCCGTTTGCCTCGGGTAGACGGGAAGGATCTATTTGCAATAACCACTGAAGGAGTAGCATAATCTCGATTGTCCTTTGTGCTTTGTTATTTGTCCTTTGTCATTTGTCTTTGGTCCTTTGTCTTTTGTGGGAGTACCAATGACCAATGACCAATGACCAATGACAAATGACCGATGACCCATATTTACCAGCGTTCTGATTGGGCGAGGGCTTCGATATCTAAAATCATCACTAAGCTGCCATTCAAATCGTATAATCCCCTTAAAAATGGAGCGACTTCTTCGCTGACGTCAATACTGGAGACAATGCGATCTCGATTCACTGAAATGACCCCATACACCCGAGAAAGGGCTAACCCCATTCGCACGTTCGAGAGGGCGTTATTGTTCCCATTGGGGACTTCGACCACTAAAATCCGACTCTGAGGAGAATCGGGATCCACAGGTTCGGCACCCATAAAACGCCCAAAATCCGCAACCGCGAGGATTTCCCCGCGTAAGTTCGTTAACCCGATTAAATAGGGCAAGGTATTTGGTACGGCACAGATGGATTGTTGCCTGAGAAACAGAACTTCGCGCACCGACATCAGGTCGATCGCAAATTGGCTTTCTCCTTGCCCAAATAATAGGAACTGCACCGCATTTCCATCGGTTGCGTGCTGGAGTTTTTCGGTTTCCTCGATAGGATCGAATCCCTCTGATGCAATCATAAAGCCTCCTTGGGAAATATGGAGCCACGGAATGGGTCAACCAGAAGCGATCGCGTTGATGGGATATAGATAGATCGCATTTGATGCTTCCGGTGGGGGTAGCGATCGCGGGGAAACCGGGTGCGCGGGTTGCCCTGAGCTTAGGGTGCCCGAAATTTCCCCAAATTCTGGTAAAGGCGGAAGAATCTGCCCCTCTCTCTCGCCCCTGGCGCAATTGTTTTACAAGAGTCGCTGTACGATGTCAACCAGTTGTTCCGGGTCAAAGGGTTTGGTGACGTAAGCATCCGCCCCTAACTCGGCCCCCCAGGTTTTATCGATTTCGGTGTTTTTCTGAGAGCAGAAGATGACCGGCAAGCGTTCGGTTTTGCGATCGCCGCGCAACTCGCGGATGACTTCAAACCCGTTCATCCGAGGCATGATCACGTCGAGTATCACCACATCGGGGATCGATTCTCGAATACAGGCGATCGCTTCTTCGCCATCCGTTGCTTCCACCACTTCCATTCCCGCATTTTTCAGAATGCGGCTAATCATCTCCAGTTCGCTGGCTACATCATCCACAACTAAAATTTTGGCCATTTTTATGGTTCCCTACTTTCTATCGGGTTTCACTGGTGATTTTCCCTCTCCTTTCTTATTCTATGAGATTGGCAATCCCAGACGACCTAATACTTCAAATTACTTAACTTTTCTGACCAGAGCCTATCTGCGCCATCTCCCGCTGGATTTTTCAGCCAGAACTGTCAATCTGTATCGAGTGGGTTAATTGGCGCAAATGAACCCTTCTGTGCGTTCTTTTCTCCCCTCACAAAATATTTTTTTAGCCTCACCTTGATGAGGCGATCGCGCTGATTGTTTGCTGATTGTTTTCGGCTTTTCCACTTCTGCTCTACCTGAGAAAAAAGTATCGCTTGCTAGAAATCTGCCAAATTCCCACCCTTCTTTCTCGAACTGAGCGCTCTATCCTAGCAATGGAATCTCTCGCGTTTATCCCTCTTCTTTACCCCTGTTTTCTCCCAGTTCAATTAAGCTGTTAAGCGGTTAGCCATTGAATTGGATAACAGTAGCTCCCGAGACACTCGCGTAGCTCCCGGGAAGCTCGCCCTTCGCCCAGGCTGCCCGGTAAGGCACTTCGCTACCATTGAAATCGCCCTTCTGCACGCACTCCTGAGCCACTCCACGCCTCCTTAACCTCCTACCCGGACTCATCTTTTTTGCCACTCTTGCTTCAGATAGGATACCATCCACATGCAACCTGCCTACCGATGGAGTCGGTGCGCGAACCTGCCAAAACCATCCAAAAAACTTTCCCACCCGTTGAAGGCGGGGGGTTATGTACCGGAGGTGCGTTTGCTCGGTATAGAGTCTATTCACAGCAACGTTTGCACGGTGGATGGAGGAGCTTGCCCCATTCCACCGATTTGGGTGTTGCTGCATCTAAATTAAAGAACCAGCGGCAAACCTGCTTAGAGACGCAGGCAATTTTAGGCGCTGTTGCGAACCGATTCAGGCATACTTTTAACAGGCTTCTCGGTGTTGAGAAAAGCGTGCTTGGGATCTAATCGCGGTATTGTTGGATGCTCCCGAATCGGCGGGTTTGCGGTTAGCCTCCTGTAGGGGAATTTCGATAATAAACTCGGTTCCGCGATCGGGGGCGGAGACGCAGTGCAATTGACCCCCATGTTTTTCCACCACAATATGATAGCTAATGGATAAGCCTAAGCCGGTACCTTTGCCCACCGGCTTGGTAGTAAAGAAGGGGTCGAACAGTCTTTGGCGAACTTCCTCGGGCATTCCCGATCCGTTATCGGCAATTCGGATAACCACCCTTCTACCACTGCGATCGCCGGTTTGTGCATCGCCCTCTACAATATCGGTGGAAATGCGAATTTCTGGTTGGGGTAAATTTTCCCGGGAAAACTCGCCTTTGCCATTGAGTTTTTCCGTTGCGGAAGGCAAACCACACAGAGCCGATTGGGTTTTCGTCTCTAAAGCATCAACCGCATTGCTCAAAATGTTCATAAACACTTGATTGAGCTGTCCGGCGTAGCATTCGATAGGTGGCAATTCGCCATACTCTTTGAGAATTTCAATTCCCGGAAATCCCGCTCTGGGTTTGAGGCGGTTGTGCAGGATTAATAAGGTACTTTCCAGACCATCATGGATGTTGACCCGCTTCATCTGCGCTTCGTCTAAGCGGGAGAAATTCCGCAAGTTCAACACGATTTCGCGAATGCGATCGGTGCCTAACTGCATGGAAGAGAGTAGTTTCGGTAAGTCTTGACGCAAGAAATCCAAATCGATTTCTTCCGTGTAGGCGTCAATTTCAGGTTCGGGATTGGGATAGTGGGTTTGATACAGTTTGACCAGATTCAATAAGTCGTCAATATAGCAGTTGGCATGGTCGAGATTTCCATAGATAAAATTCACCGGATTGTTGATTTCATGCGCCACGCCCGCCACCATTTGACCGAGACTGGACATTTTTTCCGTTTGAATCAGTTGCGCTTGGGTTTGTTTGAGTTCCTGTAAGGTTTTTTCCAGTTGCTGCGCCTGTTGTGTGAGTTGCACTTCCCGGCGCTGCAAGGCTTCCATCATCCGCACCCGGGAGGTAATATCTCGCAAGGAGGCAATGATCGCCGGTTCTCCTTCCCATTGGGTTTCCACCACTCGCATTTCGGCGATCGCATCTTCTGCGTCTGGGCGCAACACCTCTACCTGCGTCTGTACCACTCGCGTCCCTTTGCGCTCTGTTTCTCCCACCCGCTGGATAATCTCGGTGCCAATTTGACCCCCTTTAATCTCGAATACCCGGGTGCCAAACACTTCTTTGCCAATCAAATCTTCTGCGTTGCACTTGAACAAACATTCCGCTGCCTGGTTCGCAAAGCACACCCGCCCTTTGCTATCCAAGATAATAATCCCATCCCCTAGTTTGGTGATGACATTGCGAAACCGAACCTCTCTCGCATCGAGTTCTTCTCGCAGTTGCTTGACTTGTTGTTGGAGTTGCGCTGTCGTTACCATAATTCCCTTCTTCCTCTGTGGTTGAACTCTATCTGCTGAATGTCAACATGGGGCAAACCAAGCCAGTGCCCCTAATTTCTAATGGTTTGTCTGCGATTCGCGTTTTGCATCCCCGTTGCCTACCTAACACTTCCGGCGGTGGATCTGGGGGTGGTGCCTGAATCCAAGGGGGCTTTCCAAAACTCATGCGGTGGAGTCTCCTCCCCGCAACGTTGGCTCTTGACCCCTCAAGTCATTGTTGTGCCTTGCTTTTCGGCATATGCCTTAGTTGTTTTTCTCCATTGCCAAAGTTTGAGTGCAGGGAGTCAAAATCCAACTGCTCATCGAGAGGGCATAACCCGAGCATTCCTCTGAGTCGCTCCCACTCTTCCTCCTGAATCCATAACTTCGGCTTTCTTCTCCTATTCTCGAGGTTTTGCTACTTCTATTTCGTTTTATAGAACACTTTTTGGAAGTTCTTTAGTATTTTTTAATACTTCCAGCGCCTAGGGTCATATGATAAGGGAAAATTCCTCTTAAGAGTTAGTTCCCTTGGGTAGCTCGGATTTGGCGGGTTTCTTCAAAATTTAAACAAATTTTCCAGAACCGGAAACATTACTTAATATCGGACTCTCCTAGCTCAAAGTCCCGTTTGACCGCCAGACGCATTCCGTCTCCTCCCATACCAGTTGTCTGAAAAATACGGTGATTTATAAGATTAGAGTGGCATCAATAATGACTAAACCACATCAGCTATTTAGCGGATTTTTGACAATTAAACTTTGCGTGCAACTACGTAAGGGTTTTTACCGATGGAGGGTCAGCGCCCACCCGTAAATCCCGCAAGTCCTCATTTGAACTTGATTTTTTCAAGCCCACACCCGCAACGTTTCTCCCAGTCAGACCCCAATGGAAGGCTCCCTTTCATCGGTTCGGTTGTTCTGCAAAAAAAATAGACCCCTCATGCCGATTGTTACCCATTTAATCCGCCAAAGGGTTGAAAATTTACAAACTCTTTATCATTCATGGCTCAAACTTTATATTTTTGTGTTTCAACACAGGGATGGAATTTGAGCCAGTGCCATCCCGATTAACACAAGGATTGTCTACATCAGGGAAATGACAGTACAATTGCCGGATTTATTGGCGATCGCCGTCAAACTCCTCCTTCTTTTTCTCCCGGCATTGCAATCCGGCAAGGCAGTTTATTCTCTCGATGTAAAATACAATTCGCCCCTCAGGGTGACGTTTCGATCTAAGGGGGCGCAGTTCACGGGTTGGATTTGACTTGCCGATAGGATATTTGCTAGAATTTAAGATAAAACTATCGGGGTTAAAGGGGTTCACAATTTCCCCGCAGAGCTAAGTCATGCTTTTTGGCGATCGTTGCCTACAGCAGCCCGGATCTCGTCAAGTCGGTTCTACGTTAATTTTTGTCAGGGACTCCGTAGAAACCAACCCCATGTCTAAAGTCAGGGGCTTGTACTTCTAACCACCTGACCAGCCTAAACC
>NZ_JAJENT010000347.1:0-20127 GCF_035615515.1 Phormidium sp. CCY1219
GCTCGCCGTTCTCACTGGCATCGATGCCAATACCCTCGGCGTGGAGGACTTCTTCACTGTCGGGTAATCCCGTAGGGGAAGTGCGAAACGCACTTCCCCCCTACATAAAGTTGTTAACTTGCAATATAGAAGGGACCTGGATGCTTGACAAGTTAGGAATTTTGTGGGAATTCAGGAAAGAGGCGAGGGAAATTTCTCAATTCTTCTCTTCATTCGAGGCGGAGCCTCAGAGTGGGGGTTCCCAGCATGTGCTGGGAACGAGTTATACAGCAATATACCATCAGCCACTTCGACTGGAAACCACCTTGCGAATTAGCATGGGAGCGATATCAGTAACGGGCAAAATATAGTGAGCGGCACCGAGAGCGATCGCTTCTCTAGGCATGCCAAACACCACGCAAGTGGCTTCGTTTTGGGCGATAGTGAGGCCGCCGGCGCGGGCGATCGCCTGCATGCCCTCAGCCCCATCGCGGCCCATGCCCGTGAGCAGCACCCCCAGTACCCCGCGCCCATAATAGTGAGCCACAGACTCAAACATCACCGTTACCGAAGGGCGATGTCCCGAATACGGCGGGGCATTAGAATGAACGAAGCGCCCGCGATTGTCTAACTCCAAGTGCTTGCGTTCAGGGGGAAAATACACCATTCCCGGTTGCGGGTATTCCCCCGGGGGAGCGATTTTCACTGGTAAGTGACATTCAAGAGCCAGCCAATCTACCAACCCCTGCAAAAACCCCTCACTAATGTGCTGTACGCAAAGCACCGGCACCGGGAAATTCGGCGGGAGCTGAGTGAGAATCCCGTACAGTGCTTGCGGCCCCCCGGTAGAAGCGCCGATCGCCACCATCCGGTAAAAGGCAGCCGATGCAGGCGTTGCGGGCGGCGGAACAGAGCGAGACATCACAGAAGAGGGGCGATCGCTTCCCAGGAAAGACCGTTTCCGAGGCGCATCCTCCCCAGACACCCTCACCGACTTCTCCGGTTTCGGCGATGCACAGACAGGCGGGAGCGATCGCGGCGGTGGCGCAGACACACGCGGTTGCGGGCGCACCACCGATACTTCCCCACTCGCAGCAGAGCGTCGATGCAGGGTAAACACCGCCACGCCAGAGAGTACCCGAATCTTCCCAATCAACTCCTGACGAAGGCGATCGAAATTATTCATCATCCCAGAGCGAGGTTTGGGAAACACATCCACCGCCCCCGCCTTCAGCAGCTTAAACACATTATGCGTATCCTCCGCCTGCACCGAAGAACTAATCGCCAAAATCGGGCGCGGGAACTTCGACATCACCTCCTGAGTAAACTCCAGCCCATTCATTTCAGGCATGTGCAGGTCCGTACAAATCACATCCGGTTGAACCTGCGGAACCAACGTAAGACCCTCCACCCCGGTTCGAGCCGTACCCACAATTTCAATATCTGGCGTCCCTCCCAAAAGGCGCTTAAAAATCGTCAGCGCCACCGGAGAATCATCCACCAGTAAAACTCGAATCGGTTTTTTGTTCATTTTCGCTCGCGTACTATCCATTCTAAAAATATTCTCAGAAGCCACCGCCACCCCAAGCACCCCTATCTAAACCAAACGTCGGAGCGTATCTAATAGCACATCCTGATTAAAACTGCTTTTCGTAATATAAGCATTTGCTCCGGCTTGCGCCCCCCGTTTTTTATCTTCATCCCGCGCCAGGGAAGTCACCAACACGATCGGCAACTCCGAATACTCCTGGTGTTCGCGGATTTTGGCCACCAATGCCAACCCATCCATATTGGGCATTTGCACGTCCGAGACCACCGCATCAAAGGTACGAGTCTTAAGTTTATTATAACCATCCAAACCATCCACTGCCGTCACCACTTCATATCCCGCACCTTCCAGAATTCGCTTTTCCTGAGTGCGTGTGGCGATCGAATCTTCTACCAGCAGCACCAGAGGCTTGCTGGGAGCCTCTTCCATCTCCACATCTTCACTGGGTAGCATCGGCGTCGCCTGGGCCATTGGGGCAGAGCGCTGGCGAACCGACTTGAGCAAATCCTGGGGATTGAGCACCATACAGACCTCCCCCGTGCCGAGAATCGTTGCCCCAGAGACATTTCGCACTCGTTGGAGCAATTGACTCTGGGGTTTGAGGACCACATCCTGCTCGTCTACCAACGCATCCACCAACAATCCCAATCGTTCCTCACCGATTTGCAGGATAATACAAGGCCAACTGGACTCCGCAATACTTTGTTCCCGCTCCTCGCGAGCCTCTTGTACGCTCATGCGAGCTGCCATTTTCTGGCGGGGGGACAGTTCCAGCAGATCCGCCAATTTCACCACCGACACCGGATACCCCTCCAGGATTATCGTTTCGCGACCCTCAATCGAGAAAATCTCGCTTTCATGGACCAAGCGCGCCATTTGCACAAACTCCACCGGCAATGCATAAGAAATCTCCTCCACCATCACCAGCAGCACATGTGCCGTTGCCAAACTGGTGCCGAGAGACAGGCGCAGAGTCGTCCCCTCACCGGGGGCAGAGTTCACCTGAATCGTGCCTTTGAGCCGTTCCACATTGGTGCGAACCACATCGAGTCCCACCCCACGTCCCGAGACTTCCGTCACGAAGGTGCGCGTGGAAAAACCCGGGGCAAAAATCAGGGATTGGATTTGAGTCGGCGTCATTGCGGCGAGTTCTTCTTCGCGACAAATTCCGCGCGCGATCGCCGTTTTCTTGATTTTCTCCAGATCCAGTCCGCGCCCGTCATCGCTCACCTCGATAATAATATTCGTTGCGGTTTGGTAGCCCTCGAGGCGAATTGTTGCCTTTGCCGGTTTCCCTTGTGCTTCCCGTTGTTCCGGGGTTTCGATACCATGATCGATCGCATTGCGAATGATGTGCATCAGCGGATCCTTCATTTCCTCCAAAATCCGCTTATCGGCGCGAGTCTGTGCCCCTTGCACAATCAACTCCACCTGCTTCCCTTCTTGTTTCGCTAAATCCCGCACCATGCGGGGAAACAAATTAAAAATCGTCGAAAGTGGCAACAAGCGCAGGGTGCGAATCCCTTCTTCGAGTTCATCGCTAATAATATCCAGTCTGGCATTATCCTCATACACCGCATTTCGCAGACGATTCACCACCTTCCCCAGGCGATCGAGTCGTTCTTCCAGACGATGATGAAAGCCCTGCAATTGCTGTAAAGCCCCATTGCGGTTGCCCTGGGTCACTTCTTCGAGGGCAAAGCGATTGATAAATGCATCTCGACTCCACTCTTCCCACAGGGAAACGATTTCCTCCACCTCCCAGAGGCGATGGGCGATGCGGATTTTGGTCACCGTCAGTTCCCCGGTTTGGGTCATCAACCCATCGAGGTTGCGCGTTTCCACCCGAATCGTGTCGATGCGGTAATTGCTGCTAGGGGCGGTGGACACTGGTGCAGGAGAGGCTTGGTGCGGGGAAGTCGGCGAGGGTGCAGGGGGTTTTTTCTGTGCCTGAGGGAGGGGTTTTGTCGTTCTGGGGGGCGGGGATTCCCGTTGCACCCCACTACCATTGTGATGGTGCGGTGGCTCAGTGGGTTCGGCGGGGGGCGCTGGGGGTTTGGCGCTGGGTCTGTCCCCACCGTTGGACTCTGGGGCGCTGGCGTTGGGTTCTTCTGTAGGGGGAACCGACTCGGAAACGGAGGTGGTTTCCGAGGTGGCGTCCCCTTCTTGGGCTTCGCTTTGCAGGTCCGAGTCTTCCCTCGGTGGTTCTTCTGGGGCGCTGTCTTCGGTGTGGGCGTCTTGGGTGTGGGCGTCTTCGGTATCGACCTGTTCGGTGTCGGTGGGGGAGGACTCGGCGGCGGAATTTTCCCTGTCCGCCGAGTCGGATTTGGCTCCCATCAGGCGGGCGAGGACGTAAAAGGTATTCACTCCGGCGGCTTCGCCGGTGATGCATTCCTCCACCAGTTTGCCGATCGCGTCTAACCCATAATAAAGGCGATCGCACAGGTCTGAGGTGAGGGGGCTTTCCCCTCGTTTTACGGTACCGAGTAGATGTTCCCATTGATGGGCTAGGGTGGCGATATCTTTGACCCCCAACATGCCTGCATCGCCTTTCAGGCTATGGGCCTCTCGCATCAATTCTTCTATTTTTGCCGAATCATCGGGCTGGTTTTCTAGGTGCAATAACCCTTCTTCGAGTTTTTGTAAGTGTTCTTCGCTGGCGACTTTGAAGGTCATCCGCAGCTCTTCGTCTTCAATCATCATGGCGTTGTCTCCTCGATGCATGGATTTGGATGTAGCCTCATAGATTGCCCCTTCATCCAAGATTCCCGCTCCTGTAGTGAAAAGTTGAGGGTGTAGTCCCGGAAGTTGCGATCGCGTTTTCTATGAGTTTGAAAGGGAGAATTTTTATTCCAGTGTGGCTATATTTCTTTGGGGGAGTTTTCTCCCCCCTCGGGGTTTTGCCCATGATGGGGGTTTGGTGCCAGAAAATGTCACACCATCGTCCCGAGATCCCGGGCCAGGTGGTTGAGGGTTTGAGTGCTGGTTTTGGTTTGCGCGATGCCAGTGGCGGTTTCTTGGGCACCGGCATTGAGGCTTTTCATGGCTTCTACGACTTGCTGCACCGCGATCGCTTGTTGCCCCGCCGTCAGGGAAATTTGTTGAGAATTGATGACAATTTCGTTTATCGCTTCCACAATGGTGCCTACGGTTTTTTGCCCCTCATCGGTGACCATCACTGTGCGACGAGTCACCTCTTGGATATCTGCAACCAGGTGATTGATCCGTTCGGCGGATTCTTGGGAGCGATCGGCTAGTTTGCGAATTTCCGAAGCAACGACACCAAATCCTTTTCCCTGTTCGCCGGCGCGCACCGCTTCCACCGCCGCATTCAAAGCGAGCATATTGGTTTGGTTGGCCAAAGAACTCACCACAGTAGCAATTTTATCAATTTGCTCCACTTGTTGGCTCAGGCTGGTAATTTGCTGAGCGATTTGGTCTACTTTCTCCTTGAGTCCGGGGGTGGTGGTGGGGGAGAGTCCCCGCGAGGGAGTGCCAGGAGAGTCCTGGGCGGTGGCGCTATAGCTATCCACCAGGGTCAATACATGTTTGGCGCTATTGAGGGCTGCGTCTGCTTGTTCTGCGGTAGACTTTGCCGAAGCGTTCAACTCGTCCATCGTACTGCTACATTCATTTGAAGCACTGGCTTGATGTGCCGCAATCCGCTCTTGTTCCTCAGCGGCGGCGGCAATTTCAGTGGAACTGGAACTGAGTTGATTGACCGTTTCGCGCAGTTGACGCGCGATCGCATTACTCACCACATAGCCAAACGGAGAAGCGGCGAACACGGCAATGACCACTAAAATGATAAAAATGACGACGGTTTCTCGTAAAACGCGATTGGCAATTTGTCGTTCCTCCTGGGCGACTTCTAATTGTAAATCCATTAATTCGCGCAACTTCGCCGTCACGGGATCGATAACCTTATAAAGAGGGCCGTCAAATTGACTTAATCCGGCGCGATTTCCGGCTTCTAAGACGCGCTCGAGCTGTTGGATTTCTACATTGGCGGCGGCCAATAATTCTTCTAATTCATTCACCAAGGTTTGCTCGCGATCGGTTAAGTAAGTTTCCTGGTAAGCCTCCCACGCTTTTTCGCTCTCTTTTTGGGCGGTGTCTACCTGCGCTATTGCTTGGTTGAGGGTGATGAGGTTGGCATTGGCTTTGTTGACTGCATCGACAATTTCTATGGCATAATTATCGGCAATGAGGTCCAGTTGTCGTAAGGGAATCACGCGATCGTCATAAATCGTGCCCACTTGGCGATCGATGCGGAGAAACGAATAAATCGAATAAGCACTAATTCCGACTAAAATCAACGCCGGAATTACAAAAAAACCCAGGTAGAGTTTCGTGTGTAGCTTTTTGATATTCCCAAACATTGGAAGAGTTCCTATACGATTTGTCTAATGTGTTTGGCGGCTTCATTGAGGTTTTGGGTACCGATTCTAACTTGGGCAATGCCACCGGCGCTGTCTTGGGAAACTTGGTTAAGAGCATTCATGGCTGCTAAAATTTGTTGCAGATCGTTGGCTTGTTCTTGTGCGCCGAGGGAGATTTGTTCTGTGTTTAGGGAAACTTCATCGATCGCATTTTCAACCCCACTCAAAGCATCGGCGGTTTGTTGGGCGATTTGGACGCCTCGTTCCACGGTTTGGGAACCCTCGCGAGTGGCTTTTACCGTGGTATGAATCGCCCGTTGGATATCGGCGACTAGGATATCGATGCGTTCGGCGGATCGTTTGCTTTGGTCGGCGAGTTTGCGAATTTCGGTAGCGACGACCCCAAAGCCTTTGCCATGTTCCCCGGCGCGTACCGCTTCCACGGCGGCGTTGAGGGCTAGCATGTTGGTTTGGGTGGCCAAATCGGTGACCAACCGCGCGATGCTGCTGATTTGTCCGGTGTGTTGGCTTAGGTGCTGAGTTTGTTCGGCGATCGCCGCAACTTTTTCGTGGAGAGTTGCCATTCCTTGCAGGGTTTCTCCCACTGCTGCGGTGCCACTCTCGGTGAGATTGAGGGCTTCCCGGGCGTTTTTCGCCGCACTGTCGGCGCGATCGGCGGCTTGATGCGCCGCCGCATTTAATCCATCTATGGTGGCGGTGGTTTGATTCACCGCTGATGCCTGCTGGGTGACGACTCGCTCCTGCTGTTCCATTGTAACCGCAATTTCTGTGGCCGAGTGCGCGATCGCCTCCGCTTCCAGGGTAATGGTTCGCGCTACACCGGATGAAATCCACAATGCTGCGCCAATGGCTAAAGAGACGAGAAGCAATGACGCCAACAACAACACCCCAATCAGCGATCGCAATGCGGCCCTTGCTTGGCTGGTTCTCGCCGCTAAAAGCTGCTTTTCCGTGCGGCTGAATTCTTGATAAATTTTTTCAAATTCATTCCCCAGTTCGATGCCGATCCCCGTCTCGAACAATTCTACCGCTTCCGCTTGTTTGCCCTCGTTCACTAAGCGGATTATTTTCGTAATAAATGCATCGGAGCTAACTTTAATTTCCCGCAATTTTTCTAACCGTTCTTGTTGTTCGGAAACGATAATCAGCGGTTCGATGGATTCAGAGGCTTCGTGGAATAACTCTAATGCCCGATGGTATTCTTCGATAAAGGCTGGATCGGCATCGGCGAGATACCCCCGACTGCTTGTTTCCATCCCCTGGGCACCCCGCGACATTTGATTGATATTCAAAATGACGTTTTGTACCCGTTCGACTTCTTGAAAAGTGTCGAGCGCTTGCCGAACCGTAGAGGCGATCGGAATCCCCGCCACTATTAAATAAGCGGCGATCGGGACCGTATAGCCAAGTAGCATTTTCGGTCGAAGTTTCACTGGAGTCCACATAAACGGATTTTTCTCATTGAAGACAGAAGTGTAAGCGCGAATCGTTTATTCATTACTCGATACAGCAGGGATTGAGATAAGGCTGAATAGGGTCGATCCATCCGGCAACCCGGATGAGTCCTTCAATTTCCCTTACTTTAACATTTCTTCTCGCTCAATTCCCAATTCTTTTATCATATCCCGAATCACTTGATAATTCGCCGGCTCGGTGGCTTCATAGCGAATTAATTCCCCAAATCCAGTCACCTCAATCTCTTGGTGAGCGTTGAGAATAATCTCTCTCAGTTGCGCTTTTAGCCTTGGGTCTAAATCCTCGCGATAGGTCAGGGGAGACCCGGGCAGCGGATCCGATCGCCACAAAATTAGATTGGTTTGTTTGGTGATAAATCCTTTTTCGAGCATTTTGTCGTAAGAAATATCGCTGTCGGCGGCGGCATCCACCGTGCCGTATTTCACCGCAATTTCCGCTCGATCGTGACTCCCGGCATAGGTGAGTTCTCCAAAAAATTCTTTCGGCATCATCCCGGTGGCTTTTTTGATAGCATAGGTAGGCATTAATGCACCGGAGGTGGATGCCGGATCCACAAAAGCCACGGATTTCCCTTGCAAATCTTCTAAGGATTTAATGCTCGAATCCCTAGGAGCCACAAAAATACTATGATAAGTAGATTTCCCATTGTATCTTACCCCCACGGCAAAGGCTTCTGCTCCCGCTTCTTCTTCCGCCAATACATAGGAAAGCGGCCCAAAAAATGCCAGATCCACTTTATCTTGTTTCATCCCTTCAATGATTCCCCCGTAGCTGGTAGCCGTAAAGAATTCTACCCGGCGTCCGAGTTTCTGCTCTAGGTAAGCACGCATAGGCTCGAATCGCTGTTCCATTTTGTGGATTTGTTCCGCAGGAATTAAGCCTAAAACCACTGGTTCACTGGCTAAGGCAATGGATTGCCTGTTCTGGCTTTCACAAGCAACCACCAGCGGCAATAACAGGAATAAGGCGGTGCAAAGTTTTCGGCAAAACATCATTGACTTCCTCTTTTTTGAACTTAGATTAAATAAGATCGGGTATTTTTTCCATCAAACGCTCCCGCAATCATCGATTTACTGACAAGCAGATGGTAGGGTGGACAGAGCCACTTTCAGAGGTGCCGATCGCGCATCTATTCTCGTGCCTGCCCACCCTACAAACTTAAACCGAACAACCAATGACAAAGGTAGTTTCTCCTTGGTCATTTGTCCTTGGTACTTGGTCATTTGTCCTTAGTCCTTGGTCATTTCTCCTTGGTCCTTGGTCATTTCTCCTTGGTCATTTGTCATTGGTCATTGGTCCTTTGTGGTTTGTCATTTGACCATTGACCATTGACCATTGACATTATTTTTTCCCAAAGAATCACACCATGTTTTTGAGAGCGATCGCGGTTTGGTTGAGGCTATCGGTACCGACTTTGGCTTGGGTAATCCCATTGGCAGTTTCCCTGGCAATTTGATTGAGGGCATTCATGGCATCGAAGACCTGTTCGATCGCGACTGCTTGCTCGCCAGAATTGCGGGAAATTTGTTGAATGTTTCCCACAATTTCATTCATAGAGCGAATGACGATATCCAGGGTTTGGGTTCCGTTGTGGGTGACGCTGACGGTATCCTGGGTGGCGGTTTCAATCTCTTTAACTAGGGTATTAATCTGTTCGGCACACTGACGCACTTCGTCGGCGAGTTTGCGAATTTCGCTAGCAACCACACCAAATCCTTTTCCCGCATCACCCGCACGCACGGCTTCCACTGAGGCATTGAGGGCGAGAATATTGGTTTGATTGGCAATATTGCTGACCAGGGTGGCAATGGTCTCAATTTGACGCACTTGCTGCCTGAATCCTTGAATGCGATCGCTGATTTGTTGTACGCTTTGTTTGAGGGTTTTTTCGGTAAAAAAACTCTCGGAAGAGAGAGAGTTAAAATCCCCAGGGGTTTCCTTACCATTCCCTAGTTTTTTCCGGTCAAACTCTAGGGAAGAATCCATCCTCTGTGCCGGAAGAGAAAACTCATTGCTGGCGGGGCGCTCCTCAGGAGCAAAATTTGTTTCTGAAGCGGACAACTGAAGGAAGCCAACCCTCGAGTTTGCCCGGGAATTTTTGGCGTTGCAATCCACCAGATTTAACACGAAGCGCGCATTTTGAGCCGCAGATTCAGCTTGTGCTGCTGTAGCTTTTGAGGAGGCGCTTAACTGCTCCATTGAGGTGGTGGTTTGATTCACGGAACTAACCTGCTGCATGGCGGCGCTTTCTCGATGTTTGAAGCTGGCGGCAATTTCTGTAGAGGAGCTAGTTAATTCGGTGAGGGTGCGATAAATTTGGTCTCGAATGCTAGCGGCAATTTGTAGTGCAATTAATAAAATGACAAGGCTGCCAATGGCGGTTCCCCAGATGGAAATCGCTTTTGCTAAATCCAACTCTGCATTGGTTTTCGCTTGTTTTGCCGCCAATATTTTCCGCTCTTGCGCGACAAAATCGTGGTGCAATTTTTGCATTTCTCGGATAAGTTCGCTACTGCGATCGGTGGAAAAAATTCTCACCGCTTGTTCTCGGCGATCGGTGGAGGCAAACTCTAGCATTTCCCGCTGTTGATTTTCCAGTTCTTTTCCCAGTTCTATATAGTTTTGGAACCGCTTTTTTTGTTGGGCATCTTCGAGGGTTTCGATTTGCGGTTCTAACCGACGAACCTGGGTGTGATAGGAGTTGAGTCCGATGTCAAATCCCTGACGATGACGTTCTTTTTGATTGACCAAATACCCCCGCATTGACCGCTCCATGCGAATGGCATGAAGGGTAGCTTCTCCTAAGTGATTGACTATCTCTCGAGAGTGATTAATTTCGGCGTGAAGTTCTTCAACTTTGCTAACCTTCTCAGAGAGGAGTCCTGCAAGAAGACCACAGATCGCCAGTGGGGCGATCGTACAGGCGACGATTCGACCTCTGAGTTTAAATTGACCGAACATATAGAATAGCTCCTGAATTGCTGCGGGTTCGTCTGGACGGGCGACGGAGGATAAATCCATCCGGTTTGTTTGCATGAGTACGTTAAATCAGAGGGCAATTGGTTGCAAATTACCCCGGATACCTCAGTAATAGTTTCCTAAATTTTGCAGGGTTTGAGGTTAAGTCCGGTTTAAGGAAAAAATTAAGATTTTATAAAATGGAAAAGCTTAATAAAAATTGAAGAATTACACCTTCAAGGCGGATGAACTGACCTGGAGTCTGAAGGAGTGAAACTATTTTAGAGGGTTCCAAGAATTGGCCGCTAATGCCAAGGGCAAACGGCTTTACCACCCTAGCTATTTTCGAGTATAGTCAAGCGGGAGATGGCTCGCGAGTTTTGACAGGTTTTTTTAAGATTTAAGTGGTGGGATTTCCGGTTGTAGAATCCTGAGGTGGTTTTTATGCAAAAAAAATTTAAAGCAGCAGGCCGATCGCCCCACTGCATCTCGGAGACACGATCGCTTCGGGAAGTCGTGACGGCGGCATGAGCGGGCGATCGGCCCTAATCTCGATCGCTGCCAGAGTATTAAACTTCTTCTTTGAGCCTGATTGCTGCCTGATTGAGCTGCTGAATCCCAATTTTAGTTTGCGCGATGCCGCTGGCATTTTCTTGTGCCGATTGATTAAGATTGTTCATCGCCTCCACCACTTGCTGAATTGCCACAGCTTGTTGTTTGGCACTCAAAGAAATTTGTTGCGCGTTCACCGAAATATTGTTGATAACGGCGACAATACTTTCCACGCTGCGCGTGCCATCTTTCATCACCACCACGGCAGAATTGGTGGCATTTTGAATATCCACCACTAATCCGGTAATTTTTTCGGCGGATTGCTTGCTGCGATCGGCCAGTTTGCGGATTTCCGAGGCAACCACGCCAAACCCTTTGCCATGTTCTCCCGCGCGCACCGCTTCTACGGCGGCATTCAGTGCCAGCATGTTGGTTTGATTGGCAATTTCGCTGACTAAATTGGCAATTTTATTGATTTGATTAACCTGTTCGGTTAAATGTTGAATTTGAGTGGCAATTTGCTCCACTTGTTCCCGGGTAGACTCGGCAGTGTCGGCAGATTGTTCGGAAGAAGCGGCCAATTCGTCCATCGTAGTGGTGGTTTGGTGAACTGCACTGGCTTGTTGGTTGGCCATGCGTTCTTGCTGTTCGCTGGTCGCGGCAATTTCTGTGGAAGAAGAGGCAATAGTAGCGGCGGTGTCGTTAATGGTTTCCGTAATGCGCGTGGCGATCGCCCAGCCCAAAATCAGCGCTACAACCACGGAAGTTGCCGTACTCAGAAGCACAACTTGAGTCAAAAATTCCAGCATATTTTCGACTCGATCGTTTTTTTCGTCCAGAAGTTGGCCTTCTACAGCATTAAATTCCGCCAGCTTTTCTTCAATATTGCTCGTTACCCGCTGACGCTCGGCTGAAGAATAGATTTCCAATGCTTTTTCTCTTTGGTTTTGTCGCACTAAGTTCACAAAACTGCGATTAAACTCAATCGAGTCTTCTGCCAATCGCACAATCTCATTTAGCCGACGTTTCTGCTCCTCGTTCTTCACATGTTCTTGCAAATAAAGCATGGAGTCATTATAAGTCGCAATGGCTTCATCGATGTTCTTTAAAATTGCGGGTTCCGGGTCGAGCAGATAGCCCCTCCCGCCTCGGTGAATTGCAGCAATACTCCAGGCAATGCGATCGGAACTCCTCACCAGTTGTTTGCCAATTTCTGCGGTGAAAACCTGTTGTTTGACTTGTTTGACCGTCCCATAGACTACACTGGCTGCCACAATCGAGAATAATAGGGGAATGGAATATCCCAATAAAATCCGCGATCGCAATTTTAAACCCTTAAACATTCTGCCGTCCTCTTGCAATGATGCTCGCTGATTAATTCATGTGAATCAAGTGGCTTTTTTCGATGCCCGCTCTAAAACATACCATTTTAACATATTGAGTAGCAGAAGCTTCCCACAGCTCGGCCATTCCCCACGGATGATTGCCGGGGAATATTTCACCCTTCAAACACTACAGTGCCTCCCTCACCTGTCCCCATCAGTTGGATTCCATTTTTTGTATCTACAGGGTTAACATGGGATGGCTTGGGCTACCATTGCTGGGGTGTTTTTCTCCGCTAATTCCATTATAGATGCCCTGGCTTCTGCTGAAATAATTTGTCCGGCTTTTGGTTAGATCCCCAGTGGGTTAAACTTTTATGTTTGTCAATGAAATTGTATTACATCCTACAGAATTTTAATCTAGGGATGGGCTTCCACCACTGCAATTTAAGTGGCGTTTGGCGGCGGGTCAAATTTGCGCCGACATCGGTTGAGGCACAGATGATTGAAGACTTTCGCGCGCTCAACCCTTGCCCCGTCTTGTGGGGGTGCGATCGCTATCTTGTCCGGTGCAGACCCTCTACATTTCTTAATTTTCTCATAAATTTTTCTGAAAATTTTTAAACGAAGCTTAATTTTCTTTAAGTTTTATATCTTTCGCGATCGTGAGGCTCGGGCAACTGTATTGAATTGGGGATTGGTAACTGATGAGAGCGATCGCCTTCAAGAGGGGGTGAAGGGAAACCCACGCCAAGTGAAGTGACCTTTGCGGCGTAGGAAACCCACACCGGAAGGGGCAACCCCGAACCGGCTAAATTGCAGGGGCACATGCGATCGCATCAGGGCTATTTTCTCTCCAAGTAATTTAATGGAGCATTGTACCACAACAGTGGCGATCGCGGCGAGGAAACAGTGTAAGGGTGTAGAGGGATCGCCCGGTTAGGCGGAGTTTGGCGCGCGATCGCTCCACACCACAGAAAAAGAACCTGCGATCTGCATTGACTTGAGAATCCCCAAGCATTTTGTGAAAGAAAAACAACCTGGGCAATGCTCCTGTATTTTCAACCGCAAATGTTAAGCAATAGTGATTCTTATTGTGCCAACCTGGAGACGGGATGAATCGCCTCTCTACAAGAAAACTAATGACCGAAAATCGATGAGCGAAGACCGATAAGCGAGGATCGATGAGCGAGAACAAATAACTGAGGGTGCCTATGAGGCGGTAGCCCCACTTATCCATTTAAAGCATATCTTGCAGATGGCTCGTGGCCATGTTAAGTTTTTTAAGGTGAATTTTTGTGTCACTCATGCCAGTAGCCGTTTTTGCCGCATGGTGATAACTTTCGTCGATTTGCTCGAATAGTTCTTGAACCGCGATCGCCTGCTGCTTGCTGTGCTGGTAAATTTCGCGAGCATTTGCATTCATGCGCTGGATTGCCCGAGAGAGGGGTTCGTATATTTTAGTGCCCTGTTCGGTGTCACTCACTGAGGAATGCAATCCCGTTTCGAGACTGTTCACTAAAGCATTC
Organism: Phormidium sp. CCY1219; assembly: GCF_035615515.1. Lineage (GTDB taxonomy): Bacteria > Cyanobacteriota > Cyanobacteriia > Cyanobacteriales > Laspinemataceae > CCY1219. Next base: position 13,769 of record NZ_JAJENT010000347.1, read on the forward strand.
AAGCGATCGGCTGATTTTTGGCTTTCACTGGCCAATTGTCGCATTTTCATTGCCATCACATCAAAACAATGACAGGGCCAACTTGGTCTTTGTGCCTCCACCCCTGCATTGAGCGCCAACAAATTGGTTTGAGACGCCAAAGAACTCACCTGATGCGCCAGTTCGTAAACCTGAGCCATTTGCTCGCTTAACTGCTGAATTTTCCCGCCAATTTCTTCGATTTGCTGGGTACTCGCTTCGGTTTGCTTCGCATAGTTTTGAGAAGAAACCCGGAGATGTTCCGCCAAAGCGGTGGTTTCCCGCAATACCGCCACCTGTTGCTTCATTGCAGTTTGCTTCAAATAGATATCGTGGGTAATATCTTTCGCAGAAGATTTAAGCCGAGTACCCACATCAATGAGTGTCCCGGAAATTTGCTGCGCCAACCACAGTCCTAGGGCGATCGCCAGAGTGGTTAACCCCAAGCTCGCCACCCACAACCCATTATTCAACGATAAAACAGCGGCTTTCGTTTCCTGCTCGGTAGCCGCCTGCAGTTGATGTTGTCCCGCGATAAAATCCTCCAATACTCGAGTCAATTTCCGAGTGAGGTCTTGGCTGGGTGCCGCACCAAATGCACGAATTGCTTGCTCGGTTTTATTGGCTTTCCTCAACCGAATTAAATAGCGATTAAGCGTATCGATTTCGGTAACTAACTGTCGAATATTCTCCAAGCGTTTTAATTGTTCCGGGTCTTCCACGCCACCTTCGAGAAAATCAGCCGATTGAGCAAATAACTGCGCTCCTCGTTCGTAGGCGAGGGATACATCCGCGTCGGGTTTGAGCAGAAAGGTGGCGCTATAGTGCTGCATCTGAGAAATCCCATCCTGGATGCGGTGGGAGACGGTCAGGACTTTTTGCATCTCGGCATAAGTTGCTACCTTGCTATCCACGATTTCAGTATGGTGGGAGACAATCGTTGCAAAACCCAAGCAGAGAAACAGGAGCACTGAATATCCCAAAAATATCCGGCTTCTGAGTTTTATCGGGTGCTTTAACATGAGTTAGGGGGGCAAAAAACATCACATCTGGCTCATCATTCATTACTGAGACCGAAGAATCCAGAATCCAAATCCCCCAATTTTCCGTAAAAATTCCCCGAGGGTGGGTATCGAGAAATACTCTCGGTTTTCCTCGGTTCGGTTGTGGATGATTTGCGATCGCCCATCCATCCCGCATCCTCCCTAGGGGGGTCTTTAACCGTGGAAAAATAAAGAGAAAACGGGAACTTTTTTAGCCACCCGGATGCCGGGTAATAGTTTCAATTGAAGAAATAAAATAATCGGCGTTTTCTGCAAGCTTTCTCCTGGCTCGGTTACGCGAATTTTGGGGAAATGCCTTCTTCACCGTTAAAATTCATTTTGGGTTTTTTATCCGTTTTCTTTCCGGCGTCGGCTTAGGAGCCAGGGTCTTCATTGACCTCCAATTCGCCTCGAGTCAAAATTTTCGGTAAATCGAGCAAACTCATCATTTTTTCGCGATAAGGAGCGGTTCCGCGCAGGTATTCATCATTCGCAGAATGTACCGCGGCGGGAACCGGCGTCAGTTCCGATGGATGTAGGTACATGACATCGCAGACTTCTTCAATGGTAATTCCGGCTATCAGGTCATCTAGATGAACGACCATTGCCTTTGAGCCTTCTGAAATCGAACTCATCGGCATGTTTAAAACAGCGCGAATATCGAGTAAGGTAATGATTTCACCTCGGAGATTCATATTTCCGAGGATACGATCCGGACAGCAAGGTATCGGAGTAATTTGGCGAATATCAGTAAATTCCCGGACGATATTTAGGTCGATTCCAAAATATTCTCCGTTTAAACCCACCACAGCGATCGGCATCAACCCGGTAAAATCTTGAGTGTCGGTGGGTTGCATTAAATTTTGCGCTCGCTGTTGAAAAATCGCCATGTCTTCGGCGGAAACGTCCCACCGCCAGGAGCGCTCTTTTCCTTCAATAAAATTTAATTGGGGAGTTTCGATTGTGCTGTTTTCTTGACTGGATGGAGAGTGTTGGGAAAGGCTGGGTTCTACATTTTCCGAAGTTTCCGAATGTTCGATAAGTGGCGCGGGGTTGAGAAGCATGACTAAATCTCCCATTATCTTCGCCATGCCGCAAATGAAACGATGGGAAGAGGCATCCATCTGGCGTCCGTAGTTTAGATCCTTGGCGATCTCTTCAGAACCGATCTGTTGAACTTCATGCACTTGGTTGACGAGTAAGCCCATTTGAACGCCTTTCCATTCTAAGACGATGATGCTATCGGTTATTTTGTAGTTTTGCGATCGGTGTCCGAAGCGCAAATTGAGATCCATGACCGGTAAAATTTCTCCTCGCAGATTGAGAACGCCTACAATATCCGGGGGGGCTTCCTCGATCGCTTTTAATAAGGGAAGGAAGAAAATTTCCTGCACGTAACGGGTCTCCACTCCATAACGTGCGCCGTTTGAGCTAAAAATAAGATAAGTTTGTTGTTCCATCGTTCGGGTACGATTAGGGGAGCTTATGGATGACGATCCTCGAGCATGTTTTGTACGTAACGCCGCAATTCACCGGCAGTCACAGTTTCGGGTCTATCGATAGAGTATTCTGCCGGCAGTTCTTGGAGGATTTCTAGAGCAGCTTTTCGCATTTTATTCGCTCTTTTCATGTCTTTGCCTGCTTGATAGATTGCGGCTAACTCTAAGTATGCTGTAATGGACAAAGGCAGGAGATAAATAATTCGTTTTAGCCAATATTTTGCTTTTTCTACATCTCCTTTTTCTTCAGCAATGCGAGCCATCAGATAATAGGGTTCTACGGAAAGTGAATCGATGGCAATGGCTTGTTTGCAGTAGTGTTCGGCTTGTTGATAGTCTCCCAGATTAGCATATATTTCGGCGATTAGGGAATTGGCACCAAAGTGGCGCGGTTGTAGGCGAACCACTTGCTGGGCTTTTTGTAGTGCAACTTGGACGCGATCGTTGCGAAATAGGGTTTGGGCTTCGCCAAACAGGGTTTTAAGTAAGCTTGACTGATGTTGTTTTTCCTCCGTGGATAAGGATGGGGAGGAATAAAGACCCTGGGGGGTGTTCCGGGTGGTTTGCCGATTGGAACTCTGGAATGGCGGGGGTACGGCGTGGGTTCGCTTTGTCGGTACTGGTTTGGGAATGCTCAGCAACTGAGGTGAGGAATTCGTCAGATTCAAAGAGGAATTGGCACCGCGCTGATAAACCACCGACTGGGGAAAGACTTTGGCGCGGAATTTTCCTAAGTTTTGCCCGTGCAGTTCTGCATGAGCGCTGATTAAATAGCCACCAGGTCTGAGGGTTTGATAAAATTTTTCTAATGTGGTGGCGATCGCCGGCGGGTCAAAATATACAAAAACATTGCGACAAATAATTAAATTCATGTTGGCAATATTCTTGGTGGGGTCGGGAAAGCGATCGCTGACTAAATTTCCCGGTTGAAAGGTGACTAATTTCCGAAATTTTTCACGGATAACCCATTCGTTGTTGCGCCGATGAAAATACTTGGGCATTTCTTCCGGTTCGACTAACCGAAAAGACCAAGAATTATAACTCCCTTGCTTGGCTTTGGCGATCGCCTCGGGATTGATATCGGTTCCTAATATCAATAGATCCCACTTTTCCCAGTCGGGAATCAGTTCGGTGAGCAAAATCGCGAGGGAATAGGGTTCTTCTCCGGTGGAACACCCGGCACTCCACAGACGCAGGGAGGGTTTGGAGGTGCCTTGGGCATACCAAATTTGCCGTTGATGGGCGATCGCTTCGGGTAAAATGATATGTTTTAACAGCCAAAATTGACCTTTGTCTCGAAAGAAATAACTCTCGCCGACGGTTAATAGCATGAGGAGTTCTTTCCATTCTCCCCGCCCCGCGATCGCCCATGAAGTATCGCCCTGCGCGAGTTCCTTTTCGAGTAGCTGATAATATTGTTCGAGAGAGGATAATTTGAGGGCGTTAATTCTACTCCACAGTTTTTTGCCAAATGCCTCGCGATCTTGCGCTCGAATTCGCAAACCGGTGTAGTTTGAAATCAATTGGGCAAAACGTTCTATTATTATAACGTCACTCATTCGGAAAAACCTTGGCATGTAGTAACTTTTTTTCTTTTCAACTCAGCGATTGGATCGGGGGAGTTTTCCCAATAGGGTTTTCCCTCGAATCTGCCCACCCTCAGAGGTTGGAGGCATCCCTGGATCTTCGCCAGTCCACTCCACCGCGATCGCGGATGCATACGCTTAAGGGTACCATAAGGAACTCGGAAATACAGGCTTTCGTGCAATTGAGGGAATCAATACCGACTTTATTTCCCGAGAGCGATCGTTTTGTTCGCCCTCTCTGGGATGATGAAGTTGGCTTCACCATCGGCGTAATGCAACGCCCTGGGCTTCAATTGCCGAGAAATGTGGCAGGCTATACATTTTTTTCGCTCAATTCCTTCCCTGAAGCCCATTTCGGTGCAGGTTGTCCTCATCCCTATTCCGGGGATTATGGGGTTTTGGTTGTTTTGCCACGTTAGCACTTTCTACCTGATGCCAAGCCTTATGCAGGGAAAGGTTTGCTGCGGCGATCGCGCTTTTCGCTAAAGCGATAGGCACTACCGATTCCCGGTTTAGAGGAATTGGCGCTCACATGCAGCTTATCAGCAACGCCCCCTTGTTGCAACCCTTAGCACTGTATTGTTATTTTAACATGACTCATCTCCAGCACTCTTTCCAGAGTACCGATCCTGTGCGATCGCTTCTACCTCAATCGGCTTTATTTTGAGAAGTGCTTCTATCAACCGTCTGCAAACATCCCAAACCATGAATTTTATTAAATTCAGATGTTTTTATAAATTATTCTTAACGCTTTTTTTAATACTCGTCCGCCGGATTTTACGGGATTTGCCATTTTTTTACACTTGTTTTTTTTACGCCATTGCCGGATATTCTGGAAGAGAGAAACTGTTTTTTGTTGAACTGGTGTTTAAATATTTTTCCACAATTTGCAAGACTTTTTCGGGGTGGGGGGGCTTGCTGAGAAAATCAGACGCACCGATTAATTTAGCGCGCGTGCGGTCAATAATGCCATCGTGACTGGTGAGGATAATAATCGGCGTATTGCTGAATAAACTGCTTTGACGCAAAAAGGTGCAGAGGTTGTAGCCATTGGTGTGGGGCATCACCAAATCCAGGAAGATTAAATCCGGTTTTTTTTCAGCCAGGATAGCCACCCCCTGCATCGGGTCATGGATGGCGATCGCCTCGTATCCAGCCGGTCGAAGGATTTGCTCTAGGGCTTTAGCGATCGCAGGACTATCATCGATGCAAGCGATTAAGGGCTTAGCGGGAGTTACGGCGGCACGAATCATTCGCCACTGTTCGATCGCAGAGGGTAAATCCGGCACTTTCTCGAGTTTGATTTTACCTTGTTCGACGAAATGATGTAAAGTCCGGGTAACGCTGATGACAGATTGCTTGCGCTCGATCGCCAAATCCCAAAGGGTATTTTCGCCATTAAACAAGTTATTAAGGGTCAAAAACGATGCCGAACTCACTTGTTTTTGCAAGCGAGGCGGATCGCTCAGAACCGGTGCGAGATCGGGGTCAATGTAGCTCAACCCCATTTTTTGCCATTGTTGCCAAAGATGTTGGGCTTTTTGGAGGATCGCTCGGACATCTGCACAAGACAAAGCAAGATGAGGCGGCATATCAAAGCCAGAGAGCTGAGAATTCCACTGCGTCGTCACCTGAGGAGCGTTAGCGATCTGGAACAACACCTCCAAACCGATGGAGGAGAGGATAGCTTTAGCGGTGGGGACGCTGAGGATACGGTCTGCGATCGCGGTTTGTAGCAGTTGATATTCCCAAGGTTCGCCATCGCGGATCGACTTCGGGTCGATCGCAAAATCCGGGCAGTGTTGGTGCATGGCGCGGGACCAGCGACGGACGCGGTGAGTGCTGTCAATGGCGTACAGAAAGCGTCCGCCATCGAAATAAAAACGCCAGTGCTGCTGGTTGAGCAAAGAAGTTTGGGTTTGGGAATTGCCACGGTCTCGGTTGTGCGAAGATGTCGGTGGAGCGATGGCGCTGTCACGGGGGGGTAAGCGATCGCCTTTTGGGGGATGCGATCGCCTCTGAGCCTGTGAAGGGCTGGCAGATTGCGAGAGCGCGATCGACCATTCCCCAGTTGCTTTTTGGTGCATCAGCGCGGCCAGCTCACCAGCAATTTTTGCACAGCCTGATGACTCGGAAATCATGATAACCTCCGATACGTTTGGAAACCCCCGTGCTTTAGCCGGGGGAGGAAAAACGAACGTGCGGCTTTAGCC
>NZ_JAJENT010000348.1:0-17529 GCF_035615515.1 Phormidium sp. CCY1219
GAAGTAGAAGTGCTGGATAATCCTGCCACGGTGTCGGGAGACCCCCTGCTACCGGGATTTATCCTGCAGTTAGAGGCGATTTGGTAGGCAATTGCGAGTTGATGAGAAGCGGTGCAGATGACTTTTCGGGGCGGGTTTTCGGTCAAGTTTCGCCGCGCTTATTTCAACATACCGTTTTTCAAAAAACTTATCGAAAAATGGGATAATTTATTCCTAAAGAAAGAGGAATTAGACTGTCATTAGCCTTAAACTGATGAGAGATGTAGAGGGTTGTGTTAAATTTTACGATGCAAAAGAACAAAGAACTGTTGCGAGTGATTCTGGCGATCGCGATCGCGGTGGTTGGGGTGTTGCACTTTGCCCATCCCACCCCCTTTGTCAAAATCGTGCCCAGTATTCTGCCCCACCCACTGGCACTGGTTTATATTAGCGGATTCTTTGAAATTCTCGGTGGGATTGGATTATTAGTTCCCCCAGTTGCGCCAGCAGCAGCGTGGGGGTTAATTGCCCTATTTATTGCCGTATTTCCGGCGAATATTAACATGGCGGTGAATCACATTCAGATTGCCGGGGTGCCAGATTCGCCGATATTTCAAGCCATTAGACTTCCCTTTCAGGCGGTGTTAATTGCTTGGGCGTATTGGTACACCTTACCGAGCGATCGCGAAATTCAAGCCTCCATTATTCCCAAGCACATTCTCGCCAAATTCGGCTGGTAATTCAAGAATTCTCTGCCGCAATATTAGCAGAATCCGAGGGCATTTCCTCTCCTTCTGGCTCCACAATGTCGAGATGTTGTTCTAAGATTTGCAAATTGCGAATGTTCGACTTGTAAAAGGCATCAAAGATGTCGCCGAATAGAGGAATTGTGCCGATCGCCGCTTCTAAAGCGATATTGTAAATCATTTTGCCCAGGGCTTCGCGCGGGAGGGAGAAGCGCGCCGCCAAAAACAGAATATAAGTGGAAAAAGCGGTGGCAATTAAATCGCCCAAACCGGGAACCAGACCGATAATCGGGTCTAAACCAATGCGAAACGGCGTGCCTGGGATGCGAAAGGCGGTATCCATCAGGCGGCTGAGTTTCCGAATGCGGGTGAGGGTTTGTAAGCGTTGTGCAGTATTCATAATCATCTATTATAGCAAAAAAACCCGACGGGCGTTTTATCGATAAACGAGAGAGAATTCTCAAAATCGTTCTCGAGCGCGTTGCAGGTAAATTTGTGCCACGCTATCTTGTGGATTAATTCGCAGACAATCGGTTAATCGTTGCGCGGCGGCTTGGAAAGACTGTTGATTGTAAAGCATCAAGGCTTCCTCAAATAAATCGGCAGTAGCCAGTTTGCCTTCTCGAACTGGCGAATCATCGGCATCAAACACTTCATAGACGGTAATAAATTCTGATTTTCCCTTCACTTTTACCGTGTCTATGGTGCGGATATGATAGTCGGCGGGATTTTGCAAGCGGGATAAAGTTTGGTGAGTAATTAACAAGCAAACCCCATAGTTTTTGGTCAAACTTTCCACCCGAGAGGCTAAATTTACCGCATCGCTAATCACGGTACTATCCATGCGGTATGAACCGCCAACAGTTCCCAGCATCAGGGAGCCGGTGTTGATGCCGATGCCATTTTGAATCGGACTGTAACCGGAATTCATGCGGTGTTGATTGTATTCAACCAGTCGGTTTAGCATAGAAATTGCGGCTTTGACGGCATCATCGGCACTGCCTCCAAATAGCGCCATAATGGCATCGCCAATATATTTATCGATAAATCCGTTATTTTCGATAATTGCTGGTTCCATGCGGGAAAGATAGCTATTGATAAACCGGAAATTCTCTTCCGGGGTCATGCGTTCGGAGAGGGTGGTAAAATTGCGGATGTCGGAGAATAAAATCGACATTTCTTGTTCCACAGCGTCGCCGAGTTTAACCTCGGCAATGCTTTCGTAGCCCAGGAAGGAGAGAAATTCATTCGGGACGAATCGGCTGGCGTTATCGGTTAATTTTAATTCGTTTTCTAAGGCAATTTCTAAATCGCAGTTTAGCTTAAAAAGTTCTTCGATAAACTGTTGGCGTTCGGTTTCGGATTTTTTGCGATCGCTGATATCTTGAAAAGCCACGATCGCATAGGCGATTTGGCCGCTTTCATCATAAATTGGTCTTCCCCACACTTCAATCGGAACCACCCGCGCTTCTTGGTGAACTTCCATATCATCAACGGTCATAGTTTTGCCGTTCAATGCCTGCAATAAGGGGTCGCGTTCTTTCGGATAAAGTTCTTGCCCGCCGGCGAGATAGGTTTGATACACTTCGCGCAAGCGATCGCCCCGGGCATCGCTGACGGTTCCTTTCCCGAGTAACTCTTTAGCTTTTTGATTGATGTAGCAGGGTTTGCCGGTGGTATCCACCACAAACACCCCCACAGGCATGGCTTCTAAAAACTGCATTAACCGATTTTCATTGGCATGGAGTTGGGCAATCAGAGCAGATTGTTGCCGATTCAACTCTTCCAACTCCCGATTCATTTGCTGCAACTTTTCATTTTTCTCCGCCAACTTTTTATCTTGCAAATAGCTATAAATCGCTTCAGAAACCGTTAATTTTAAATCTTCGGCTTGCCAAGGTTTGGTAAGATACCGATAAAGTTTGGCATAATTTATAGCATTGCCCACCGCCTCAATCGTCGCCTGACCCGTCAGCATCACCTTGAGGGTTTTTGGCGACAGCAGATGCACCCGCCGTAAGAGTTCATCTCCCTTCATATCCGGCATCAAGTAGTCAGAAATAATCAGGGGGATTTCATATCCATCCTCGAGTAATTCTTCGAGTAACTCTAAGGCATCCTCACCGCCTTCAGCCAATTCGATGAGATATTTTTTGCCCAGGGCCGCTTTTAATTCGGCTTTTAGGCTGGTGAGGACGGTTTTTTCATCATCGACACAGATAATTACCTGTTTGGTCACGGTTGGTTGGTAGTGGTTGGTTTGCGGTTAGTTCAGAACCGGAAATCCATCGGGCAGAGGGAAATCAGTCCCGAGAATCGCCGATGAGAAACGGGCGGATGGCGATTTTTCTCCCCATAAGTCAAGCCATCGGGGCAGAAGACCCACCCCGATCGCCGATTTTCTTCATTTTATTCTACGCAGTTTTACCCCGGTTGTGACAAACCGGATTTAATCGCCGCCACTAACTCCGCTTCAGACCAGGGTTTGAACAGACAGCAATGCAGGTTTGCCTCCCGTTGTGCCCGGGCGATCGCGCTTTCATCCGCTTGCCCGGTAAGCAGGATTTTCACGATGTTGGGAAATTTCTGGTGGACGCGAACCAGAAACTCATCTCCTTTCATCCCTGGCATCAACCAATCCGAAACAATCAAAATAATGCTCAGTTCATCCTCGTTTAGTTCGTCAATTACCTCTAACGCATCGTCCGGATCTTCGGCAACTTCGTAAAAATAAGCATCTCCAAAAGCACTTTTCAGTTGGGTTTTCAGACTCTGCAAAACAAGTTTTTCATCATCCACACATAAAATCACTGGCTTAGACATTGGCCAACTCCTCAAGCTGTTTTTATCGGAATCGACAGGGTAAATGTGGTTTGCCCTGGTTGACTTTCTACGTTAATTTTACCCGAATGCTTTTCCACAATTTTTTTCACGATATCCAAACCCAAGCCGCTGCCCTCTCCGGCGGGTTTGGTGGTAAAAAATGGATTGAATATTTTCGGCAACACCGCTTCGGGAATCCCTTTCCCGCTATCGGTAATGCTCACTTGAATGTCCGCATCTTGCTGACTGACGTCAATGGTTAAGGTGCCGCGATAGTCCATCGCTTGCAGGGCATTATGCACCAGATTCGTCCAGACCTGATTCAGTTCGTCGGGATAACACAACATCGGCGGAATTTCTGCATAGTTGCGAATCAATTCGACGTTATGTTTTAATTGATTTTGATAAAGCGTTAACACGGTTTCGATCCCTTCGATCGGATTGGAGTAGGTCATTTCTCCTGAATAATCGTAGCGGGCATAGGTTTTTAAAGCAAACACCACTTTCGAGGCTCTTTCTGTGGCGGTGTTGATGGTGTCGGTTCCGCGTTGCAATCCGGATAATTTATATGCAATGTCTAATAAATGAGCGCTATCGGGTCTTTTTAATAAGGGTAAAAATTCCTCGATGTTCTCATAAATCGTCATATCCACCAAGGTATCGGCTAACACATCGGCATCTTCTATATCGTGGGATTCCAGTTCTCGAATTAAAGCGCGTTTTGCTTTTCTTTCTTCTTTAGCGGTAATGGTGGGTTTTTCCTCCATTGAGGTTTGCAGTAATTTTAAAAAATCCTGCCCTTCCTCTGGGGAAAGAGATTGAAAAAGTGCGGGTAATTGTTCCAGGGTTTGATGCAAAAATTTTGCCATATTGCCCGCCGTGGAACGAATGGCACCGAGGGGGGTATTGATTTCATGGGCAATTCCTGCTACTAACTGCCCTAATGCTGCCATTTTTTCCGATTCAATCAGTTCTTTTTGGGTGGTTTGCAGTTGTTGCAAGGTGTTTTTTAATTCTTCATTTTTTGCTTGCAGGCTTTTTTGCAGCAAGCGGTTTTCCAGGTGGGTTTGCACGCGGGCGAGCACTTCTTCCACTTGAAAGGGTTTGGTGATGTAGTCGATTCCCCCAACGCTAAAGGCTTTTACTTTATCTAGGGTATCGCTTAATGCGCTGATAAAAATAACGGGAATATCCCGGGTGGTAGGGTCTGATTTGAGCTTTTCGCAAACTTCATAGCCATCCATCTGGGGCATATTGATGTCTAGCAGCACTAAGTCGGGGGGGGAAAGTTGCACCGCCGAAAGGGCCAATTTGCCATTGGGCGTGGGGCGGACTTTATAGCCGCGATCGCTTAAAATTCCCACTAACAATCGCAGGTTGGCTGGCGTATCGTCTACCACGAGAATATCGGCTTTATAGGTGGTTTTTTGGGCTGAATCCATAATTTTTGCAGGGTAGGTTCCAGGGGTTTGCTAGAGTATAGATGTCGGTTTGCGCGAGGATAGAGGCGGGTTTATCCACCGGGATTTCCGGGGAACAACCGTGGGACAAACCCGCGCAGACAGAGAACTGATGAGGTGAATTATAACCGAGATGAGCTAGATTGTTCCTCGGGTTCGGGAATTAAATTTAACAGGCGATCGTATTCAAAATTATCCAGGCATTCGGCGATCGCCTGGGCGAGGGGCGCATTCTCGGCGCGAATGCCTTCGATTAATTGGTCAATGAGCTGCAAGTCTCCTTGTAAAATTGCTTGTTTCAAGTTAACGATCGCCTCCACGGGAAGGGTGGCGATCGCCTCTGCAGTCAGTTCCTCCCCGCCTGCATTTGTCGCCCCATCTCCGCTGGCGTCATCGTCATAAATATACCGCACGCCAATATGTTTGTTCATCGCTGCAAATATATCCGCTTCTCGGAAGGGTTTTCGCATAAAATCATCGCAGCCCGCCGATAAAATTACGGCCCGTTCTTCTTCCAGAACGCTAGCAGTTAAAGCAATAATTGCCGTGGCTTGACCTTTGGTGGTGGATTTAATATATTCTGTGGCTTGATACCCATCCATCACGGGCATTCGCATATCCATCCAAATCAAATCCGGTTCCCAATCTTCCCAAACCGCGATCGCTTCATTTCCATTACTCGCTTCGCGCACTTCAAATCCCAACGGTGTCAATAATTTCACCAACAATTGACGGTTAAGCGCTTTATCATCCACTACCAAAATTCGATAGCGCGGTTGATTCGGTTCCAAGGCGATCGCATGGCGAGTGGGTTGACTCCCGCTTTCTACTTCTTTCCCCTCGACCATCTGCACTTTAATGTCAAACTCAAATGTAGTACCGGAACCCACCTCGGAACTCACAGTCATATCGCCGCCCATTAACTTAACAAATTTCCGACTAATTGTCAATCCCAATCCAGTGCCTTCGTGAGCTTGTTTTCCGGTTTCGGTTTGCACAAAAGCTTGAAATAAGTTTTTTAAATCCTCCGGAGAAATTCCCGGCCCAGTATCTTCAATTGCAAAGTGCAGCCATCGCCAAGGCGTGGCTTCTGTTGAGGAGGAATCATTGGGCGCGGCTGTGGGTTGGTTCGGGTTCGAGTCCCCGAGTTCTACGCGCAGGGAAACCCCACCCACTTCAGTAAATTTCAGGGCATTATTGAGTAGATTAATTAAAATCTGGCGCAATTTCACCCGATCCGTGCGAATGAATTGCGGCAGGTTTTCAGCGCGATCGCAGAGCAATTGCAATTTCTTTTCATCTGCTTTCAATCGGAACATCTCCCGCAAATCATCAAGCAGCCGATATAAATCAAAATTGCTTTCATTTAAAGTCGTGCGTCCCGCCTCAATTTTAGATAAATCTAACACATTATTAATCAGGGTCAGTAAATGTTCCCCACTGCGGGTAATAATCCCCACATCTTCTCGGTGTTCCGGCGGTAAGCTCGAACTGCGATTCATCAGTTGAGCGAAGCCGAGAATCGCGTTGAGCGGAGAGCGCAACTCGTGGCTCATATTGGCCAAAAATGCGCTTTTCGCTTGGTTCGCGGCTTCGGCTTTTTCTTTCGCCAGTTCCAACTGTTCGTTAGACTCAGCCAGTTCTGCAGTGCGTTCTCTGACGCGAGTTTCTAACGTTTCAAACGACTCTCGCAGTTGACGCGCCATACTGTTAAAAGACTTCGCCAATTCGCCTAATTCATCGCCTCTTTCTACGGAAAGCGTTTGCTCCCAATTCCCGTTTGCTAGTTGTTTTGCGGCGCTATTTAAACCTAAAATGGGACGCACGATTAAGCGTTGAGTGGACAGCCATACCACGATCCAAGCCAGGACTAGAGTGAGTAAAAACGTGCCGATCGCAATACTTTTTGCTTGCCCTTCGCTTTCTACCACAGAACTGGCATCTAATTCAATGGCGAGGATGCCTTCTAGGCGACCAAATAAATCGGCGATCGGCGCATACCCATATAACACCACCTCCCCGGCTGAATTTTCCTGTAGTTCGGTTTCGATCGCCGGCGTTGTGATGTTCTCCAAACCCGAACGCAGCAAAGGCGTAATATTCGAGAGTGGCTCGCCAATTTCGGTGGTACGTTCTGAATTATAATTCAAGTCGTGTACGAATACAATTTGCCCATTTTCTTCCTGGCGTAAAGTGTATATTCGCTTGATTTTCGGCGAGGCTTCTTTAATATCCGTTAGCCTGGTTTGATTGATATCGTAGTACGGACTTTCTCGGTCTTTGGGAGCCAGAACTAAAGCGTGATAGTCCACATCAATTTGCGGGGCAGAGAGGCTGATAATATCTTGCAATCGCTCGCGAATGGCTTGCCTTTGGGTGCTTCTCAGTTGCAGGTAAAGACTGCCCGATAATGCCCCTGCGGCGATGCTAATTAATACGGAATAAGCCACCGTCAGTTGCACGCTCAAGCCCCAACGGTGCGATCGCGGTTTTGGCGAGTTATTTTGCCGTTGATTCATGTTGCTTTACTCCACAGTTAAGGGGTGAGTCCGAGACTGGCGCGATAGGCGGCTAATTGCGCCTCTCGACCAATTTCGTTGGTTATTTCTTCCCATCCCGTTTCGATTTCTACCATTGCTTCTTCCGTGGTAATCAGACCACCCAGAAAATCTACCAGCACTCTATCGAGTACCACTTGTTGATAGCGTTGGCTTTGAGGGATGCGTAATTCTAACACCATATTGGGATTCTTGAGACTGACTCCGATCGCGCCTAAGTATTTACTCGCAGCTTGCGCGCTCATTCCGGCGTTTTGCCATGCTTTTCGGCTGGTAAATTGCGAGATGCGATACGGATTCATTCCGGTTTCCCCCCGGGTAACGTCGATATTCGATTGAGCCGGTTGACTCATGTAGGAAAGTAAAGCATAACCGGCGGATTTTTTGTCAGTATCCACGCCTGCATTAATGGCTCCAGACCACCCGCCAAATGCTGCATAAGGGGCGTGATTGATGCCTTTAATGGCATAAGGACAAGTGAATTTATCGCAAGCGACTAATTGACCCGTTTCGCGATCGAGTACATTGTCGCTACCGGGTAACATTACCGCCCCCACTTTATCGATAACTCGAGAGCGATCGCGGTCAATTGCGAGAGTGCCAATATCCCCCCAATCAATAGTGAGGGCACAGCGCCCAGAAATAAACAGCGATCGCGTGTCTCCCACATCCCGATATAATTCATCCGGCGGACCGTAATTGCTGGTGTCTCGATAAATTTCCAAGGCTTTAGCAAAGGCTTCATTATTCACTAACGGACTCATGGTTTTGGGGTCGAAAAATGCTCCCTGTTTGGTGCCTTTGCTTTGCACGAATGCACTGGCGATCGACCAAAACATCCAATAAGATTGACTCTCGGGTTTTTTAGAAATACAGGAACCATAATCGGATTCACCGTCATTGTTGAGGTCGCGATTGTGAAATTGTTTCGCGATCGCCAAATACTCTTCCCAAGTTTGCGGCGGATTGAGTCCCGCTGATTCTAACAAATCCGAGCGATAATACACCATCTGAAAATCCCCGTCTAAGGGAATGGTATAAACTTCCCCTTCATAGGTGGCACTAAATTGGCGAAAGAAAGGAGCCACATCATCCCATTGAATGCTCGCATCTTCTACCACGCGATCGCTTAAGTTTTCCAAATATCCCCCTTCGGCATAATCCACTAACCATTGCGGGGCGAAAATCATGGCAGTATATTCATTTTTTCCCTCGGTGAAATCGTCCATAATTTCTCGATAAAGTTTATCGAACGGAATATTGACGATGTTCACCGTAGCTCCAGTTAGCTGCTCGAAATCCGCCGCATGTTTGGCTAAAGGTTCGGCGATGGTAGGGGGAGTGCGCGCCAACACGGTAATCGACACGCCATCAAATCGTTCTGGCTTTTGAGGCTCAGTTTGTACCGCTTCGCTTTCATCAGCAGCAGCGGGATTAGGGGGAGAATTGGCTTGCAGATTTCCACAAGCGGAAGCGGCGAGGGTCAGTCCGATCGCCGCTAATATTCCCGGTATTTTATGATAGCATTTTGACCAATACATAGCCGATACTTACATCAATTTAACTCGTTAACAGGCAGAGCATGGTAACGCTTTACCCGAGGTTATGCTTACCCGTAAAGACGCGATTAATCCCGTCTTTACTCGGCTCAGTAATTGCCACTTTTGCTGATGATAGTTTTATTTGAATACAAAAATTAAGGAAGAGTTCTGGACTTTAGGGCTGCGCCGGAGACGCACTGTCTCCGACGAAGATATCTTGCCCTAAGCTTTTAAGAATTCGGCGACGTTTTCCGCTTTAGGTTGAGCGGCGATCGCCCCGGGTTTCATCACGGTTAATGCACCCACAGCGGTGGCATATTCCACGATGGATTGAGCGGTTTTGGCGTCATCCAAGCAGTTAATGCCTTGTTGGCAAAGTTGATGAAGGATGCCCGCCGTAAAGCTATCCCCAGCGCCAGTGGTATCTTCCACTGTAACATCAAAAGCGGCTCGTTCTCCCGTATTTCCAGCTAACCAATACCAGCAGCCTTTTTCTCCCGCCGTGACTAAAACGCCTTTAATTTTAGAGCCGAGCTCGGTGGCGATCGCGGTGGGGTCGGTGGTGTTAAATAACCATTGTGCTTCCTCGTCAGTGAGTTTGAGAAAATCTACTTTTTTGACGAGTTCGCGGATCGGTTCGAGGGCTTCACCGGGGTTGAGCCAAAACATATCTCGGCGGTTGACATCGAGAAAAATACGGGTATTGTGCTGCTGTGCTAACTCGATGGCTTTGGTGACGGCTTGACGACTCTGGGGATAGGCAAGTTCCAGGGTGCCCACCACCAAATATTCGGCATTTTTGAATAAATCTATCGGCAATTTATCGGCGCTAAGGCGCGTGTCGGCAAATTCCGTGGGCGCGCGATCGCCAAATCCGGCAAAACTGCGATCGCCGGCTTTATCGCGCACTACATACACGATCCGCGTGGGTGCGCTGTCGTCGCGCTGTACCCCGGTGCAATCCACGCCCACTTCGTCTAACAGGTTCACCAAGGTTTCCCCGGGTTCGTCTTTTCCGATACAGCCGATAAATCCCGCCGAGGTGCCCAATTTTACCAACGCACAAGCTACATTTGCCGGTGCGCCCCCGGGATAATCGGTCCATGAGTCCACCTGTTCTAGGGGCAATCCCGGGCGATCGGATAAGCGATCGAACAACATTTCTCCCATGCACAAAACGCGCGGCTCGGTCACGATTTTTCTCCTTATCGATTTCACAACAACGGATTGACTCCACGGTACCCCAGCTCTAGCGCTTTTTGGGGCGCTTTACTTGGCTTGCCGTTTCTGTCTGTAAATCCTTTCTACGAAGGATTTTTGTAAATTTCCGGATGGTATTCTTAGCAGATTAAACAATTTTTCCGCAATTGACAAATCCGCCATTCTTCTCAAATTTTTCCCAAGGGTTTAGCCGCTGCTTTTGATGTCCTCAAAATCGCCAAAATCCCCGAAAATATCTTGACATTTATCATAACTGCTGCTATCCTGTAATTTTTGTAATAATTTTCGGGGGTTGACCTCACCTCAACTTGACTTCCCCTGCGCCTTTGTGCCCCCCAGAGAGGGGGTGGGAAGGTGGGTAAAATTAGACCCTCGAATTCGTCACATTTCTTAACAACCGACCTGGATTTTTTGTCGATTAAAGAATATTTTCTTTCGGGGCGGGTGTCATGGGCGATCGCGACCCAAAACCACAAGCCGAATCCACCTACCCCTCGTGCGAGGCTCCTTTCCCCACCCTCCCTTCGCAAATTGCTAACTTACGAAACTGGGGGAAAAAGCTGACTAAAACCGAAACACGGGACGAAAACGCACGACATAAATCGGGTCATTTTCATCATTATGATTGGGATTAAATGCCGCATAACTCCCGAATGCTAAATTGATGTTATTCGAGAGGGGATAGCGGTATTCTAAGTCTAAAACATACCCCGTGTCCGGGTCTGGTTCTTTGACATTACTGCCGCTGGTTCCTGTCAGTTTAGGCGGCATTCCAAAAGCCGCTAAAAACACACTGCCTTCTTTTCCTAAATCCGGAGCGGCAAGATTAATAGACCAACTCCAGATATCCGCATTGGCAGATTCTCCCGCCTGGGTGTAAGCATGAGAATATCCCACAAATCCGCCCACATTCAAGCGAGAATTGATTCGCCAGTTGCCTTGAATGCCGAAATTATTGGTAGAGTTGGCGCGGTTAAAAAAGGGATCGGCGGCGCTGTTACTTCCAGTAAATCCAGATAAATCGTAGCCATCATTTCCTCCTTGGTAAGAATGAAGATAGCTTAAGGATAAATTAACGGCATTGTTGACCTCTACATTGAGTTGTGCTGCTGCCGCATAAGCCCCATTAAACAATCCCAAATTCGGTAACGGCGTGGCTGCAGTTCCGGGGGTAAAGTATCCGGTATCCAGACCGATCGCGTCGCTGATGCGGATTTTGGCCCCCAATCGCGGTCCGCCGTTGGTGGCATACACGCGATAAATTAAGGGGTTGTAGGTGTTAATCAGGGACAAGGCATCGGCAGCATAAGGCTGAGTGGAGGCAAAGTCGAAGATTTCGACAAAATCCCCGGTGGTGCCGATCTGGGCCATAACGCGATCGCCAATGGGAAAGTTATACAACAACTGATTGAGCAGTACGGCATTGTCGCTGTTTCCATCATAGTTGCGGTTGGCAAACCGGGTGCCAGTGGCGGCAGCTAAACTGGCCATATTTGCCGCTTCAAAGCGGACATTCAACCGATCGCTGCCGGTGAAACTGGTATCGAAGGAGAGACGGGTGCGCTGCGACAATGTGAGGTTTTCGTCTAACGGGCGATCGCTGTCGGCTTTGCGATCGCCAAAGGCACTTTCTAAGGCGATCGCCACTTCTCCCCGGAACATGGTGGTGGTGGAAAACTGCGTTGCTTCCAGTTGTGCGGTTCGCACTTCTAAGGCATCGGTGCGAGACTGGAGGGCGCTGAGTTCGGCAGCAAATTGCTCTTGCAGGCGCGCGATCGCTTCGAGTTCTTCCGGGGGAAGGGTTTCCTCGGCCCCGATCGCCGCTACAATTTGTTCCAAACAGGCATTGAGTCCCGCCGCAAACTCGTACCGGGTTAAGGCGCGGTTCCCCCGAAAGGTGCGATCGGGATAGCCGGAAATACAAGCGTAGCGCTCTACCAACGACTGCAAGGCACTAAATGCCCAGTCGGTGGGTTGCACGTCGGATAGTTCGGAGAGGGGGGTGATTTGACTCAGGTTTCCCCCCGCTTCCCCTTCCAGGTGCCCGGGCAACTGGGCAATTGTGAGATTTGGCGGGAAAAACGCGCGATCGTGCCCCTCTGGCGCTGGAGTTATCGCCCCTAGGGCTGACTCGCTCAACGCCATCCCGGAAATTCCCAGGAGAATCGCCCACAAGGGCGGGGAATTTCTGAAGATAAACCAGAGACGGAAAAGCAGTAAGGTTTCCTGAGAAACCTGACGGGTAATTTTGGCTAGTAAATTGGAATGAAATGTGACTGACATGCAGGCGATCGCAATAAACGACTGGCAGATGCTCCCCGTCTCGCGATGCCCCCCGATCGCACGAAAAATCTGCCATTTTCCCTACCCACCCAGGGGCGGGACAATGGCTGACATTATTTTGACATACTCTATTTTATTTTACCGCCATCGAATTGTAAAGATTTGAGTCAATTTTCCCCTGATTTTGTTAAGCTTTCCTAACAACGCGCCTCCCCAAAGTGACTGGGACGCTGTAGTTTTCTCTCACCTTGGCGCTGGAACCCTCCGCCCTGTAGGTTGGAATGCGATCGCTATCCCGGAAGCGCGATCGCATTTGGGCACCTATTCTTTTTCTTCCCGATAGCCCAATTCTGCCAGCCGAATGCGCGATTGTCGCCATTTGGGCTGAACTTTAACGAACAGTTCCAGATAGACTTTTCCAGCAATTAGTTTTTGCATTTGTTCCCGGGCAGCCGACCCAATTGCTTTGAGCATTTGTCCGCCTTTGCCAATAATAATTCCTTTCTGAGACTTGCGTTCTACATGTATTTTCGCAAATACGCGGGTGATTTCTGGCGCTTCTTCCACTTGTTCGATACTCACCGCCACCGAGTGCGGCACTTCTTCCCGGGTTAAATGCAAAATTTGCTCGCGAATTAGTTCGCCCATGATAAACCGTTCTGGTTGGTCGGTAATTAAATCTGGGGGATAATAATACGGACCGGGTTCTAATCGATCGGCGAGGGTTTTTAAGAGGTTGTCTAGCCCTTCCCCCGTGAGGGCGGATAATTTCGCGATCGGCCAATTGTGCGGTGCAGCCATCTCTCGGTAGCTCTCATCGATGGCTTCGGGACTTTGTGAGTCCGGCGCGTCGGGCGATCGCCGGTCGATTTTATTTAATGCGAGAATTGCTGGCGTGTCGGTTTTGCCCAGCAGGTCGGCGATAAAGCGATCGCCTCTGCCCGCCGGCACCGCACCATCTACCACAAACAATACCACATCCACCGCATTGATGGCATACCGAGCATTTTTCACCAGCACTTCCCCTAATTGGTGGTGCGGTTTGTGGATGCCCGGCGTATCCACAAAAATAAATTGGGCTGATGGCGTGGTGAGAATGCCTCGCAGTCGGTTGCGAGTCGTCTGCGCCACGGGAGAGGTAATGGCAACTTTTTGCCCCACCAATTGGTTCATTAACGTGGACTTGCCCACATTCGGGCGTCCGATAATCCCAATAAATCCGGATTTGAATCCAGCAGGGGCTTCGGGAATCAGCGTGTATTCTGATAAAGTCAGGGGTCTGTCCTCCTAAATACGACTTTCCGATTGGCGATCGACTTGATTTTATTTTAATCTATTCCGGCAAGTCGGCTTAACCAAAACTTTTCCGTTGCTTAACTCGACCTTTAAAAAGCCAGGCAGGATCGTGACTGAAAATCCCGGCAACTAACCCGAAACCCTTATCCCGGTAACGTTTCTTGCTTTTCCTATTTCTCCCCCGCGAGAGTCTGTACTGTCGCCGGTTGGCCAAATTGTTACAAAATTGCAACATTTCGAGACACTTTAAAAAAGCGATGCTAGAATCGAATCGAAACCGAAAAGCATCACCTGGTAATAAGGATATAATGCGATGAATCCCTTTGCAGTTTTAATCGGCCTGCTTCAGGATCGGCACACTTTTTTGGAACACATCAAAAAAGGCATCAAGCTGGATAATAAAATCATCTCATTGCTGATATCTAGTGCCGTATTTTTTGGAATTTATGGGCTGATTATTGGCTCTTCACATAGCTGGATGCAGGCAATTTCGTCGTTTTTTAAATTGCCATCCCTGTACCTGCTGACTCTGCTGATCTGTTTTCCGACTCTCTACATTTTTAGCACTATCTTCGGGTCGAAGCGATCGTTTAAGCAGTATTTGACTTTGCTGATGACTGCTGAAGCGATTATGAGTGCCATTTTGTTTGGCTTTGCCCCAGTGACGCTATTTTTCCTAATCAGCACCCAGAGTTACGAGTTTTTCCTGTTGCTGAATGTGGCCATCTTATCCCTGACTGGATTTCTGGGAATTAAGTTCTTTTATGAAGGGATGCAGATGCTTGCCGAACCGGAAATTCCCGGCCAAAAAACCCGCACCCAACTGTTACAATTTTGGTTGTTGCTGTATGCATTTGTTGGCACGCAGATGGCATGGACCCTCAGACCCTTTTTCGGATCGCCGGGAAGCTTTCAACTGTTTCGAGAGCTAGAGGGTAATTTTTATCTCAACGTCTTGCAACTAATCGGCAAACTCCTGGGCTATCAGTAAGCTAAATCTGAATGACGCCGAAGATGGACTTGTGCGCGCACTTTATTGCTGAATCGATACGGGATGACAGGAGGAGAAACGAGCGATGGACTCAGATCTAGAGCGACTAACGATTAAAGAAAGTGAAGTAGAGGCGATCGGGGGAGTCGATGCCAACAATATTTGGTTTGGCATTGCCTACCGTCCTTCTCTCCTCCAAGAGGGTAAAAAACTGATATCTTTTGTCCTCACCCAGTTTTTTATCTTTTGCCTCATCTTTGCTTTACTCACGCCATTCGGGATTATGATGATTCGCAATTCCGGCTTTTCCGGTTACGATATGAAAGCCACCGCTTACTTTATCAGCGCCACAGGCGGCATTGCCGTAATCTTGATGTTGGGTCTCAATCTTTATCTGTGGAAAAGTACCCAAAAATTCGAGACGTTTTTAAGTTTTCTCGATGAAATCCAAAAATATAATGAAGTGGTGCAGTCGGTGGATGTTATCGATAAAATAGAAGCGGCTGGCAACCTGGGCGTGGGGGTTAGCGATCGCGAAGAAGTCATCGAAGCCCTCCGCGTCACTCGTCAAAGTTTAATCAACAGTTTGAGAACCGAAAGAATCCTGCGGGAAAATAAAGGATTAATCGATAAACGGTACGAATTGTTTGCCAATATTGAAAATAACTTAGCCACTTTGCGTGGATTGGCAATTAGCGACGAAGCCAGCGAATATGGGCGCTTGTTAAATCAAGCTTTAAAAATTGGCTTGAGCGTCGATCGCGAAATTCAACGGTTGCAAAATCGCCCGTTTAATTAACAACCCCCCGAAATCGCTGTTCACGGCACACCTCCCGCGCCAATATACTGCCTCGAAATCCCTGTCATCGGTTTTGTGATAATACTATGCATAAATATAGGGGCGGCAAATCCACCCCTATCTCAAATTTAAACTGGCGCGATCGCTGCAATTACAGGGATTCTGGATCGATTCCCCGCGCCCGGAGTCGTTCCTTCAGCGCGTCTAACTCCAACCGTGCAGATTCAGCCCGTTGGCGCTCTGATTCAGCCCGTTGGCGCTCTGATTCAGCCCGTTGGGCTTCGAGTTTAGCTACCTCCTCTGGTAACAGCACTAAGTTCCCCTCGCGATCGAAAAACCGCCACCAGATAGCTTGTTCCTGTTGCACCGTACCTTCCCAGGTTCCCAACCATAATCCTAGGGACTCGCACCACAACCAACCGCGATCGCTCTTGCTCAGCTCCTCATATCCTTGCCCTCCTAAATGCCATCCCCGCAAGGAATCCGGCGCAAAGGGGTCATATACAAAATAGTCCCGGGTACTAAATACCCGTTCGTAAATCTCCTTTTTCCGCCCCGTATCCTCCCGGACCGTAGAAGGGGACATTAATTCTACGATCGCATCGGGATAGCGTCCCCCTTCTTCCCAAACCACCCAACCCTGACGTTCCTTCGTCCCATCTACATCAAGGGTAACAAAAAAATCAGGTCCTTTAAAATCCCGATTGCAGGCTTGTTCGCTACTAAAATAGACGAACATATTGCCCCCAGTAAAATAGTCTTGCCGTCCCGCAAAAGCTTGATGCACAGAGGCAATGAGCAGATTCATTGCGATGCGATGGCGATTGCTTTCCAAGGGTTCTCCATCATCAAAAATTAAATCCGTTGGCGGCATTGGGGGAGTCCATTCCTCCCCCCCCTTGCATGGCCGTTGACGTTTTCTGGGTGAGTTCTGCAGACATAAAATTCCCCCCAATCACTGACTTCTCATTCTATTATAGTGGCTAGAAATACAGCAATTCATCTGACGACCGTTATATGCACTGACCCACGAAGAACTGCGGCAATCGATGCCTTGCCCCTGCGCGATCGCCCCGCACCAAACCACCAACAAACTGGCGATCGCAGCCATCCCAATCGGAGGAATTTTTCTCCAGTTCAGATATACATCAAATTGGTTATTCATTTGTGCATTTGACGTCTGGATTTTACCATTGTCACCCTGCGACTAATCTAACATAAATTGCCAATCAAAGCAATCGCAAGCCTTCTTCTCTGACGCACGGATATTGCCTTTTCATTCCTCCAGGCACCCCGTAGGAACAAGGCATTGCGGTTTCCTCGCCTCTTGCGATCGCCCCGTTCTAATTGTACTAGAATATCCCAAGTAATTTTTCTCACTGAAAAAGAAGCGATCGAAGGATTGTTGAAAACGCTAATCACCGCAGTCTGGCAGTCGCAAAGGGAGTCATTTTTGTTCCTATTCCCCCGACTTCAGCTATCAACTCTGCGACTATCTGGCGCGCCTGTATCTGGAACCAGCACCCACAATAGTAGCGCCCTGAAAGCGAGCAAAACAAGGGTCGCACTCCTCACAGAGAAATGCGACGCCTGCGAAATAAATGCTACTCTAACACGACTGCAACCAAGTCGCTAAATCGCCCACTTCCGAGAAATCTAATAACGCCAAACTCAACTCTTCTAGCTGAGATGTTGATAGTTCGCGAATGCGTTCTATGACCTCGGGTTCAAGTGTCCCGAATCGACGATTTAGCTGACGCATAATCATCGCGATCGCCTCTTGTTTTTTCCCCTGCTCGAGACCCTGTTCGAGACCCTTTTGAAGGATATCT
>NZ_JAJENT010000349.1:0-206 GCF_035615515.1 Phormidium sp. CCY1219
GGCGTTTGTTAAACGCCCGCAAAGCAGCCATTTATCGTCGTTTTCCCTTCACGATTGTCCTCAAGAAAGCGGTCGAAAAAACCCCCCACCCCTGCCGATTGATAATTGACAATTGTCAATTGACAATTATCAATTATCGTGTCTCAAACCTGACTTTAGCCTGCCATCCGTGCAATCAGTCCAAGGGAAACCGCGACCTGCGTGAT
>NZ_JAJENT010000350.1:0-17717 GCF_035615515.1 Phormidium sp. CCY1219
TAGGCTGGTCAGGTGGTTAGAAGTACAAGCCCCTGGCTTTAGACATGGGGTTGGTTTCTACGGAGTCCCTGACTTCTCAAGAAGGTGGCACCTCTAAAGCGTATCTGTTCGGGCAACTCAGTGCCCTGGAATCGCCCATCGCGTCTACAGGCGTTGCAGCGCCCGCACAGCCTGCACAGCTTAAACCCCCTGCTTCCCAGGTTCCCGAACCCACCACGATCGCCGGTTCGCTTCTCGGCTTGTTGTTCGCTATCCGCTACCGCAAAAAACACTCTCAGGCTTGATTCTTTTTAGGGGGAAAAACACAAGCCGAAGGGTTAAAAAAAGGTAACGTTCGCGAGTTTTAATCCGGCAATTCTTCAGCCCCGTCGTCCTAGCGCTGCTAGAGCGTTTCGCGATATTTAAGGTCGGGTTTTTTGAGTTGGTTGATGAGGTTTGCCGCGCCATTGCGGTGGGAATTGAGAGAAGCACTTATGCAAAATCAATTGCACTCGTAGGGTGGGAAATGCCCACCCTTGATTCAATTTGGGGCTAAAGCGACAGGAGTTGTTTTCCTGCCAAAGTGAAGACAGGGGGCGACCTTGGCTTCTGGTGGAGTGTCGGTGTTGCCACCACCCCCACTCCCTGGTGGTTCTGAGTTGGCTGGATTGCCAGGAGCGATCGCCGACACCGATGGTAGATCCGGGGTTAGTTGCTCGCGATCGCCCCCCGGGGAGCAATCTTACATTGAGAATTGCCTCCGAGTGCGGCGATCGAGTGCTTCAGTCTTGAGGCTTCGGCATGGATCCTTCCGAGGCGGGGGTTAAGCATCTTCATTCTCCGGTGGATTGCTGGGCAATTCCAAGCAATACCCGGCCCCATACACGGTTTTGATGTATTTCGGATGTCGCGGATCCGGCTCCAGTTTGGTTCTCAAATGTCTAATGTGAACTCGGATGGTTTCGATGTCATCGTCGGGATCGTAACCCCAGACTTCTTTCAGGATTTCGCTGGGGGAGACGGTTTGCCCGTGTCGCTGCAGCAAGCAGTGCAATAACTCGAACTCGAGATGAGTCAGTTTGACCGTTTCATGGAACCAATTGGCTTCAAACCGCTCTGGAACCAGGGTTAACGGCCCATAGTTGAGAATTTCCGCGTGTTTGGCTGCTTGCGGAATGCGATCGGTGCGCCGCAGCAAGGCTCGCACCCTTGCTAGCATCTCTTCGACTTCAAAGGGCTTGGTCAGATAATCGTCTGCGCCTGCATTGAAGCCTTCGACTTTATCCTGTGTTTGACCCAAGGCGGTCAGCATTAATACGGGAATGTCTGCAGTACGCTCATCTCGACGTAGACGTTGGCATACGGTGAATCCATCCACCCTAGGCAACATCAAATCTAGCATGATCAAATCGGGCATCAATTGCAAGGCCAATGCCTGCCCTTTAATGCCGTCTTCTGCTTGGCTGACTTCATATCCAGCCATTTCCAGATTGACTGCGACTAATTCTGAGATTGCAGGGTCATCGTCGATGACGAGTATCCGGGGCATGTTTCAAGAGTTGGAACGACTGGGTTGATGATGGAATTTTTCAGAACCTTGTCGGTCATCCAAAGATTCCTGTACAGATTATAAGCAAGGATTCTTACATCTTTCTTAAAAATCCCCGTCTGCCGTGAAAATGGCTGGCGCGCGGGTGGTTCGCATGAACGTTCCATTATAGCAGAATTTTTCTGGTTTGTCAAGTCTATTCCTGGGGTAACGCTTTTTATTTTTCGCGCCACTCTCATAGTGTTATTGTTAACCTGTAATGGGATTACAAGCCTGCGCCGTAGGGCCGAAGCTAGGCGTTGGGAGTATCGTGCGAAAAAAAGCGGAAGCGTTAAGACTCAATGATGGCTGGGGTGGATCGGATAGACTCGGAGAATTGTTGCGGCACGATATCGCGCACGATTTCCCAAAAATGGGCAATGGGAGGAATTTGCAAGCGATCGCTCGTGGTGGCGATGACCACTTGACGGTTCCAAGGGTTTGTCGGGGACATTTGCAAGGCTTGAGGGCTTGCAGGTCCGAGGTTGACGCCCTGGGCCGAGGGAAGCTGGGGGGTCAGTTCTCGCACCGCTAAGCTGGGATCTAGGCGCGCTTCCACCAGGGCCGACTGGGGCAATAGGGCGATGGTCTTTCCCTGTCGGACCACCCCGCGAAAGGCATCGGGAGTGTTTAACTCCAAAACTGCCCGCAAAGGCAAGCCTTCTTTGGCAAATAAATCTTGCACCATTCGTTGCATGCCATAGCCATCTTTAAAGACCACTTGCGGATGGTTGGCTAATTCGGTCCAAGGGATGCGATCGCGATCGGCTAAGGGATGATTGGCTGCCATTAGCACTTGAATAGATTCTTCGTAAAGCACCTCAACCACCATATCCGGCGTTGTAGTGAACAAGCGGTTATTCATCACAATCGCCAAGTCTACCAATCCATCCTTGAGCACTTTTAAAGCGCGATCGCTTCCCAATGCCGTTACCCGCAACTGAACCTCTGGATATTTCCCGCAAAATCGGTGCAATACCGGGGGTAAATAATAAGCACAAACCGAATGAATTGCCGCCACGCATAATTCCGGTTGCTTGCCGGCGAGCAAATCTGCGATTTCCGATTTTGCCGTTTCCCACTCCTGACAAATTTTGCGGGCGCGGGTGAAAAAATTCTCGCCGGCGAGGGTGAGTTTTGCCTGCGCCATGCGATGAAACAATGGCAAACCCAATTCTGCTTCTAAGGCTTGGATTTGTCGGCTGATGGTGGATTGGGTGACGCCGCAGCGACGGGCGGCTTGCTGGAAACTTCCCGTATCGGCGATCGCCAGGAAAGCTTGCAATTGCTCTAGGCGCATGGCATTAGAAATTACAATCGGTTCTTGTGTGTTCTAAGCCTAGCCGATGGTGAAGTTCGTTTTCGTACTGCTCGATACAGAGTCGGTTGGGATTTGTTCTCCATTGCCTTGGCGATCGCGCGCCAGCCCAATTCGATGGGCGCGCCCTATTCAAACCAGCCAAAAATATCCCAGGTCAACCCGATTTGTGGCGGTGGGAATTTCGCTCAGAGCGTCAATCGGGTTCTAAAGGTGCCGAGAGATTGCTTGCCCTTGTGGTTATTTTGATGGGGAGAAGTCAGCCAGAACGAACCAGGGGGGTAAGGAAATACTCTCGTTTAGCCCATATTAAAATCGGGTTGCTCTTTCCCCTTTCCCGGGGGTAATGAAAAGAGGGTTGCCACTGAAACTGGTGAGAACGGTTAACCAAAATACTTGACAAAAATCGCTTGAACATCGATATTTTTGCCGATCATGTTGGTCATCGATCCGGAATCAGCACCCAACGACGAACACCCAAACCCCAAAGACCAGTCCCCAATGAACAATGACCAAAAACCAATGATTTATTCCTCATTGTATTCGGTCAGTTCAAGGATTTTATCAAATTGGAAATTATTGGCCAATTCTGTAATACCCCCTGCCAAATCGGCGTATTCTGGTGGAAGTTCGGCGAGGATTTCTAGAATCAAATCATCGCAACATTGAAGTGCGGCAGTCTGGATATTTGTCACCCATTTTTTAGGCAATTTAGACACAAGACTTTTGAGTTTTTCTTGAGAAATGCTTTCAGTGGGTGGAGGGGTTAAGTCTTCTGGTTGTTCTTCGTCTTTTTCATAGAGATATTTCACCCCGAGATAGTGACTCATTTTCTCAAACAACAGTTCTTTTTGGAAAGGTTTGGGAACATAATCATCACAGCCGGCGGCTAAAATGGCGTTTTTGTTTTCCTCAAAGGCGCTAGCGGTTAAAGCAATAATAACCGTGGGGTGGAATTCGGATTGAGCTTTAATGCGTTGAGTGGCTTCATAGCCATCCATTTCGGGCATTCGCATATCCATCCAAATTAAATGAGGCTTCCAACTGGACCAGAGGTCGATCGCCTCAATGCCGTTTGTGGCTTCGCGCACGGAAAAACCGACCCGGGTGAGCAATTTGACCATTAACATACGATTGGCTCTCACATCTTCGACGATCAGGATGCGATACTCTGGTTGTTCCGGGGCGATGCCGATAATTTTGCGCTTTTGTTGGGGAGTTTGAGTGGGAGTAACTTCACCGGGACGACAGTGGATATCAAACGAAAAAATCGAGCCGCGATCGAGTTGAGACTCAATGCGAATTTGTCCGCCCATCAGTTCGACAAATTTGCGACTGATAGGTAAACCGAGGCCCGTACCTTGGCCGGATTTGCGACCGCTTTCGGTTTGGGCGAAGGCTTCAAATAACAAATCCATTTCCTCCGGGGCAATCCCCGGGCCGGTGTCTTCAACGGCAAAGTGCAGGTGAAGGGTTTCCGGGGCAAAAGGAGGGTCAGGGTTGTGCTTCGAGTCTTCCAGGGTTT
Source organism: Phormidium sp. CCY1219 (assembly GCF_035615515.1). Taxonomy (GTDB): domain Bacteria; phylum Cyanobacteriota; class Cyanobacteriia; order Cyanobacteriales; family Laspinemataceae; genus CCY1219. The sequence goes on from NZ_JAJENT010000350.1 coordinate 4,411, forward strand.
GATGGGGGGAGTTGGCCAATCGGGTGCGGAGGGTGACGCGACCGCGTTCGGTAAATTTAATAGCATTGCCCAACAGATTGAGCAAGACTTGACGGAGTTTATTTTCGTCAGTATTGAGGTATTGGGGAACGTCGGGTTCGCGGTGAAAAACGAGAGCGAGTCCTTTAGACTGAGCTTTGAGGCGCAGCATTTGTTCGAGAGTTTCGAGCAGATTAAATAAATCGAAGTTGCTTTCATTTAAACTCGTGCGACCCGCCTCAATTTTAGACATTTCGAGAATGTCATTAATCAGTTCGAGTAAATGCTCGCCGGCGCGATTGATAATGCGGATATTTTCTTGATAATCTGGAGACAAAGAGCGATTGCCACTCATAATTTGAGTAAAGCCGAGAATGGCATTGAGCGGCGTTCGCAACTCGTGACTCATATTGGCGAGGAATTCGCTTTTAGCGCGGTTAGCGGCATCGGCGGCATCGGCGGCTTTTTCCAAGGCGGCGGCTTGACGTTGAGTGCGTTCGAGCAATTCGGCTTGTTGTAAAGCGACGCCGAGTTGGTTGCCAATTTGGATGACGATATTGATTTGAGCGGTTTTCCACTGACGCGGGCCGCTATTTTGATAAGTGGCGAGCAATCCCCAGAGTTTTTGACCGCAGAAGATGGGAACGATGATGTAGGCTCTGGCTTGAAGGTGTTCTAAGAGTTGGATGTAGCAAGCATCAAAGTTAGCGCTGTAGATATCTTCCACGGCGCGGTAACTGCCGATTTGGTTGTACGGGCCGCCTTGGGTTTGTTGCAGATAGGTATCTGGCAGGTCGGGGGAAGGTTTTTTCCAGGTGGCGACGGTGCAATCGGGGTTTTCCAGGGTTTCATGGAGGATAGGGTCTGGGGGGTTTTGGACCAGAGGAGTCCATTGGGAACTGACAGATTCGGCGACTATTTCGCCACTCCAGTTGGGATGGAAGCGATAGATGCCCACCCGATCGCATTCCATCACCCGGCGCAGTTCTTCAGTGGTGGCGGTGAAGATGCGGTCGAGGTTCAAGGTGTCGCGCATGCGTTGGATGACCGTGGAGATGGCTTTTTCGCGCTTAGCGCTTTCGCGCAATGCCACTTCGGCTTGTTTGCGATCGCTAATATCGGTAATTGTGCCCACATAGCCTTTGAGTTGCCCGTCTTCGCTTCGTTCGGGGATAGCCTGGGCGATCGCCCAAACGATCTTGCCGTCGGGGTGCAAGAAACGAGCCTCGGACTTAAAGGGGCGACCGGCGGCGGTAGCGGCGAACCATTCTGCGAGGATGCGATCGCGATCCTGCGGATGCAACGTCTTCTTCCACCCGGATCCGAGGGCTTCTTCTAAAGGCAGGCCGGCGATCGCACTCCAGCGCTGATTTACATAGAGACAGTTGCCCTGGACGTCGGTATTGAAAATTCCCACCGGCGAGGCTTCGGCGAGGGTTTGATAGCGACGCTTACTATCGCGCAAAGCCATTTCGGCTTGTTTGCGATCGCTGATATCGCTCCAGTAGCCCACGCATTCCAGGGGGTTGCCGGCGGCGTCGCGCACCAGTCTGACGCGATCGTATACCCAGCGATAAGTTCCATCGCGATGGAGAAAGCGGTATTCTTGGGAATGATGGCCTTTCGCGAAGAGTTGTTGCAGTTCCGCCAAGACGAGTTCGCGGTCTTCGGGATGAATGCGATCGCGCCAAAAATTCGCATCTTCGAGAAATTCGCCCGCCTCATACCCTATAATCTCCCGGATATTTTCGCTGACAAAGGTTGAGCCATAATTCCCACTCACTTTGCTACTATAAATCGCCCCCGGACTAGAAGTCAGCAGATATTGCAGGCGTTCGCTAACCAAGCTCAGTTGCAATTCTGCTTGTTTGCGCGCGGTGATTTCCAGGATGATGGCACCTACGGCGGCGGGCAGTTCTCCTTCACCGGGAACGGGAAAATAGGAGGCGATCCAGTGACGCTCGACTCCGGGTTGCGAAGGGACTTCGCCAGTGATTTCTTGATTGAGAATTGGTTGTCCGGTTTGAAAGACGCTGTTGTAGAGGGATTCCAGGGTTGGGGCAACATTCGGAAGGATTTCGCCGATGGTTTTTCCCAGGTGGTCGGCGACGGGAATGCCGTCGATTTGTGCCATCGCTTCGTTAATTTGCACGAACTGCAATTGGCGGTTGACGATGCTCAGGCCCACGGGGGCGGCGGAGAAAAAGGCGTTGAGGAAGGCTTCGCGTAGGGCGAGTTCCCGTTCGAGGGCGATGCGATCGCTGATATTGGTGGCGGTGCCGGTGGCGCAGATGGTGCGTCCGTTGGACTCGCGCAGGGGAATTGCATTGACTAGCAAGTAGATGGACTCGCCGGTGCTGCTCAGATGGGTGGTTTCGTATTGCACCACTGGTTCTGCTTTCTCCAGCAGGTCTCGCAGCATTTTGCGATCGCGATCGAGACATTCCGGGGCGATGAATTTTGTCATTTTGCTCCCGAGCATTTGAGCGGGAGTGAACCCGTAAATTTTTTCCACGGCGGGGTTGACGAAGGTAAAGCACCCGCGCCGATCCACGGACCAGATGACGTCTTCGGAGGAATCGACCAGGGCGCGATATTTTTGTTCGCTTTGCTTGAGGGCTTCTTGGGCGAGCTGACGTTCGGTGATTTCCCGTTGCAGCAGTTGGTTTTGTCGGTCCCGGTGGGCGCGGGCTTGTTTTTCGCGATCGAGCATTTGCACTTGGGCGATCGCGATGCCGAGTTGGGCGGCGATCGCTTCAAATAACTCGATTTCTTCGGCGGTCCATTCCCGATAGCTGTCGCATTGATGCAATCCAATGCTGCCATTGGGTTCTCCTTGGTAAAAGGTACCTACGGCGAGCATTGATTTGAGGTGGATTTGCTGGCACAACTCCTGCTGGGAGACTAACAAAGGGTCGGCATAGACATCCGGCGAGGCAATGGCTAGGTCCACTTCGAGCAGGCGCTCTACGTGAGGATTGCCTACCACTGGAATGTCGAACGAGGCGATCGAGTCATACCCCACCAGATATTCCCCTACCATTTTCAGTCTCGGGGTGGGTTCGGTAATATAGATTCCAATCCAAGTGCGGTTGACTTGAAAGGCGCGTCCGATTTCTAGGGCGGCGGTTTCAAATAGTTGCTCCGGATCCAATTGAGAGCGGATTTGTTCGGTGATTTGGCGCAGCAGGTTGCTGCGATGCAGTTCTTTTTCTAGGGCGAGTTGGGTTTTGACGCGATCGCTGATGTCTTTGCTGACTGCTAGAAGGCAGGGGCGATCGTCGATCTGGATGATTTCTGCCGAGAGCAGGGCAATTTTGATTTCCCCACTGGCGGTGCGATAGTGGAATTCAAAATCGCGCAAGATGCCGTCGCTACGATGCAGTTCTCGTTCCATTAACGCCGCCTGATGGTGGTCTGCTATCAGGTTGAGTTCTTCTGAGGTACGACCGATAATCTGTTCGCGATCGTAGCCGATGTCGCGACAAAAGCTGTCGTTAACTTCGATATAGCGCCCTTCGGCTAAGGTGACGATGGAAATCGGATCCGGGGTGGCGCGAAAGGCGATCGCGAGTTTCTCTTCCGAGGCGCGATGTTGTGCTTCGGCGCGCAGGCGCTCTCGGGTTTCGATCGCCACTGAAATCAAATTGGCGAGCGATCGGGCAAAATTCTCGTCTTCCGCCGTCCACTCGTGCCGGGTTTCTACGGCTTCATGGCATAATATCCCCAGGGTTTTTCCCCCCAAGCGAATCGGCGCATCTAAGCACGAATAAATCCCTAACGGAGTTAAATACAATTCCACCAGTTCGGCAGTTTCGGGGTCGGTTCTTGCCTGTGACGCGGCGACAATTTGTTTTTCTTCTAGGGCGCGAAAATATGCCGGATAATCCTTGACCTGGAGTTCCACTGTGCAGGGATTCACCTGACCACTGGCGTCGAAAACTTGCTGACACTCAATTTTCTCGCCGGTTTCATCGTAAAGCCAGAGGCTGACTCGCTCGATTCCTAAGTGTTCGGTGGCGGTGATGGCAATTTCTTGCAATGCTCCATTTACATCTCCGCGATGTAGGGATTTCAGTTGCGCTAGTTCGGTTAAAATCTGATTTTGATTCCGCAGTTTTGCCGCACTCAAATGCAGGGCTTCTTCGGCGGCGACGCGATCGCGTATCTCTTCGAGCAGCTTTGCATTTTCCCGTTCTAATTGCTTCTGCAATCCTTCAATTTTTAATTGATGCCGCACCCGCGCCAAAACTTCTTGTTCGTGAAACGGTTTTGTGATATAATCCGCTCCGCCCACGTCAAAGGCTTTCACCTTATCCATCACTTCAGTGAGGGCGGTGATAAAAATAACGGGGACGTTTCGGGTCAACCTATCGGCTTTTAACCGCTCGCAAACTTCATACCCATCCATTTCTGGCATCAAAATGTCGAGCAAAATCAAGTCCGGCGGGTCAGTTTGCGCCACGGATAAGGCAAAACGACCATTGGTTGCGGGCCGGACTTTATAGCCGCTACGCTGCAAAATGCCAATTAACAGACGCAGGTTATCTGGATTATCGTCAATGACGAGAATATCGGCTTTTTCTGGCGGGGTGGAGTTTTGGCTCATTTTCGGGTGGGATTCGCTCGACATTCGCGGGCACAGGGATTGGGAAATTGCCGTTTTTCCACTGGAAAAACTTCTTGTATTATAAACTCTTTGTTCAATGATTCGAGCCATTGAAACGGGAAAGCCTAGATACAGGCTAATCTAATCCAGTGCCAACTGTCTGAGCCACCCTCAGCACCTGCTCATTCGCCGCCCGCCGATTCCCCTGCTGGAATCGCCCCGGGGGGTATGAGCGATTTAACCGGGCTTATAGAACCTTTGCTTGTTGAATGATAGCGAGCATTTCTTCATAAGCAAACTTGTCAGCTAAACCCCTGAGCAAATCGCCCATTGCCCGATCGCAATGGCGAATTTCTTGAATGGTTCTATCGATGGATTCCATGTCACTGCGGGCGGTGGCTCGTTCTAAGGTGGCGAGGTACTCGGCGGGCACCTGGGCTAATGCGTGGGGTGTCAATTGATGGTTGCACTGGGAGAATCCATCGGGCTGTGCTCGAATCGGGGATGCGTAGCGAAAGCGCACGCCGAGGTAGCGGGTCAGAATTTCAAAAATGTCGGCTTCGCGGAAAGGTTTGCGAATAAAATCCTCGCACCCGACTTGTAAAACTAATGTGCGATCCTGGTTTAAACTGCTCGCCGTTACCGCTACGATCGCGGTATTTTTTCCTTTGGTGGTGGATTTAATCTGTTGGGTTGCTTTAAAGCCATCCATCACGGGCATTCGCATGTCCATAAAAATTAAATGCGGTTGAAATTCTTCCCACACCGCGATCGCTTCTTTCCCGTCTTTGGCTTCTCGAATCTCAAATCCAAACGGACCGAGGAGCTTCACCAACAATCGCCGATTGTCCCACTTATCGTCCACAATTAACAGGCGATAGGTGGGTTGATTCGCCTCGAGGGCGATCGCCTGTCTTCTGTCTGCTTGGATGGCGTCGGATCTATCCACCGGCTGGGCGCGAATGGTAAAGTGGAATTTGGTTCCCTGACTCACCGGAGAACTGACCCTCATTTCACCGCCCATTAATGCGACAAATTTGCGAGCGATCGGCAATCCTAACCCGGTTCCTTCTGCGGATTTTTTGCCGGTTTTGGTTTGCACGAAGGCTTCAAAAATGCTTTCTAATTCCTCGAGTGGAATGCCACAGCCGGTATCTTCTACTTCAAAGTGAATCGTGACTGAGGAGGTGCGATCGGGCGATCGCGGCGACTCTATCACCCCATCACCACCTTCCCGATTTCTCTCGCTCTCTCCCTCCCTGGGCTTGGTTTCCTCCCTTCCCAGGTTTACCCGCATCGTCACCGACCCCCTCTGAGTAAATTTAAACGCATTAGACAGCAGATTGAGCGATACTTGTCGTAACTTCACTTCATCGGTTCTAATGTATTGGGGTACCTTGGGGTCGCACTCGATCGCAAAGTACAATCCCTTTTTCTCTGCCTTCAGGCGAAACATTCCCTCTAAATCTTTTAACATCTGATAAAGGTCGAAGTTACTTTCGTTGAGGGTGATGCGACCGGCTTCTATTTTCGCCATGTCTAAAATATCATTAATCAGGGTCAGCAAATGTTCCCCACTGCGGCAAATAATGCGAAGATTTTCTTGGTGTTCTTCTGCCAGGTTTTCCCCTCCCATCATCAACTCGCTAAACCCGAGAATTGCATTCAAGGGCGTTCTCAGTTCGTGACTCATATTCGCCAAAAAGGTGCTTTTGGCTTGATTGGCAGCTTGGGCGGCGTTCGCGGCCTCTTTTAAGGCAAATTCGGCTTTTTTTCGCTCGCTGATATCTAGCACGGTGCCGAACAGCCGCGTTATGTTTCCCCCTTCGTCAAACACCGCTTCCCCCCGGATTTCTAAATAGCGCAGCTCTCCGGGGTTCCGCCAGATGCGACTTTCTATTTCGTAAGATATCCCCTCATTTATCGCCCGATTCACCGCATTTTCAAATATCTCTGCATCTTCATTATGAAATACTTTTAACAACTGGTGATAGTCGATTTTGCCAGCTTTGGGGTCAAATCCCAAAATCCGAAAAATTTCCACAGAGCCGCTAATTTCTTGCGTTACGATGTCAAATTCCCAATTCCCCAGATGAGCGATTTTTTGAGCTTGCGCTAACGAGGATTGGCTATTTTTCAGGGCTTCTTCAAATGCCAATCGTTCGGTAATATCGGTGATAACGCCGACAAAATGATTCACTGTTCCATCAGCTTCTCGCACGGGAGAAATCGAGAGTTGGTTCCAGAACATGCGGCCATTTTTGCGAAAATTTTGCAGCACGACTTGACAGTTGGTGCCGGCATGAATGGCTTGACGCAACTGTACCAGTGCGCCGCGATTGATTGGGCTTTTTTGTCCTTGCAAAAACCGACAATTTCGACCCATTATTTCGGAAGCAGAATAGCCCGTAATCCGCTCGAAACCGGAATTGACGTAGATAATAGGATTGTCCGGTTGCTGGAAATCGGTGATGACGATCCCATTAGAACTCGAGGCGATCGCTCGCTCTAACAGTCTCAATCGCGCTTCTGCTACGGTGCGAGTTTCGATTTCTCGTTGCAGGTGTTCGTTTTGACGGGTTAGTTCTTTTTTGAGCTGTTGGTTCGTCAGTTGGGTTTCAATTCTCGCGAGCGCTTCTTCCGGTCGAAAGGGTTTCGTGATATAATCGGCTGCCCCTTTTTTGAAGGCTTCTACTAAATTATCCGTCTCTTGATTGGCGGTAATAAAAATAATGGGAATTTCGCGGGTGTTTGGGTCAGCTTTGAGGCGATCGCAGACTTCCAAACCGTCCATTTCCGGCATCATTAAGTCCAACAAAATGAGGTCGGGTTTTGCGGTTCGCACCCGCTCGATCGCTTGCCTGCCATTGGTCGCAAAGGTGGTATCGTAGCCTACCTTTTCTAACAAATATCCAATCACTTTCAAATTAGAAATCGTGTCATCTACCACTAAAATCAGAAAATCTTCGGGGTCAAACTGGTTCATTGTCTTGCACCTGCGGCATTGAGTTCATTAATAATCGCACCGAGGGGGAATGATTATCCTCCCTCTATAAAATATGGTACTCCTGAGAATACCTGTATTTCCCGCCCAGTAACCTATCCCTGGCATTCACCCCATCGGTGAGGGGGTCATTGCCTATTTTACGCCCGATCGCCGTTCCCTTCCAACCATCGCCTCAGTTGGGGAAATTCCTCCAGGGTTGCGGGTAAATTCTCCCAATCAAATTCCCCAAGCTGATGGCTGATTTTGGTTGCATAGGCTTCGAGTTTGGCACAGTGATATTCCCGCGCCCAAGCATGCAACCGTTTCGCAAAGGCTTTCACTTCTCTGCGCTTCATCGTTTGTCGCAATTGCTGCCATTGGTTTTGTTCTTCTAAGGCAAGTTTTTCCGCCAATTCGGACAAGTTTTCCCCCGGGGTTTCCATCATCGGTTCCCTTGCAGAAGCAGCAGGGGGTTGCACTTCCCTTTCCCGGGGAGAATTTTCATTCAGCGGCAGAATATTCTTGAATGCTTCCACCAGTTGAAAGCGTTTGACCGGTTTGCGTAAGAATCCCTGACAAAACAGTTGCATGTCTTGCAGTTCGTCTTTCGCCACCGATGCAGTGAGGACGATAATCGGAATGTCTCGCGTTTGTGGGTCTTGTTTGAGAAAAATTGCTGCCGATCGCCCATCCAGATTGGGCATCCGCAGATCCAGCAATATCACATCTGGCTGATGGATTTGTGCCATTTCAATCGCTTCTCGCCCATCTTTCGCGAATAACAAACGGTGGTGGGTGTTGGCAAAATACTCCGCAATTAAAGTGCGGTTCGATTCCACATTATCCACCACTAAAATAGTGGCGGGCTGGAATTGTTCCAGGTTCTCATCCATTGGCTTTTTCTCATGGGCTTCCGGTTCCCAATTGGCGCGATAAATATCGGGAAATACAAAACTAAAGGTACTCCCCGTACCCACTTCGCTGTTCACCACCAGTTCTCCCCCTAACATAGTGGTGAGTCGGCGGGTAATGGCTAATCCCAACCCGGTTCCGCCGTATTTGCGGGTACTTTGTCCTTCGCTTTGGATAAAGGCGTCGAAAATTTTTTCGCGATCGCTGCCACTAATCCCAATCCCCGTATCTTCTACCGCAATTTCCATCCAAATTTTGCCCTCCCCTTCGCTAACATAGGGCTGACAGCGTACTGAGATTTTAATATAACCCGCTTCTGTAAATTTTAGCGCATTGCCGACTACATTAAACAAAATTTGCCGCAGGCGCACTTCATCAAAATCAATTCCTATCGGCAAGTTTTCGTCAATTTCTGCATATAAAGATAGTCCTTTTTCTTCCACTTGCTGGGAAAAAATTTGCTGGATTTCTCGAATTAATTCGCGCAAATTTGTTGGTTCGTAGTGCAGTTGCAGCTTTCCGGCTTCAATTTTCGATAAGTCTAAGATATCGTTAATCAAGGCTAACAGGGATTTTCCACTGGTGGCGATCGAATCGAGATACGCTTGTTGGCGCGGTTCGCTCACCAAACCTTGCATTAAATCGCAAAATCCCAATATCGCATTCATCGGCGTGCGGATTTCGTGACTCATATTGGCCAGAAATTCGCTTTTCACTTGGTTCGCTACTTCAGCGCGTTTTGCAGCTTCTTCTAACGCCGCCTGCGAAAATTCTAACACCGCCAGCATTAACGCATTTCTAAAATTTAAAGCGGCTTCTATTTCTAATTTATTCCACGGCAAAGATTTACCGCTCACGGTTTCTTTCCACAGCTCAAAGGACTTGCGCGGCGATAATCGACTCCCATTTTCTTCATCCACTGTCACCGGTTTATGCGGATTTCCTCCCCACTTGACAGTTTGCACGATTTCGGGTCTAAACCAGACAATTTGATAACAGGTATTTTCCAGAAAAATAGAAATCGCCAGTATCCCGCTCATTTGTGTCTGATAATCCCGAGAGGGGGGATAAATTTTTCCTAAACAATCGGTATGAAATACTTTTTCTCGATGGTGGGTGCGAAGCCACTCTAGCAAGTGTTGCACCGCTTCTACAGGTGGGGTTTTTCCCAAAAGGATGAGGTCGTCTTCTAACGCGATCGCCGCACTGCGGGCATTGACTAATTCTAAAATTGCTGATTCATTTTGCTGGAATTTTTGCGCGATCGCCCCTTGGTTCGCAGATTTACTTAAATTCAGCCGTTCTTGGATTTCCCCGACTTTACTTTGATATCGTCCCAGGTCTTTCTGCTGCTGCTTAAAAAATTCCACGGACATAAATTGCCCGAGGAATTCGCAGGCTTTCCGCGTTTCGTAATCTACATATTTCGGTTGATAGTGGTGGCAGCAAATTAAACCCCAAAGTCGTTCTTCGTCGAGCAAAGAAATCGTTAAGGTCGCCCTCACTCCCATGTTCTGTAAATATTCTACATGAATGGGAGAGACGCTTCGCAATGTCGATAAACTTAAGTCCAGCGGCTCATCGGTTAAGGGATTGTTCTGGGGAATAATCTCCACTGGCTGATAGTTGACATCCACAATCAGTCGCAACCAATTTTGATAGTAGAGTTTTCTGGCTTGTTTGGGAATGTCTGAGGCGGGATAATGCAATCCTAAAAAGGGTTCGAGGTCCCCACGACAAGATTCAGCAACTACTACCCCACTTTCATCGCTGGCAAATCGGTAAATCATTACCCGATCGTATCCCGTCAATTGCCGCACTTCGGCGGCGATTAAGTTGGTCGCTTCCTGAAAATTATTGGCTTTAAATATTTTGGCAATAGAGGCTTTTAGTAAATGATAAAAGCTGAGGGGATAAGCGTTCTTGCCACTTATTTTCGGTTCGAGTTCGAGACACAATAAACCCCCCACTGTTCGATGCAGCACGCCTTCAAATTCAAACTGGCCATCTTTTAAGGAGGTGGGCAGTTGAAAGGGATTGAAATACTCCAGTTCGTTTTCAAATATACAATGGGTTAAAAATTGCAGGTTTTCTTGGGAAAAAAGAACGCTTAAGTCTTGTCCGAGTAAAGATTCCGGACTGATGCCAAAAAAGGCTTCGGTATTGGCAGAAACTTGTAAAATTGTGAGTTGCGGTTCTTGCAGGACGAGTAGCACGCCGTGGGGTTGAATTTTGCCGGGAATGTGAATGGGTTCTCGATCGCAGTTGCTCAGATCGATGGGTTCGGTGGTGACAAATTCGATGGGAGACATCTTCTCAAACTACTCGTAAAGGGTTGCTCTTTCGGGTTGAGGTCGCGCTTTCGCGGTGGGCTGATTTTTCTCTTGCTTCCCGGAAGCGCGATCGCTGCTCTGTTGATTTTACCAACAGCCCTCGGGAGTTTGCATTCTCTCTCCCTCTCCCTTGTGTCTCGCGTTTCCCCACTCGATGGGGCGGTAGGGTGCGATTTCAGACAGTTTATCCCCCGAATGGGGCGCGAATCGTCAAAGCGGTTGAGTGCGGCTACAATGTCGCTTCACGATTCGATCCACTGGGGAACGGGGGAAAGGCACGCGAGGAGGTTGGTCATTCATACCGATTGGCGGGTCGCGATCGCCGATCGCACTCACCAATGAGACGATGAGCTGGCGGCTAGGAATTTGGCCGAACCCTTGTCGGGCCAGCGGCGGGGGTTTCTGTGTCTCGCAATTCCCCGCTCATCAGGGGGACAAGGGCGATTCCTATCGGCGGCTTTTTCCCGACAATCCACCGGATTCGAGGGGATAACCGGGGGCGAAAAGATGACGCAAACGGGCTTTCCGGTTGGCGAAAATTGGCATGCAGGGGTGGCGCGAATTGGTGGAACTCGAGCCGGATTAAGGTGTGGGTTATTTAGTCCCTACTTCCCAAGGCGATCGCGAGCCATTTTTTTCCAGTATTGAATTTCGGGATTATACGGCGCTTCTAGTGCTTGGCATTGTTTCCAATACTCTAGGGCTAAGGTGCGATTGTCCTGGGCTTCAAGTACCTGTGCTAACAAGCAGTAGGCGGGTGCATTTTTCGGGTCGTATTCAATCGCTTGGCGCAGGTGTTTCTCGCTTTCACGGTAGCGCTTTTGTTCGTAGTATGCCCAGCCGAGATTTTTATGCAAGTCGGACCAAGCTACAGGTTTTAAGTTTGGCGCGTGGTTGGCTCGTTCCAGTCCATACTGCAGTTTGGCGATCGCTTTGTCATAATTTCCGTCGCGGAAAATCCACAAGCGCCCTAAGTTATTTATGGCTTGTACTGCGGCATCGATGCGATCGCCGTTTGATATGGCCTCTTCGTACTGTTCTCGAGCGCATGGTAGTTTTTCTCGCTCTTCACACACCATGCCTAAATTGTAGAGCGCTTTTCCACTTTCGGGATGGAGTTGCACGGCTAATTTCAAGTAAAATTCAGCGCTGCCGAATTGACCGCGCTTGAATTCAAAGGTGCCCATGTGGTTGGCGGATTTAGCCAGAGGAATTGCCACCCAATCTTTGACAAAGATTGCCACGGGATGAGATAATATCCCAAAGCCAATAAAGCCGATTAATAAAAATCCCACCCATTTGAGCGGAATCCGCCGCTTCCAAAATCCGGTGAGTTCCGGTTTGGATTGTTTGGCGTTTCTGACTGATTCGATTTGTTTTAATTCTCTGAAGATGGCACGGGTATTGCTGGGGCGCTTCTCGTAGGCGGGGGCCATCAGGCGATCGATAAAATCTGCCAACATTGGCGAGATTTGCGGAGCCAAATTGCGCCAGAGGAGTTCCTCGTTATTGGTTTCGGGAAAATCCATCGGGGACAACCCAGTGAGTAAATGCACAAAGGTGCGCCCGAGGGCAAAGAAATCGGATTGCGGTTTCGTGTCGCCGATAATTTGTTCGGGGGCGGCGTATCCGCTGGTTCCGACGCGGGTGAAATTGGATTCTTCTTCGCCAACGGTGCCAAAGTCGATCAGCGCCAGTTGTCCGTTGGGACGCAAAATGATGTTAGAAGGTTTGATATCCCGATGAAACAAACTTTCTTGATGCAGGGTGTCTAAAATTTCGGTGAGTTGTTGCAACCAGTCGAGGGCTTCGGTTTCGCAGATGGGGTCGCTTTGTTCTAACCACTCCTCTAGGTTTTCCCCGTCGATTTTTTCCATCACTAAGCAGTGGATGTGTTTGTTTCGGGGTAAGGTTAGCTGGAAGTAACCATCGGGTTCTACATGGGGAATTCCGCGATGGCGCAACCACATCAAGACTCGCGCTTCTCGTTTAAATAAGCGAATGAAGTTGGGATTGTTGCTGAATTTGAGCACTTTCATCACTTTGATGGTGCCCCAATCTTCATCCCCATTTCCCCAGTCTTTTACTTCGTAAATATCGGTGGGATAAACGGGATTGAGAGGGCGCAGGGGGCGGATGATGCGATAGCGATTTTCGATCTCCAAGGGGGTACCACAACTCTGGCACGCTTGCGCCGAGTCTGGATTTTCGCGATTTTGACATTTTGGATTGATGCAGTAACTCACATTAATGTTACGTTTTTTTCAAAGTTTTCTGATTGCAAGTTGGGACACAAACCGCTGGTTTCGGATATCATGTCCGAGAACGCGCCGGGAAAAAACCAGATGTAGAAATAGGATAGAAATAGAACATCCACGAAAAAAAAGATGGAAGAATGGGAGCCGCGTTACTTTAGTACGCGGAGGAAGTTCGACTCAGGCGGTTTTAA
>NZ_JAJENT010000351.1:0-652 GCF_035615515.1 Phormidium sp. CCY1219
TTATCGGTATTTTCTTGCAGGAGTTGTTGCAGTTGCCGGTTTTCCCGTTCGAGGCGATCGCGATCGGCTTGCAATCCCCGAATCAGAGCCGCCGCTTTGTCCGCTTCTTTCAGTTGGGCGCTCAGGTCGCGCACTTGCTTTTCTAACTCGGCCACCCGGTCGGATTGCGCGGGTACAGCGGGGGCAAGGTTCTGCTGGCGCAAGGGGTTGTGCAAGTGGCGCTGCTGCAGGATAATTTTTCCCTCTTTCGCATCTTCCCGGGCAAGATGATGGATTCCGGCGCGCAACTGTTGGGACGGCTCTAGGGGGTCTTCCGGTGCGGCGGAGTTGGGTTTAGTCCGTCGGGCTGGTTGTTTCGCGGGAGCCAGCAACTTTTCGGCGTCCCAGTCGGTGAGGTGGCGAACCGCGTCGATGAGGTGGTCGGTGAGGACTGAAGGGCTTTCCCCTTGGTAGGCCAACCGCGCCGCTTCCGCTTGCAGGGTGGTAATGTCTTCCTCGGAAGCGCCATAGGTCTTGGCGACTAACCGCCAATCGGCTTGGGTTGCCGCGTCACCCAAGGAGATGAATTTGCGGGATTTGCGGATACTGGCGACAGTCTGCTTGCCGGCTTTGAGCAGTTTGACCAGCAGGTGGTGGTCGTCGATTTTGGTCA
>NZ_JAJENT010000352.1:0-257 GCF_035615515.1 Phormidium sp. CCY1219
TGGGTTTTGATGGCTTGATTGCTGGGTTTAATGATGGTCTTAAAACCTAGTGGATTACCGTGTGGGTTTTTCCCGGTCTTATATTTTCCGACTTGATATTGCCGGATGTTAAATCCCAAGAAGTCGAACCCTGGTTTATCCCCTTCTAAGGTGTGGGTGATATGAGTTTTGGTATCCTTCAGTTCCAATCCTATTCCTTTCAACCATTCCTGGATATGGTCGCGACATTTCAGTATTACATCCTTGTTTTCGTGCAG
>NZ_JAJENT010000353.1:0-705 GCF_035615515.1 Phormidium sp. CCY1219
GCACTTTGATAATGCCTTTAAGAGTTCAGTTTTGGACTGCTTAAGAATCCCCGCGTCTTCAGCGCGGGGAGTATCAACTAAACCCGCTAGCCACGGTTACACCGTCGAGAACCCTAACAACCTGGTAAAATCATAACGAGCGATCGAGCGCGCCCAACGCCGAGTCACTCGCAAAAAAAAGGGTTCCAAAAATCCACGTCAAGCGATTAACCGACTCGGACGCAAGCAGCTCAATGTTCAACGAAGCGCGTAAAGATTTCGCCATCAAGTTAGGATTCCGGCGTCGTGTCATCTAACGATGTCGTGGTGTTTGAATATTTTGGCGAAGGGTTTGGCGCTTCTTTGTAGGGGCCGACAATCCCGAACCGCTGGTCTCGAATCAGCAAACGCCTCTGAACCGTTCAACCCTTGCAAGACAAGTGAGAACTTGTCTGGTAAGTTGCCTCGCGCTCAGGAGGAAGCGATCGCCGTACCCGTCAGGGTTGGTGTCTGGAGGATGTCAGATTTCTCACTTTTCACTGGTGTTCTGCACTCACTTAAGTTCCTCACGCACCTCATTTTCTAGTGGCCAATCCGCCGGAAAATGGGTATCATTTTTCAAAACCTGCTTGAAAACTATCGATTCAGTGAACTGTCAGCACCCCGCTCTAAAGAGACGGGGCTTCTAGCCCCTGACTTTAGGTAGCTGACCAGCCTAAGCCCTAC
>NZ_JAJENT010000354.1:0-38752 GCF_035615515.1 Phormidium sp. CCY1219
CCATATCATCGTCGGAATCTTCCATATCATCGTCGGAATCTTCCATATCATCGTCGGAATCTTCCATATCATCGTCGCCTTCCGACCCTTCGATATCCTCTTGTGCCTCGATGCTTTCGGCGATAACTTGTTCGACTTCCACGAGGAACTCCTGACCTTCTTCCGACTCGCGCCACGCGCGAACCGCATCTAAACTTTGTTCCTCAACTAATTCATCGAGAGAAATTGCCGACCCTGTGGCTCCCGTTACCTGAAATATGATATCGTTATAGTCTTTATCGGAACCTTCGGAGGAATCTACCCGTAAGTCTTCCATCACGAAAGCACTACCATGTCCCGTTAGATCCGCCACTTGTCCCACATGGAAGAATTCGTTGGGATTCGCGGTGGAGAGGGAAAACAGCGGACGTTTGGCACCGGATGCGCCGGGATTGTCAAACAGATCTTGCACCTTGCCATTGGGCACCAGCATCACCGCAAACGTACTGCCCGGTGTCATGGAAACGCTCTTGACGCCTTGATACTCGCCCTCGTTAAAGGCGTCGCCAATGCCTTCGGAAATCTGCGCTCCTTCTTCGGCGTCTCGAATCACCACATGACCGAGTTGCGAATCGGTGAGCGATCGCCGCGCCGCTTCTTTGATGAATTCTTCCGACCCCGGTTCTAGCTCTTCCATTCCCTCGATATCGAACAGGGCCACTTCGCCGTTGCTAAATCCGCCACCGTCATAGAGGAAGTTGAAATTCACTTCGCCACTGTTTCCGACAACAAAGAATCCGGAATCAAACGGTCCGACGGTTTCGGGGATGGTGTCACTGTCTTCGGACCCGGCGAGGTCGTCTTCTGCTTCGGTTCCTTCTATGTCTTCTGAATCGGCGATCGGCTCTTCTGCGGTGTCTTCTTCCGTCTCTTCTGCGGTGTCTTCTAACGTCTCTTCCGCACTCTCTTCTTCCGCCTCTGACTCGTCGGATTCCACCACACTCGGGGCAAGAAATTCCTCGATTTCGCCTTGTAATTGCTCCCCTTCCTCGGTGTCGCGCCAATCGTTCTGGGTTGCAATCATCTCATCCACGTGAATTGCTGTGCCGATCGCGCCGCGAATTTGGAAGATAACGTCGTTATAATCTTTGTCCGAACCATTATCTACGCGCAAATCTTCCATCGCAAAGGCGCTACCTTCGCCGCTGAGGTCGGCAATCTGTCCGATTTGCAATCCATCATCGGGATTCGCGGTTGCTAAGGAAAACAGGGGACGGTTTTCTCCGTCGAGTTCTGGATTGTCTAATAGGGATTCTACGGTGGAGTTCGGGACCAGCATCACCGCAAATTCATCCCCCGGACGCATGGAAAACTCTTTCGGCCCTGCGTAGCTTTCCGCATCGGTATTATGATAGTCGCCGATTAATTCTTCGGTAAATTGCGCTCCTTCGCTCGGGTCTTTTATTACCACATGCCCGTCTTCGCTGTTGCTGAGCGATCGGCGCGCTGCTTCTTGAATAAATTCTGGCGAACCCGGTTCGAGTTCTTCCATGTCTTTGAGGCTGAAAAAGGCCACTTCGCCTTTATATGCCCCGCCATCATAAAGGTAATTTAGGGTAACTTGTCCCGTTTCTCCGACTAAGAATACTCCATAGTCATCACTAATCGGAATTTCGGAATTGGTGGTGGTTTCCACTGCATCATCGGTTTGATTGAAAGTGTTGTCTTCTGGCATGATTCGTCTCCCTGATTGATTTTCGATTCGCATACTTAGCGGCTGTCTCAGCCTTAGATGCTCATCCCCTGATGTCCGATTGGCTTCATGTCAGCCCTCGGTTTTTAATCGCCAAACTGGCTTGATTTCTCAGACTTGTTTGAGAACTTATGGTTCCCGTTTTTTTCAAAAAAAACATGAAAATTTTTGGCTATTTATTTCCCCAACTACACCCACAGCTTTGCTGGGAGTTGATTGGGGGAATATTTTATTTTTCTATCCTCTTAACCCCTTTTTCGGAAGATAGATTTACCCCCGATTATCTGCGTTATTGGCTTAACCCTAGGTTAAGTTAACGTTATGGATGAACCGAGAGTTTTCTCTATTTATAGTTCTAACCGATAGATTGTCAAGAAAACATCAGTTAATTTGCGGAAGTTTTAAGGAAAAATGAAGGGAGTTTAGGGGGAAAGAACCTTTTGCCAAAAAAGCGATCGGTAAATCTACGGAAATTTCCCTGTCATTTTTTTGACAGCAAGTACGGGATGTCGGGGAGCACGCGGGTGGGCCTGGGTTTTTTGACGCGGGAATTGGCAATGGGGAAAGCGATCGTGGGGGGATCCGGGAGGATCCCCCCACGATCGCGACCTAGGGCCTCAGTTCAGCATTAGATCCACTCGATCTGAGCTTGTGGTTCGAACGAGTTGCTAATGACGAACCACCTCCGTGAAGCAATCCCGTTTCTAACCGCTACAGAAAGAGACCGGAAGTTTCTAGAATTTATTGTGTCTTGTTAATTTGTAATTCAGGCAACCTGGTTTCTGACGGGGGTTTGGATTACCGATGCGCGAATACTAAGTCGAAACCCCTCGGTGAGTCGCTTATAAAACTGATGCGCGGCTAGAAGCGCCTCTGAAAGGGTTTCGCGCCAATCAACCCAATGTGGAGCGGGCGATTCAAAGCTGGATGGAAGAAAGGGGTTAAAAGAATTCATCCCCAGATGCGCCCATCAGTCGGGGAGCGATCGCCTCTGTTTGTATAAAAAACAAAACCCCCATCGAATCGCCTTTCCTCCCGTGAATTATACAAAAGAATCCCCCGATTGCAGAGGTTCAACGCCATCCAACCGACAAAATTCTTGAATTGCCTGCCAGATTTCTGGCATCGCATTTCCCAACCCATGCTCGCTGTCGAGTTCTCTGAAATTCACCCAAGGACGAGAGGTGGCAAAATGGCGACTAGCTTGCACCGGAACCACTTCATCGGCGTTTCCATGCAAAATCAACGTAGGAATTTCGCGCGTTAGCGCTCCTTCGCGATACTGTTGTGCGTCGCGGACAAACTCATACTCCAGGGGCAGTTTGCGCCCTTCTCCATAATGATAAACATCGATCGCATTATTTTCCTGCCACTGTCGCACCTGTTGTGCTCCCAATTTCGGCAACCAATACGCCAGAAATTGAAAAGCAGGAGCCAGTAAAATCAACCGTTGAACTTGGGCAGACCCCTGGGCTAACCACATGGCGGTTAAGCCCCCAAAACTCGATCCGATGAGGGTTACGGGTGTGGGTGGGGGCGGAAATTCGGCAGCGACTTGTTGCAGTTGTCGCGTCAAAGTCAGACGAGAAAAATCCCCTTGATTGAGATCGGGAATCTGGAGGTTGATGCCGAGTTCGGAAAAGCGATCGCGCAGATAGGTTGCTTTAGCAGAGTGAGGACTCGATGCAAACCCATGCAAATAAATATAAGTCATTTTCCTGGCTAGATTCATCGGTGAAAATTGTACCATTTCCCAAAAAAGCAGTAAGGACAAGGCAGTGCCCTGTCCCTACGTTTTAGGTAAATTGTTGATGGGTGAAAACTGGCGATCGCGCTTGCCAATTATGGGATAGACTGACCACTGCATGGGGGAGCGATCGCCTCGCATCCGAGGAAAAATTTACGAATTGGCGTTTCCCACATGTGCGCTGAACGAGTCAATGGACAATGACGAGACAGATTTAGAAGTCGTCATCGTTATCGAACATGGGAGAATTACCGCCGCCACGGTTCAGTCCGCCGCCATTACCGGGACGATTTCCCGGGCGGTTGCCGGGACGATTTCCCGAGGGGTTGCCGCGATTGGACCGGCGCTCTTGCATGAATTGAGCGAATTGTTCGCGTTGTTCTGGGGTGAGAACCTTGCGGATGGCCAACATTTGCTCGAAGCGCATTTCGCCCATTTCTTGACGCATTTGCATGATGTCGTTATGTTTGGAGCGCAAATCGCGATCGCTGGCATTGGCGCTCATCATCTGTCGCAAATCGCTCATGGCTTGCTGCATTTGCTCTCGTCTCTGGGTCATTTGGTTTTGGTAGCGATCGCGAATGCCTTCAATATCTTGTTGTTGCTCTGGGGTGAGATTGAGTTGCTGAATCCACCGTTGTTCGCCCCCTTGGGGACCGCGATTTCCTCTTCCGGGACGTTGCGCCACCACTTGTTCGGGCAAAGGTTGTGGAATTGCGTAAGCAGCAGCGCCACTGAGGGCGAGCATTAAAGCGGTTAGAATTGCAACGCGACGTAAAAGCATAAAATTTACTCCAATTTTTCCAATTTTGCCCGGTTAGCGGGCTTGACAAACGTGACAGAGTATGATAATCAAAAGTTCCCCGAGAGTTTAAGTGGGGGAGTGAGGGCAGGCAAGGGGAAAATCACGGCGAGAGATCGCCGACTATTCCGCGATCGCCTCATTGGGGAACAGCCACTCACCTTCCGGTGCATCTTCAAGAACGTTATCCCAGGTATTTTCCATAAACGCCTCTATTTGAGCCAGTTCCGTGGCTGTTTGTGGGGGTGGGGCGAGGGTTTTATAGCTGCCCCACACCAACAGCAATCCGGCAGCGAGGGCGGGAGGAAGCAACCACAGATAGGGTTTTGGCTTCGTGGTCGGGGTTGGGAGAGAGTTGGCAGTGCTTGCCATAATTCGCGCTTCTAAATTCCCTGCCGGTGGTGGGGGTTCGGGGCGATGTTGCTGGAGAAACGCCACGAGACGATCGCGATCGCTGGATTGTTCGTTCATAATTGCACTCCCTGGGTTTGCAAAAATTTCCGCATTGCCGATCGCGCGTGGAACAGACGCGATTTCACGGTTCCCACCGGCACCCCCACGATTTCGGCCACTTGTTTTTGTGGCAGATCGGACAAATCGTGCAATACCAACACCGTGCGATGGTCGAAACTGAGGGTTTCCAGTCCGCGCTGCACTAAATCTTGATAGTGCAAGTGCATCAAATCTGGGGTGGGAGTGGCGGGGTGGCGATCGCCGTGGCTATTTGGTAGTATAGCCGCTATCAATCGCCTTTTTTCCTCACGCTGCTTGGCAAATGCCTGTCGGCGATCTTGCGCCACATTCCAACTAATGCGGTACAACCAGGTAGAAAAATGAGCCGGTTGTTTGAGTTTCGGCAACCCTTTCCAGGCGCGCAGAAACACTTCTTGCTCCAAGTCATCCAGGGACGAAGCGCCGCATAGCTGATGCAGAGTAGAGCGCACCTTGCTGTGATAGCGTCGGTACAGATGACGGAAGCTCTCGCGATCGCCGTGTTGGCAACGCTCTACCAAACACTTGTCCGATGACTCCTCTGTGGATTCTTTCCCTGGCACAGTTAAAATGGTGGTCATGGGGATACAGTTTTGACCCAATCTGGGAATCGGGTAGGAGAATCACAACCTCGGGCATTTTTGCATCCGGATCGAGTTTCCGGAGAAAAATCGCACCGATGAGGTGGCCCTCAAGGTTGTTTGATGTCGCTGGGTTTAGACCGGGGGAGGTCAAAAAAGGTTCAAATGCTCTCGCTCAAAATTTTGAGTTCGCCGCAATCCGCTTCTGATGAGGGGTGAAGTGGCGAGGGGCGAGTGGGAGGATCTGCGCCCGATTGTGCAAATCCAGCAAACCGATATTGCCAGCAAGGCGCAGACGGGCCAGAGAGATGAGAAGCGAGTGGCGATCGCTAATCGCTTCTGCGATCGCATCCGCCAAATCCCTTAGCGTTCGATTCTAACTGAGTAGGCACCCTGGATTGCGATTTCCACCGAGATTTTGCCGCCGAGTGGGGACGGATTTCGGATTGGCGGTTATTTATTTATTTGCTTCGCGGTTGGGTACAAAATCCCCCGGGTATGCCCGCAGATTCTGGTACAGGTCCAGAACTTTGCGGGTATAGAGGGCAATCTCGCCGGCGTTGTAAAGGGAAGGATCCCCCGCCACCCACCACGCAGCAGCGCGACGCACCGCCAAAGCTTCATCGTTATCGCTGAGGGGATATTCCCGACGCAATACGTCCTCCATCACGCAGACCAGAATGTGGCGCGCTTTGGTTAAATCGGCAACAAATTGTTCGGGAGTCAGTTCCTCGCCAATGCACAGGCGAGACCAGCGCGGGATATTCGAGGGTTTGATTTTCCAGGGACTGTACAATCCATCTTCCTCTGTGGTGGTCGTGGGTGCTGCCAACCGCAGCGCCTCCACAAGTGCCACGATCTGGGCGTCGGAGACCTGTCCATGTACTGGCAATGCCCACAACACTAAGCTGGTCAACAGTCCGCCCAGCAATATTCGCATAATTTGCCTCTCATGGTACGTCCATTGATTGTGGCTCATACGGGGCAAACTGTCCATATTAAATGGAGTTTTTTCTAAAACTGGAACAATCTTTCTGTGAATCTAGTCGATTGACGGTTGCTTATTGTTAAATTTCCAGATTCGTAGGCGATCGCCTTCGCCCGATCGCCGCGCTCCTAACCCCCGAGTAATGATGCAATTTTAAAATATCTACAGCAAAATTTTTGATGCTTAAATTTCCGAGTGCGGGTAAAATTTATCTATTCCTTTTTGCGCTGCGATCGCAAATTTTTCTCCATGATTTCCCCCGTTCGGCTCGGCTATTGTGGGGCTCGCCATCGGGTTGGGGGGTTCTCATCTGGCACCACAGTCGAGACTTCTGAGGATGGCGCGCCTCCCCTCGGGAGATTGCGCTTGTTTATCAATCGGGAATTTACACGAGTCAATTCAATGAAATAAAAACCCCCTGTGCGGGGGTAAGAGCCAGGAAATTTCTTTTATTTAATAGTATGGCTCAACCCCAAGGCACTTGTCATCCCCCAACTGGGTGAGGACGGGTTTTCACTGGCCGTTAATTCTTCGCTCTGAAGCGGTTTTTTTTGTGAAAATTATGCGCCTTTTCCCTTTGGGAATTCTCGGGTTAAAGCGGTTGGTTTAGCTGGGAAAATATGCTACAAATCAACCCCATCTGGAAAGGCGATTTTAGGATAAAAATCGCCGATGACCGGGCAGCTGAGTTGTCTGGCGATGGGCGATCGCGCCAATAACAGCCCGGATTCCCCCAAAGCAAAAACCCCAGTCACTATAACTGGGGTTATCCTTTAGCGAGTTCTCTCCCTCTCTCGATACTCTTATCGTGGCATAGAGATTTGAGGTATCTCATCAGCCAAATGGCTTAATCCCTCTCAGCCATTTGGCCGATCGCAGAAAAACGCCCTCCGTGGAATCACTGAAACCCCAAAAAAAAACCCCAGTCTGGGAAACTGGAGTGAAAACAAGCGAAGGTATTTTGTTATCGCAATTATGGGGTTAGGGGTCAAGGCAGATCCTCCGCCAAATGGCTGAATTCCTCTCAGCGTTAGGGCGCAGATGGCTCAAAATCCTTGCCAGGAACCGATCGCCTCGCGATTGTCCAAAAATGACATAATATCTAAAATCTGCAATTTGATTCCCCTGTATGACTCCAATTTTTTTCGCCGACAAAGACGGAACCCTCATCGAAACTGCCAGCGGTGCCCAATATGTCAACCATCCGGAAGACCAACGTCCCCTACCGGGGGCCACGGAAGCGATCGCCCAGGTCGCCACTCGAGGATATGCGATCGTGGGCATCACCAACCAAGCCGGCGTGGAAGCCGGACATAAAACCCTGGAAGATTGCATCCAGGAAATGGTCTATCTCCTCCACCTATTCCCGAAAATGGACTGCATTTTTTTCTGTCCCAATTTTAAAGGCCACACCTGTTACAAGGTTTGGTTACAAAAGAGCCACTATCGGGTTCAATCCTACGAGAACGCCACTTATGCTTCCGCGTTTCGCAAGCCGGGATGGGGAATGTTAGAGGTAGCCTTAAAAGAATACCATGCCGATCCATCGGCATGTTTTATGACCGGCGATCGACCCGAAGATTGCGAAGCGGCTACCGCTGCTGGGGTGACATTTATCGACGCCCAACGCTTTCGCCAGGGCGCAGCCGATGACCTATCCCAGCCCAATTCGCCTACGGCTTAATTCTCCCCCAAAACTGTCAATCTATTCCACAGTTACAGTCACGATCGCAAAAATTTCTGTATTATCGATAACTCCCTCAATGTAGTGGGCATTCTTCCCCCATCCATAAACCGGCACCGGATCCGCCGTATGTCCGGGAGTAGACCAAGACACCTGGGGAAATTCTCCCTTTCCCCGATTTTCTAACACATTTAATCCGCCAGTTTCGTGGTCGGATAACACGATAATTAAAGTATCTTTTCTCCCTTTTGCCCAGTCAAATGCCACCTGCACGGCTTTGGCAAATTCCACGGTTTCGGTCACGTTCCGTTCGATATTATTCTGATGACCGGCATGGTCGATTCTGCCCCCTTCAACCATTAAAAATAACCCATCCGGGTCGTTATCCAATATCTTTAACGCCGTGGCGGTCATCTCTGAAAGATGGGGTGCAGAACCGAGTCCGTCAAATTCAAACGGGAGATGACCCTCGGCAAATTGTCCGGAAACCCGGGTGACGCTTTCGGTGTCCATCGCCGCCATTTGTGGCGCATCGGTAATGACCTTGTAACCCGCTTCTTTTGCGGTAGTTGGCGTCATTCCTTCCGCTACTCCGCCAAACAGAACTTCCGGACGAGTTTGCGTTAAATAATCTTTCGCGATCGCCGCTTCGTTGTAACGAGAAATTTCGTGCGCGCCAAATGCGGCGGGAGTCGCATGGGTAATAGTGGTTGTGGTCACTAACCCGGTACTTTTCCCGCGTTCTTGCGCGTATTCTAACAAGGTTTTCAGTTCGGTTTTGTCCCCGGGAATCGCAATACTAATCGTTTCATTGTTGACTTTCATCCCAGTGGCGATCGCGGTTCCCCCCGCCGCCGAATCGGTTATCTGATGGGATGCGGAATGAGTGGTCATTTGAGCTTGGTAGGGAAAGTCCTCAAATGACAGGCTGCCGGCTTCCCCATTGGCATACATTCCCGCCGCTTTTACCTGTTCGACTCCCATGCCATCTCCAATTAACAAAATGACATTTTTCGGCCTCCCCGTTGAACGGATGCAGGCGGTATGCGTCAGCAGAATCACCGCAAAGGCGAGGGATTTTCGGGTAAATTGGCCGAGGGTTATTTTCATAGTTTGCGTTCCGATTTTCAATGCCCGGTGTGTATCTTTAGGATGCCCAAAAAACGGCGGATTGCGCGAAGCAAAAGTTTAAATAATCTTTAATTTTTGCAGCCTCTTATCCTTTCCACAGAAGATCCAGAATCAGGTATGCAGAAAAACCGTTTTGAATTTGCCCATGTCGGCGGGTTTGGTGGCAAAAACTCCCCCTGACCCAGGGGCGGTTTCATGGGCTGTTGCTTGACGAGGGCAATTGGCTGCGATCGATTTGCATCACCACCGGTTGGCGCGCATTTAAAATCAGTCCGTTGTGCCGTTTTAGCAAAATTAATTGCGAGATAGCAAGCAGGACAATTCGCACGATAAACAAAGAGGGATAACAAATAATATGCCTTTTTTTGGGAAACGGTGCTTTGCGAACCAGTGCTTCGGCTAGTTTATATCGGCAGCTTTTTTGACCGCGTTTGGAAATTTGGTAAAATTTGCCGGGAAGGAAATCGCCCCCATTGGCCCAAAAGGCATAGCGTTCTCCCAAGGTAAAATAATGAAATACATTGTTGGCGGAGGAATTGGCAATTAATTTAGGGGAAATTCCCAAGGGATTAAAGGTGACGGTAGAGCGAATTAAATCGGGATAATACGCGGCGATTTGCTGGGCGATTTTGCCGCCCAAACTTTCGCCGGTGACATCGGCGGGTTGGTGACGATCGCGATAGTGTTTCAGCCAAGCGATCGCCCCGGTGGTTTCGGTGGAGTTGAATTGGCGTTCGAGTCGGGCAAAGAACACATCGGGGGTGTCTTCCAACACGCGATCGACGGGATACCAAGACCCAAATCCCCGAATCACTAACACCGGGGGAAAATTGCGGTGCAAGCAAACGCGACCTTCGGCATAAAATCCCGTGGGAGGGTCTTCAAATACGGTTTCCACTTGATAGCCGCCGCGAAGGATTTGCCCGGGTTTATGGCGCAGATAAATGGAAGGGTCGTTGGATTTGAGGGACCAATCCACTGGGGGTTTGGTAAATTGTTCGTAGAGGACGTCCAGGGCATGTCTGCCGGTGATAGGATCCACAAGGTTCGATCCGGTAGCGCTGACCGGACCGCCGGGGATGAAGTCGGCGCGATCGCCCTTGGTTTGTCTCGGTGTGGGTTTGGAATCGTCTGGTCTCGGAGTCACCTGGGGAGTTCCCTCGGATTTTCTCTAGATTTGAGTCAATCCTATCGCATTCCAGCCGCAGGTGAAGCCCTCGGTTGGGGTGAGGGGTGGGGTGGAACCCTGCGCCCCACCCGAAGAGGGAGTTACTGCGGTTGTAAGACGGAACCGGAACTGAAGCGATCGCGATCGTGGGGTTCCATCAAGTTCGTCACATCCGGGCCGCTGGGAATAATGCCCCCAGGATTGAGCGGAAATAAGTTTCCGTAGTAGTCGCGCTTCACGCTTTCGATATTGCAAGTATCGGCTACTCCCGGTTGCTGATACAAGTCGCGCAGATACGGACCGAGGTTGTCGTAGTCGCGAATCCGCCGCCGATTGCATTTAAACAGTCCGTGATATACCACATCAAAGCGAAACAGGGTGGTAAACAGCCGCACATCAGCTAAAGTGAGTATGTTGCCACAAAGATAGCGACGGGTTGCCAATGCGGCGTCGATTTCATCTAAGGTGGCGAATAACTCGTCGCACGCTTTATCGTAAGCGGCTTGGGTTTGTGCGAAGCCGCAGCGATAGACGCCGTTGTTGACACTCTGGTAAATCTTTTCGTTCCAGGTATCGATGTCTTCGCGCAATGATTCCGGGTACAGATCCAGTTCTGGGTGAGTGGCAAATTCGTCAAACTGAGCGTTAAGCATAACGATAATTTCGGCACTTTCGTTATTCACGATCGCCTGTTGCCGATCGTCCCAGAGTACCGGCACGGTACAGCGACCATTGTATCCCGGTTGTGCCAGTTGGTACAGTTCCGGAAGGGTGTGGCAACCTTGTTCCGGGAGATCGAGTACCCAAATGCCCTCATTCGGCGAGGGAGAGACCACCGAAACGGCGATCGCATCTTCGAGACCCTTGAGTGCTCTCACAACCAATGTGCGATGCGCCCAAGGGCATCCCAAGCCGACAAACAAGCGATAGCGCCCGGATTCCGGGGGGAAGGGGTTCCCCGCTTCGGTTCCGATCGCGCCTCTAAACTCACTGGCGGGGCGAACGTAGGATCCGTCGCGATCGCGAGGAGCCATTTTCGACATCATTATCTGCCACATGGTGGTCCAGACAAATTTTCCCAGTCGAATGATATACTTAGATGGCAGGGATTTCCCTTTTTTCCGGTGGGCGTTGGCGCTTGGGCGATCGGGATGTGCAGACTGATTGGATGGTGACATAACTGGGGCAAATTAACGATGACTGAATGGATGAAAACCGAGAGAGTTTCAGAGCTTTTGCAGGCTGAAATTCCCGGCGATCGGGGTTGAGTAACCCCGGTGGTTTTTATTATAATGGATGAATTGCAGGCCAAAAACCGCACGCCCGCTTTCCCGAAACCAGAGGCGCGGGTTCATCTCCCCGCTTGAGCTAACCCTTCACCGACTCAACAGGCGAATTAAAAATTTTTTAGAATGACGCGCTTCGGCGAGAAAGGCGAGGGTACTAAGCAGGTAGCCGAAAACGAACATCCCCACCGGAATGAAAATGGCGGAGTCGAAGTGAGCTTCGGCGATCGAGGAGAGGGCAAATAACAAGCCAAATCCACCCACGGCGACCAGCCAAACAATCATAAACACGAGTACGAATTCCTGCAATTGCATGCGAATGATGACTTCGCTGCCAGTATAATGACGGTGGATTTCCCCGTGAATGATGGGCAAAAAGGAATTGCGGTATTTGATGATGCGGCTGATGCGAAACGATCGCTCGTTGACAACGCCTTGATAGGGTTTCTCGGAACGCTGCCACCGCCATCTCACCAGTTTAACCGGTTCGACCACTTCCGAGAGTCTTTCTCGGACTTCCTCGGGAGTCAGGGTGGTGGTAATCGCAAACTGTTCGCGGGGTACAAGCATGGTGGGTAATTCTCCGGTGGCGATTTGACGGTTCGCAGGCGGGCGATCGCAACCCGGGTTTGGCACATTTTATGGTGCGCGGGAAAAACGCGATCGCTTCGGTTCCTCCCCCCGGGGTTAACGGGGTGGGTAAGGTTGGAAAGCTCTCAACTTTTCACCCCTGATTTGGAAAGCCGATAGAATAACTCAAAGGAATAATTTAAACTACACCAATTCGGAGATTAAGTCAATGAGTTTTAACAATTTGCAATGGCTTTTTGCGATTGCCGTGACTTTGCACAATCTTGAGGAAGGCTTGTGGTTTCCGCAGTGGTCTCAGAAATTCAGTGGATGGCCTCATCCGGTGGGGAAATTTCCCTTTCGATTGGCCGCGATCGTCTTAACGGGACTGGCCTATTTTCTGGCCTATTTATCCGCTTTAGGCGGGAAAGGCAGTCTCGGGGCTTATTTGCTGGCAGGGTATGGGTTTGCCATGTTGGTAAATGTGTTTTTTCCCCACGCGATCGCCACTGCCCGTTTCCGCCAATATATGCCCGGTTTGGCAACCGCGCTGTTGTTGAATCTGCCGATTACTGCCACTTTGTTATATCGTGCAGTTACCGAAAATTATGTGGAATTAAAACCCTTAGCCATCGTCGCTATACTTGTGGCTTTAACCCTAGTTGCATTAATTCAGGGATTATTTAAGGTCGGCAAGGGAATTGAGAATTTGCAATTATTCACTAAATAAAATAACCGTCGGAGGGTAGGCATTGACCACCTGAAATCTATAATGATTAATTCGCCAGACCAATTGCCAGAGTGGCACAGCAACGGCGCGGTGGTTGAGTGGCAGTGTCTAGACTAAACTGAGAAAGTTCCCCAAGCTTCTGCAGTGGCGGATCCACCGCCACGAGTTCGATGAGCGCCCATCAAGGTCTCCGATGTGACGATCGCGGGGCGCAGAGGCGAGAGGAACTCTCTCAACAGCACGGTTGATGCTGTTTTGAGGCAACAGTAGTACATTTGGGTATAGGAAAACTCCGTTATCTGGCGATCGCGTGGTGGCGATCGCTTTTTCTTTGCGGGCAAGGGGCGAGGGTATCCCTCAATACCCCTAGCTTCACTCGGCAAATATTCCGAAAGATAGAGTGGCAATTCTGTCGCAAGATTGACAGTTTTTTCTCAAAAGGTCCGCTACAGTAGAAGCATAACTTACCGCACCCACTGTGGTGCAGATAAAACAGACCGCCAAAGGTCTTTTCAGTAAATCCTTATTAATCCCATCCCGTCAGAGGTTCTCTGGCGGGATTATAATTTGCGGCGAGATTGCCCCCCTGGGGCGCGCCCCACGCATCCTGACCCCAGGGGAGACCCGCAATCGGTTTTCCCCCTCGGGGGTTGCCTTCAGGCTTCCACCAAGGCAAACTGTTTTTGGCGATAGGTTTGCTGACAGGGAAACGGCTGTTCGATAAACCAATGTTCGCCGCCCTGTGCGTTGAGAGAAGACACTTGCGAACCGGCGCTTTCAAATGCGCCATGCATGCAAATATTCCCTTCATGGTCGCACAAAATCCCCTGGGCCGTTTCCAGGGTAAATTGACCTTGGTGACGCTGGCACAACAGTCTGACGCGCCCTTCGCGGGAATGGGGGGACAAAGAGTCGCTCACGCCTCCCGCAGAAAAGAGTTTGGCAAAATCAAACTCGGCGCGATCGCGGCACCATCCGCTGTCAATAGCATGGGAAATTACCTCGGGATGACGCAAGTCTCCCGCATTTCTGATGCTCAAAGCGTTAGAAATCGATCGCGTTTTTTCGGTGACTCGTTGCGCCACCCAATATTGTCCCGCCGTTTCTAATACCCAGGCTTCATCTTTATCGGCAATGAGAAAAGAATTGTGATAATTCATGGCGAAATCTTCGGCACAATTGCCCCCTTGACCGTATTTTTCCAGCAAGTCGGTGATGACTTCGAGCGCCGCAAAAGCGGTTTCGCCGCGTTCTAATCCTAAGCGGACTAAATCCATGCCCAGCAGTCCGCTATTTTCGTAGGGTTCCACGGTCCAAACCGCTTCGTTTCCAATCGCGACGCCACATTCATTCGCGCCCATTTCCGCCCCCCACATCCAGCGCGGTTGGGAAAGAATTACCGCATGGGTTGTTTCCACTTGCGGAATTTTGAGATAGGTGCAGTTCACCCAAGGGTCGGAGTGGGTGGTGGCGGGAATGACGATAACTTCTTGAATTTCTCCGGCGGGGCGATCGCTGTTTTTCCCGAAGATAACATCTCCGTTGACGGTGGCATCGGGTAACGCCACAAAGGTATCGCACATAACAGATTCTCCTACAGATGGGTGGGTTATTTTATTTTGTCATAAATTTCCCCCAGTGAGGAGCATCCCGGAACCACTCTCGCGGTTTTGGATTCGGCGGGAATTTAGGCAGGGTTTGCGGTCTTGACGCGCGGCCATTATCGCGCTAGATTGAATGCAAAATTGCAGGAGCGGGTTGGAATGAAATATGTAAAGGCGGAGGAGTCGGACTATCCGACATGTCCTCACTGTGAGGCAAAAATCATGGAGGTGAAATTTAAAGACCTTTTTGCAACCAGTTGGTTAGCCTCTCGCAAGTTAATCTTTTTTTGTCCGAGTTGCTCGAAAGTGTTGGGCATTTCCGATGCCGATCGCGCTTAAGCGGTTGATAGGGAAGGAGACATTCGCGATTCCGAGGGAGCAATAGCGGCGATCGCGCTATTTTGTCATTGCAACTTCATAGAAATGTCATGGTGATGTCACAGGGTCTCGCTACAGTGAAACATAGCAGCCAAAGATTTGTCTGCACTCCCTGTAACAACAAAACTCCCCTTCACGCGAAGGGGTTTTTTTTATG
This sequence comes from Phormidium sp. CCY1219, assembly GCF_035615515.1. Classification (GTDB taxonomy): domain Bacteria; phylum Cyanobacteriota; class Cyanobacteriia; order Cyanobacteriales; family Laspinemataceae; genus CCY1219. The sequence continues at coordinate 15,051 of NZ_JAJENT010000354.1, forward strand.
ACCAAGCTCGATCGCGCCACCTCCATTCCCTTCACCCCCTCAGCAACCGAGTTAACCGAGTGGGCTCATATAGTATAACCTCGTTGCCTCACATATACTTCTGACAAACACAATTAGTCCGCGTAGGCGAACTTAACTTGCCCAGGCGCGATTTCAATCCCCCGCCTAAATATACTGTTCTTTGCCCCAATAAATTACAAATTACCAACAAAATGCAGGTAAACCCGATCGCGGTAGGGGGAGTTTCGGGAACTCCAGTGAAAACGGGAACGGGAGTGCCACCCCCCAAAAATTAATCTTACCTTAACCTCTGCCAGAAAGCGGCAAACAGGGAGTAAAATCGAGGCGCTACAATCGTCGATAATAGTCCGGAACACGGAAGACACTCGCCTATGGATCCCACAGAAAAATCAGCCATGTCCCCCACCCTGAGAGGAGAAAGTGCTCTGGCGGCCATTGTTTTTACCGACGTAGAGTCCTTTACCCCAAAAATGGCAGCGGATGAAACCCATACCCTGAGTTTAATCCAGCGGGATTTCGATTTAATGAACAAATATTGCCAAGAATTTGAGGGGCAGGTCCTCAAATCTTTAGGCGATGGATTGTTAATGTATTTCGTCAGTGCAGAGAAAGCCGTAAAAAGCGCCATTGAGATCCAAAAACAACTGATTTGTGCGGCAGAAAAATTAAGCGATCGCGACATACTCAAACATCGAATCGGCATTCACTTAGGCGATGTTTACTTCAACGGGACCGACGTGATGGGCAATGGCGTCAACATGGCGGCGCGACTGCAAACCTTAGCCACGCCGGGGGGAATTTGCCTATCCCAAACCGTCTACGACGTAGTAAAAAATCGCTTAAACATGAGCGTCACCTACCTAGGGTTGAGAAATCTCAAAGGCATTACCGAATCGGTTCCCGTTTACCAAATATTACCCCCCGCTTCTTCCAAAGCCACCCTCACTCAAAACGTATTCATATCCTATCGCGCCCAAGACCCCGATCGCGCCCTCGCCCAAGAATTTTCCCAAGCCTTAGCCGCCGCCGGACATCACACCTTTATGGCTGGCGAAAGCATTAAAATCGGCGAACATTGGGCCTCGCGCATCGATCGAGAACTGCAAACCTGCGATTACTTATTGCTGCTTTTGTCCGAAAAATCCGCCACCAGCGAAATGGTCACCGAAGAAGTGAGGCGCGCCAAACAACTGCGAGACACTCGCAACACCAACCAACCCACAATTCTCCCTATTCGGGTTAACTTTTCCCTAGATTCTCCCCTAAATTACAACCTGCGCGGATACCTCGATCGCATCCAGCAGCGCCAGTGGAATTCCCCCAAAGACACCCCCAACTTAATCGAAGAAGTGCTGCAGCTTCTCGCCGCCGGCGCAACCCCAGAAACCACCGAAGAAATCCGACCCGTAACCCCGCAAACCTGGGACAGTTTAGACAAACCCCCCATGCCCGTAGCGGTTCCCGAATTACCCGAAGGGCAAGTAGATTTAGCCTCAGTCTTTTATATCGATCGCCCTCCCATCGAAGCGCGCTGTTACGAAACCATAATTCAACCCGGTTCCTTAATCCGAATTAAAGCGCCGCGACAAATGGGAAAAACCTCCCTCATGGCGAGAATTTTGCATCATGCAGCCAAAGAAGGCTATCGCACAGTACCCTTAAGCTTTCAACTTGCCGATGGCAAAGTTTTCAGCGACCTAGACCGATTTTTAAAGTGGTTTTGTGCCAGCGTGGGGCGTCGCCTGCGTTTACCCAACCAATTAAACGACTATTGGGACGAAATTTTTGGCAGCAAAGATAACTGCACCGCCTATTTTGAAGAATATCTCCTGGAAAATATTTCCACCCCCCTCGCCCTGGGTTTAGATGAAGTAGATTGCATCTTTCAACATCCCGAAATTGCTGCCGATTTTTTTGGGTTATTGCGCGCGTGGCATGAAGACGCCAAAAACCGCGACATTTGGAAAAAACTCCGCTTAGTCGTGGTTCATTCCACGGAAGTTTACGTGCCGATGGATATCAACCAATCCCCGTTTAATGTAGGATTGCCGATAGAATTGCCCGAATTTACCCCGCAGCAGGTTTATGAATTAGCCCGATTGCACGGACTGGATTGGCAAGCCAACCAAACTTCGCAATTAATGGCAATGGTAGGCGGGCATCCCTATTTAGTTCGGTTGGCGCTTTATCACATTGCCCGCCAAGATACAAACCTCACCGATTTGTTGCAAAATTGCCCCACCGAAGCCGGACTCTACGGGGACCATTTGCGACGGCATTTGTGGAATTTAAAACAGCATCCGGAGTTAGCCGCTGCAATGGAAAAAGTCGTCAGTGCGGGGTACGCGCCGATGCGCTTAGAAGCCACCACTGCATTTAAACTGCATAGCATGGGATTAGTGCATCTGCAAGGAAATGACGTAACGCCGCGCTGCGATTTGTATCGGCAATATTTCCGCGATCGCCTCGATTATAGCGAGGCGCAGCAGACCCACAGTTAAGGCAAACCATCAGCAAAAACCGAGGCGACCATGACACAATCCGAGTATCAAGTTGGCGGTTCCCTGCCCGTTAATGCATCCACTTACGTGCGGCGTCAGGCGGATGAAGACCTGTTTCAAGGGTTAAAAAAAGGCGAATTTTGCTACGTACTCAATTCCCGCCAAATGGGCAAATCTTCCCTGCGGGTGAGAACCATGCAACGACTGGAAGCTGAGGGATATGCTTGCGTAGCAATCGACCTCACCCGCATCGGTTCCCAGCAGGTGACCCTCGAGCAGTGGTATGCGGGAATGGTGCGAAATATTTGGAGTAGTTTAAACCTCTCCCAAACGGTCAATGTACGCCGCTGGTGGCGCGATCGCGACTCCCTCACCCCGATTCAGCGCTTGAGCGAATTTCTCGAAACCGTGGTATTAGCTTCGATTTCCCAACCCATCGTGATTTTCATCGATGAAATCGACAGCATTCTCAGCTTAAACTTCGCCATTGATGATTTTTTTGCCTTAATTCGCGCCTGTTACAATCAGCGAGTAGACCACCCGGCGTATCAACGCTTAACCTTTAGTTTGTTAGGCGTCGCTACCCCTTCGGATTTAATTCAAGACAAAACCCGCACCCCGTTTAATATCGGTCGCGCTATCGAATTATTTGGGTTTAAAACCGAAGAAGCCTGGCCCTTAGTTCCCGGATTGGCGGAGAAAATCGACCCTGCGCCGGAGGTGCTAGCGGCAATTTTGCACTGGACCGGCGGGCAGCCTTTTTTAACCCAAAAAGTCTGTAAAATTGTATTGGGAAATGCCCAATCTGGTTCTGGGGAAAGCAGCAAAATTGACCATCCGGGGGAGTGGGTGGCGCAGTTGGTGCGATCGCGAATCATCGAGAATTGGGAAGCGCAGGATGAGCCAGAACATTTGAAAACCATTCGCGATCGCCTGCTGCGAAACGAACAGCGCGCCGCACAGTTACTTGGGGTGTATCAGCAAATCTTACAACAGCAGGAAATTAAAGCCGATGATAGTACGGAACACATGACCTTGCGGCTATCGGGATTGGTGGTGCGCCGCGACGGAGTGCTGCGAGTTTCCAATCCGATTTATGGGGCAATTTTCAATCGCGACTGGGTGGAAAAGCAGTTAGGAAATTTGCGTCCCTACTCGGAAGCGATCGCCGCTTGGTTAGCCAGCGATCGCTCGGATGAATCCCGCCTATTGCGCGGAAAAGCCCTGCAAAATGCCCGGGAGTGGTCGAAAGGAAAAAATTTGAGCGATCGCGACTATGAATTTTTAGCCGCCAGTCAAGAATTAGAACTGCAAGAAGCGCAAAAAGAATTAGAAGCCAAACGCCAAGCGTTGGAAGCGGATCGGGTAAAAAAGGCGTTAGAAGCAGAAAAAAAAGCCAATCAACTGTTAGCGCAAGCGCAACAAAAAGCGATTCAACGGTTGCGCTGGGGACTGGTGGGACTGACGATCGCTGCATTGTTGGCGGCGGTATTAATTGTCTGGACCGATCGCACCCTAAAATACTCGCAAAAACTGCTAAAATCTGCCACCCGACTGGAGCGATCGGGGGTGATGACTTGGCGAGAATTTGAAGCAGGGGGAGCAAAATTGGACGCTTTAATAGCGGCGATACAGCAGGGGCGAGAATTGAAAGCCTTAGCGGGCACAAACTTGCCCCTACAGGCGTATCCGGCGATCGCCCCCCTGTTGAGCTTGCAGAAAATGCTCGATCGCATCGAACCGACCCCCGCGCCCCTGATTGCCAATTCTACGCCCCTCTCGAGCCTCAGTTTCGCCCCCAGAGTCACCGAGGCGGGGATGCTGGCGACTGGGGGACGCGATGGCATTGTGAGATTGTGGACCTTGGGTGGGGAGGCGATCGGGCAGTTTCGCGCCCATCAAGCGCCGATTTACGAAGTCGCCTTTAGCCCCGATCGCAAGTACCTCGCCACCGCTAGCGCTGACGGAACCGCCCGCGTGTGGACCATTGAGGGGGAACCGGTAAGCGAGTTGAAAGGGCATGCCGGAGAAATATATAGTGTGAGTTTTGGCCGCGATCGCCAGCATTTGGTCACCGGGGGAGCCGATGGCACCCTGCGAATCTGGCGGATTTCCGGGGAAAGCGAAGTAGAAGCGATCGCGCACAAAGCCAGCGTGCGAACCGTTCGTTTCAGTCCCGACGGACAATACATTGTGAGTGCTGGAGACGATGGCATGGCGCGACTGTGGAAGCGCAATGGCGAACCGATCTATCAGTGGACCGGACATCAAGGCCCGATCCACAGCGCGAGTTTCAGCAGCAACAGTCAATTTATCGCCACTGGGGGAGCGGATGGCACCCTGCGCCTCTGGTGGAACCGATCGCCAAAGCAGCGATCGCAATGGAAAGCCCATGAAGGAGAAGTCTATCGCGTCAGCTTCAGTCCAGACAGCGAATGGCTGGCCACAGCCGGTTCCGAGGGCACGGCGAAGGTGTGGGACCGCGAAGGCAACCTGCTGGCAGAATACTCTCACTCGCACATTAACAGTCTCGCCTTTCCCCCCCCGTATTCCGCCGCCGATCCCCCTCAACTCGTCACCCTCGCCAAAGATGGCACGGTGCAACTGTGGCAAATTCACGGATTAAACGCACTGCTCGATCGCGGATGTGCCGCGCTCGGCCAAACCGACCTTTCCCGCGATGCACTCACCCAACTCTGCCCCGAGGCGCAACCCACCTCTCTCACTCCTTAGCCCGCGTAGGAGCAGCTCGGTCCGGATTTAGCCCTACCCTGACCCAGGGTTTTTTCACATTATATCTCTCCTTCCAATTTGGGTAATTTCAGCAACACGCCGACAAAGAACCAGTAAAGGATGTTTATCGGTGTTATACGCAGGGGATTGTAGAAGGGAAAAACGGTGATTACAACCAGAAAAATCCAGAAACAGATGCCATAACTGCGCCATCTTTCATCGCGCAAAGAATACCACGATTTAAAGGTAAGATAGAGAAGGGCAAAAATCCAGGACAAAAACGCCAGTATGCCCAACGGTCCGATTTCATAAAGTAATTTACCGTGGTAGGATTCTATCAATCTTGTCGCCCCAAAGATGCGCGCAGAATTGGTGGCGCGACCCAATCCTTGACCCAGCAATCCAATATTCTCTTGAACGATCCAATTAAACTGCTCGTAAAGCCATTGAGGGGGTGGGGCATATTGCCAGCGCCCGATTAAACTTTCCACGCGGGCTTGAAAAAAATCGGGGGCGATCGCCAACGCGATTGCGAACATCAGGGCGATAACCGCGCCCACGGCGATCGCCCGTTTGGCAGTGCTTAACGTCACCGCCAGCAAAATAATCCATGCAGTGGGAACCAAAATCAGGGCCACTCCCTGACCGGATAAAAGAGTGGCAATAAAGATACAAATAATCGTTCCGATGCCAATGATTCGCCAGAGTTTTGACGGTTCGCTGAGTGTAGAGGCAAAGCTAAAAAATGCCGTAGAAATCAGAAACCACGCCCAAGTAATGGGGTTTAGAAACGTACCGGGTAAGTCGATCGCGTTGTGCTGGGGACTGTAAAACAGCGCGCCGCCGACAAAACAGCGGGCATCTAAGGAGGCGCGAAATAAGTCTTCTCCCGCCAATTCGTTGGTATTTTGGCACACTCCGGCGCGCAGCATTCCATACTGAATAAAGCTGAGAGTGCAGCAGACGATCGCGAGAATTAGAAGCAAGCGGGTTAGAAACAAAAAGTCGCGGCGATCGCGCATCAACCAGTAGGCACAAACCATCAGGGGACAGTATCCCAACAGCGCTTTTCCCCCCATGAGTCCCATCATTAACGGTTGCTCGTTTTCCGCCAGAGGTTCGACGAATTGTTGCCACCCATTCACCGACAGCAGAGTGAGCAAACAAGTAGCCAGCAACAGTCCGAGAGGCAGCATCAAAACTTTTGGATGGGGGAGGGATTTTCCCTGCTGAAAATTCCGCAAAAATAAGGCGATCGCCGCCGGAATGTAGAAAAAATCAACCATCCAACGCCACAGCATATTTCCCCCACCGATGCCATAGGTGACAGTTCCCGCAAAGGGCATGTAAATCAGCATTGCCCACACGCCGGCGCGCGGATAGCGATAGGCTAAACTGATGACCGTGAGGGAGGTCAGCGTTAATAATCCGAATTGGGGATAGAGGAACGCGACGATTAGGCTAATTCCTCCAATTATTCCGAACCATGCTATCAGTTTTTTATCCGGCATTTTTGCTATCGTTGGCTCAATGTTCTTATGCATTGTAAGCTCCCTTTAACCACCCCTTTCACCCGGTTTGCTGACGTTAGTCAAGCGCTTGTCGCTGCTAGAGGAGTATCCATAGGCGATCGGGTCTGAGGGATAGTTTTTTAGGCATTGGTGCCCTAAGCACTTAGGCAAAATAAGCAAGCAGGTTTTCACTCGTGAACTCGTTTAACTCGTTCCCAGGCAGGAGCCTGGGAACGAGTTAACGCTTTTGATGAGGTTATAACCATTAAAAAATAGGCTGGTTTGTAGCCAGCCTACGAGAAAATTTAGCTCATCAAGCCCTTTTTTCAACGGGAGACCTATACACTTCCTTCTTGGGGCTTGAGCCACTTGGTCAAGGTGGTATTGATAGAGTTTCCGATTTGCTGCTTCAAGCGCCAAGACGCAAATGCCTTCTCGTAATCTTCGCCCTTAAGCTCGTAAGTTCTCCAAACCTTGAGGGCCAGGAACAACCCCCACAAGAAAACAATCGGCAAAGACCAAGTAAGGGCGTGAGCTGTGGCGAGGTTCAACAGCACCAAGAAGGAATTAACGATTGCATAGCGAATGACATTGTTTTTCAATCTCGTGCTGCGGAAGGTATCGAATGCTTGCCGTTCCTTAAACTCCCCGTGATGGGCGAGCCACTCGTGTTCTGCTTCGGCGAGACGATCGGAAGAAATGCCTAATTCATTGGCCATTTCCACCAATTGAGAGCGGGAGAATTCGCCCTTATCGGTTTTGCGAGCGATCGCTAAATGCAAAATTTGCTGGACATCTTCTTGTGCGTAATAGTCGGCCATTGTTCGTTACTTAATAAAATACCGATAGATTTTAAACAGTAGAAAAACTCTACTGTCATTTGTTTATTCTATTGTAACCCGTTCGAGGAGAAAAGTCAGATTGATGGTGTACGGGTGACTCTCCCCGATGGAAAGGCAAGAGAGTGGGGAAAAATAATGTAAGGTAACGCCGCTGTCGAGCATAGTGGCGAAGCCGCGATCGCCCGTTGGGATACGGGAATCCGCCCTAGAAACGCCCGGAGTATGGACTCAAGCGCACCATACCAGCCGCGATCGCCCCTCCTCGCCTTACCCCAAACCAAGAGAATTTGGCGAGAAAATTTTAAACGTTCCTTTCGGAAATTCCCAAATTTTTCTACAGTAATGTATGAAGTCAGCTAAAAACCCTTTAAACAACACTTTTCCCAAAACTCAGAGTCAACCCTAAGCTGAACGTTATCCCTATTTTGCCCACCGGAAACTCATTACTATGCCAGTCAACCATACCTTTCTTTATTCTGCAGCCCTAGAATATGCCATCGATCGCTACCCGCCGATCGTTCCTCCAGACACCTCCCTCGAAGACATCCTCACCCTGATGAGTCAACTGCGAAGTAGCTGCCCGTTGCCCGTTTCCAATTCCACCACCGACCCCAAAACCGCCCCCTCAGTGCGAGCAAGTTGCCTCCTGATTCTCGAAGGTGCAACCCCGGTATCCGAGCAACTACAGACCCTTTGCGAAACCGGTCAACCATCTGCGGTTCCTACAGAGATTTCCCCGCGCAATATCGGAATTTTCACCGAACGAGATATCGTGCGGATGACGGCGGAGGAAATCGACCTCAAACAGGTAAAAGTTGGAGAGGTAATGACCTTTCCCGTCACCAGTTTGACCCAAACCAATTCGGAAGATATTTTTACCGCTCTGTCTTTATTTCGCCAACATAGAATTCGCCATCTCCCCCTATTTAACCAGGAAGGTGAGTTATTGGGAATTGTCACCCCGGAAAGCATCCGACAAGCCTTGCAACCGGTGAATTTGTTTACCAAATTGCGCTATGTGAAAGACGTGATGGCGTCCCAGGTCGTTCACGCCCCCGAGACAGCCCGGGTGTTAGATTTAGCCCAAATTATGGCCAGGGAACGGGTGAGCTGTGTGGTGATTTGTCAGCAGGGCGATCGCGAAAATTCTGCCACATCAAACCCCACAATTCCCGTGGGAATCGTCACCGAACGCGATATCGTCCAATTTCAAGCCCTGCAACTGGAAATGGCAAAATTGCAAGCCAAAGATGTAATGAGCGCCCCGTTATTTTGCCTCAGTCCAGAGGATTCCTTGTGGTTCGCCCACCAAGAAATGCAGCGGCTACACGTGCGACGGCTGGTGGTATCGGGCACTTCGGGAGAACTCCTGGGCATTGTTTCCCAAACTAGCTTATTACATGCATTAGGTCCGACAGAAATGTACGGCTTAATTGAAGGATTGCAGCAGGTGGTAGAAGACCGCACCCAAGAATTGGAACAAGCAAACCAACAATTGCGCCATGAAATCGAAGAGCGCAAAAAAGCCGAAACCGCACTACAAGCCGCCCACGATAATTTACAAGAACTGGTGGAAGAACGCACTGCAGCTTTGAAAGCCACTAACGAACAGCTCAAACGCGATATTCAAGAGCGTCAGCGCGTGGAAGCTGCTTTGCGAGAATCCGAATCCCAACTGCGCCAACAAGCCCGGGAACTCGAAGCGGCGATCGCCGAACTGCAACAAACCCAATTCCAGCTCATTCAAGCCGAAAAAATGTCCGGTCTCGGTCAACTTGTCGCCGGGGTTGCCCATGAAATTAATAACCCAGTTAACTTTATCTATGGCAACCTTTCTCATGCCAATCAATATATTAAAGATTTACTTGAATTGATAGACCTTTACGAGGAACATTATCCCGAACCCGTCCCGGACATTCAAGACTTCATCGAAGACCGAGACCTAGAATTTCTCGTCAGCGACTTGCCCAAACTGCTCGCTTCCATGCAAGTTGGAGCCGAACGCATTCGCAATATTGTTCTGTCTTTACGCAATTTTTCCCGCCTGGATGAAGCGCAAATGAAGCGCGTGGATATTCACGAGGGATTGGATAGTACCCTGCTGATTCTTCAGCATCGTCTGAAAGAAGTCTCGGGAACGTCAGAAATTGACATTATTAAAGAATATGGCGACTTGCCCCGGGTGGATTGCTATGTCGGTCCGCTCAATCAAGTGTTTATGAATATTCTTAGCAACGCGATCGATGCTTTAGAATCGGTAATCGGTTCAAATGACAAACCACAAATGACCCATGACCAAGGACAAAAAACCATTCGCATTTCCACCGATCGCCTGGGAAGCGATCGCATTGTTATTCGCATCGCCGATAACGGTCCGGGGATGAGCGAAACCTTGCGCCGCCGCATATTTGAACCCTTTTTTACCACGAAACCCGTAGGGTCGGGCACGGGATTGGGATTATCTATTTCTTATCAAATTATTGTAGAAAAACATGGCGGTCGATTGGAATGCATTAGCGCTCCATCCCGAGGTTGCGAGTTTATTATCGAAATTCCCGTGCAGCAATCGCAGCACAACCAATCTTTATTCTCTTCTTCTCAGTTTAAATCTAAAAGAAAGAACCGGAAGAATTAAAAGTTGAACCTAAAAAATGAGACTTAAAAATTTATCTCGATTAGCGCCATGCGATCGCCGACTTGCCAAGGGGGAATTTCTAGCCGTCCGGTGCTTTTTCTGACGAGGCTAGCGGTAGGGGCGCGATATAGCCTATCTTGGTAAAGTGACTAAGACGAACTCGCGAACCAGTTAGGAAAAGTCCGTGCTAGATATCAAGCAAATCCGGAAAAACCCAGAAGAAGTCCAGCAGCGCCTCAAGAAGCGCGGCGAAGGTTACGAATTGCAGCCGATATTGGATCTCGATCGCCAGCAGCGGGAATTAGAAACCGAGCGATCGCAGATGCAGGCGCGGAGTAACGAAATCGGCAAAGCGATCGGGCAAAAAATGAAATCGGGAAGCAAACCGCAAGACCCCGATATTCTGGCACTGAAAGAAGAAGGGAACCAACTCAAAACCCAACTCAGTGACCTCGAACCCAAAGAAAAACAACTCAAAGCGCAACTCGACGAATTACTCTTCGCCCTACCCAACTTACCCAGCATCTCCACTCCCGAGGGTAAAAGCGAAGACGACAACGTAGAAGTGCGTCGCTGGGGGGACGAATACCTGCCGAAAAATCCGGATATTCGCCCCCATTGGGAAATTGGCGAACAAATGGGAATTATCGATACCGAACGCGCGGTGAAAGTGGCGCGCAGTCGGTTTGTCAGTCTGGTGGGTGCCGGTGCAGCCTTAGAACGGGCCTTAATCAGCTTCATGCTCGACAAGCAAATCGAAGCCGGTTATCTGGAAGTGATGCCGCCGATTTTGATTAGTAGCGAATCCCTGCGCGGCACCGGGCAACTGCCGAAATTTGCCGAAGAGAGCTTCAAATGTCGCGACGATGACCTGTGGCTGACCCCCACGGCGGAGGTACCGGTGACGAATTTGTACCGGGATGAAATCCTCTCTACAGATGAGTTGCCGATTTACTATTGCGCCTATACCCCTTGTTTTCGCCGGGAAGCGGGAGCCTATGGCACGGATCAGCGCGGATTGATTCGATTGCATCAATTCAATAAAGTTGAATTGGTAAAATTCGTCCATCCCGATCGCTCCGAGTCGGAACATGAATCCCTGGTGAGAGATGCAGAAGCGATTTTGCAAGCCTTAAAGCTGCCATATCGAACCATCGAACTGTGTAGCGGCGACTTGGGTTTCTCGGCGCAGAAGTGCTATGACTTAGAGGTGTGGCTGCCCTCGTCGGGGCGGTATCGGGAGATTTCCAGTTGCTCGAATTTTGGGGAGTTTCAAGCCAGACGGGCCAATATTCGGTTTAAAGAACCGGGTAAGAAGGGGACGCAATATTTGCATACCTTGAATGGGTCTGGGTTGGCGATCGGGCGCACGATGGCGGCGATTTTGGAAAATTATCAACAAGCCGATGGTACGGTTCGCATTCCCGAGGTGTTGCAACCTTATCTGGGGAAAAAAGTGTTGTAACTTGACAAAGGGGAGGATTTGTGGTAAATAATTCCCTCGCCTGCTGGGAATCGGAGACAACCGAGGCGGCTTGAGCTTAAGATAAATAAAAATAGGTTAAAAACTGGCTCGAAGCAGTCAGCTAAACTTAAGCACGGAGTTTCACTGGGGTTTTTCATGTCAGTATTGGCAGCGATCGCGGTTCTGGGGGTTTTGATCTTCGTTCACGAACTCGGCCATTTCATGGCAGCTCGCTTGCAGGGCATCCATGTCAATCGCTTCTCGATTGGATTCGGACCGATTTTGTGGAAATATCAAGGCCCCTCAACCGAATATGCGCTTAGAGGTTTTCCCTTGGGCGGATTTGTCGGGTTCCCCGATGACGACCCCGACAGCGATATTCCTCCCGAAGACCCGAATTTGCTACGCAACCGCCCTATCCTGGATCGGGCGATCGTGATTAGCGCCGGGGTGATTGCAAATCTGATTTTTGCCTATGTGCTTCTCGTCGGGCAAGTGGCAACTGTAGGCGTTCAGGAATTTAACTACGAACCCGGGGTGTTGGTGGCCCAGGTGATGTCCGAGGATACGGCAGCTTATCGCGCCGGCATCAAGTCCGAGGATGTGATTCTGGCAGCCTCAGGTGAGGCATTGGGGGATTCTCGCCAAGCGGTGAAACGCCTGATGAAGGTGATTCAAAGCCATCCCAACCAACAACTCGATTTGCTGGTTGAGCGCGATGGCGAAGAAATTTCCCTGGATATCACCCCCCAACGCGCTGAAGATGGCAAAGGGATTATTGGCGTCCAACTCGCACCCAATGGCAATGTGATTCGCGATCGCGCCGATAGCATTCCCGACGCCTTTACCTCCGGAGCTTCTGAGTTCCAACGCATCGCCTTGTTAACCGCCCAAGGCTTCGGACAGTTAATTCGCAACTTTAGCGAAACCGCCGATAAAGTCTCCGGCCCGGTGGCGATCGTGGCGATCGGTGCCGATATCGCTAAGTCGGATGCCGCTAATTTGTTCCAGTTCGCCGCTTTAATTAGTATCAACTTGGCCATTATCAATATTTTGCCTTTACCCGCTTTAGATGGCGGTCAGTTGGCCTTTTTGCTCATCGAAGGCGTGCGCGGCAAACCTTTGCCCACCCACATCCAAGATGGCGTCATGCAAACCGGCTTGATGTTATTGTTGGGTCTCGGCATTTTCCTGATTATTCGCGATACCGCTCAACTCGATTGGGTACAACAATTGTTTGAATAATCGCGAATTAAACGGGGTGTAAAAACAGAAGAATTGAGAATTGAGAGTTGATTGATGCACTTCTTAATTCTTAATTCTTTTCTGTTTTTTTAGCACGGTGGCGAATCATCTTGCATACTTGCTAGAAGAGGCAAAGCCACCTTTCTTGCGTTCCCAGGCAGAGCCTAGAAACCACTAGGCAAAATGACCAATGACCAATGACAAATGACCAATGACCAATTATGAACATTACCCGGAAATGGGCGGTGACGAAGCAGCGATCGCTCGAATTGTTGATTCGCTTAAAGCGACTGTATCCCGAGGCAAAATGTACCCTGAATTACGAGACGCCAGTGCAGCTATTGGTGGCGACGATTCTTTCGGCGCAATGTACGGACGATCGCGTGAATAAAGTGACGCCAGAATTATTTCGGCGCTTTCCCGATGCGGCGGCGATCGCGGCGGCGGATATTGAAACCTTAGAAGAATTAATTCGCTCTACGGGATTTTATCGCAATAAAGCCAAAAACATCCAACGGGCCTGTCGGGCGATCGTAGAAAAACACAAAGGTCAGGTACCCAAACGGATGGAATTGCTGTTGGAATTACCGGGAGTGGCGAGAAAAACGGCTAATGTGGTGTTGGCGAATGCCTATGGTATCAATCAAGGGGTGACGGTGGATACCCACGTCAAGCGACTGTCGCAACGATTGGGGTTGACCGAAAACACCGATCCGGTGAAAATCGAGCGGGATTTAATCCGACTGTTACCGCAACAAGATTGGGAAAATTGGTCGATTCGATTGATTTATCACGGGCGGGCGGTATGTACGGCGAAAAAACCCGCTTGCGATCGCTGCGAATTGAGCGATTTATGTCCGGCGGCGCAGATTCCGGTAGAAAATGCGATCGCCGCCGAACAAAACTAGGGCCTCGATTCAGTGGCGGCGGATGTTTCCCACACAAAAGGCGATCGCCTCCTTTCCACTCGGATAAAAGGCTTTTTTAAGTACCACACAGTCGCAGTTTTGTCAACCATTGGGGAAAAAATAGCGGAAAAAAATCAGCCGGATGGTAGCGATCGGCAAAAATTGCCGGGAATTTTTGGGAGATTAACCGATCGCACGGCTACATTCATCCCCTAATATCCGCTAGAATGGAAGATGCTGTCTTTTTTTAGAGATAAAACTCCCACATGGCAAAGAAAAGCATGATCGAGCGCGAAAAGAAGCGCCAAAAGCTGGTTGATAAGTACGCCGCCAAGCGCCAAGAATTAAAAGAACAGTTTGATGCGGCCACGGATCCCGAGGAAAAACTGGAGATCCACCGCAAATTGCAACAACTGCCCCGCAACAGCGCCCGCAATCGCCTGACCAACCGTTGCTGGTTGACCGGACGTCCGAGAGGATACTATCGCGATTTCGGTTTGTGTCGCAATGCGCTGCGGGATATGGCGCACAAAGGGCTGTTACCCGGTGTCGTAAAATCGAGCTGGTAAAAAAGATGGTCGATTTTGGATTTTAGATAGATCGGGGGGTTGAACCCCCAAATCTAAAATCCGTGGGTAGGGAAACTAAGCGCCGCCGCAGCAGCGGTCGATTCCCAAGCTGTCGAGCAGCAGATCGCTGACAGCATTGGCGATCGCGAATTCGCCATAGAAGCTCTTAGAAAAGTCAAATGACTGCATTTCGGTGACGATGGCAATCACCAGAGAGCCTAAGTCATTTTCCCCTTCCATGCGTTGTCGCACGAAGATTTGAGCCGCTCTTTCGGCAATATGGGCGTTGACTGGCTCTGGGATAAATTCGCGATCGAGCCAATCGTGCAAGGATTTTTTCAACCATTGACCCTCTTGCAAAGCATTCTCCGCCGGGGGCAAAACGATCGGTTTGATAGGTTCACTCATCGCCAAAGAAATTTCCTGTAATAGTTTCAGATCTTATGCCCTTGCCAGTTTCCTAGCCGGGTTTAGTGGGATATTTTATTTGAAGGAGTCACCCAGACTTTGCCCGAGTTAGGCGAAACAGACAATGCCTTAACCTGGCACGGGGGGTTTCGCGCGCTCAAGCGCAGGCAAAGAGACTCTCGGCAATACTCCCCATTTTAAGGGTGTTTGCCATAGGAATGGGGTTATATCATTGCCGATCGCCCCTCAAAGTTAGGCGCGATCGGCAATGAACCCCTCCCGCACCAGGGACAGTGCCTGATTCCTTTCCCCCCCTGACCCTTTCCGCTTCACTTCATTTTGCCTCTGTGATTCATGGAATTTGATATTCCTTCAATTATTCAAGGATATGCGAAAGGCTATTTTTTAATGGCCAATGACGGAGACGATAGTCTCGGTTGGTATTCCAGTCGCCAGCGGGCGCTGATTCCCCTCGACGATCGCTTTCGCTACCCGAAATCCCTGCGGCGCGTGCTGAATCAAAACCGATTTCAGGTAGCGGTGAACCGCGATTTTGTCGGGGTGGTGGAAGGTTGCGCCGATCGCAAAACCACCTGGATTTCCCCGACGTTAAAAAAAATTTACTGGGAGCTTTACCAAACCGGTTGGGCCTATAGTTTTGAAACCTGGCAAGGCGATACCCTCGCAGGCGGCATTCTCGGCATCGCGATCGGCGGTGCTTTTATCGGCGAATCGATGTTTTTCCGCATCCCCGAAGGGTCGAAAGTGGCAATGGTTCTGCTGGTGGAAAGACTGCGCGATCGCGGGTTTATCCTGTTTGACGCCCAAATGAATAACCCCCATCTAGAACGCTTCGGGGCCTACACTATCCGAGAACGAGACTATAAAATCTTGCTGCAAAAAGCGTTGGCTCGCCCTTGTTCTTTACTCTAACCCCGGTCAGCACCTCCAGCCTACCCCCTTGCTTTCGCCCCTAACCCACTTTGCGCTCTGTCACCAGGGTGAGGCTCATCCAGTCTCCTTTATCGCTGTAGCGCCGAATTAAGCGCTGGCGATGGTTGGGTGCAATTAACCAGCCGGCTTCGAGAAAGAAAGGTTCCCGGAGTTTGGCGGTGAGGGGGAAGGTGGCGGAAGCGCCATCGGGAAGCAGCAAGACGCGGGTGGGTTGGGAACCTTGGTGGAATTCCAGGCTGTTTCCCGAAAGTTTGCCCTGGGAGGCGATCGCGCCGGCATCCGGACCGTTACCGAAGGTTATCTGTTGCTCGATGGTGTCGCGATCGCGTTGCTGTAGGTGCAAGGTGGTGGGAAAAAACTCTGGGTTGCGCCAATCGGGATAAAGGGTGCAAGCTTCCCCCTCCCAGGTTCCCAGCAGGGAGTCCAGGGTTAGGGGCGGGTTTTCCCCTGCATTGGATCCCGCGCGCCATTCGCGGATTAAGGTGAATCTGTCGGGATGACCTTCCGGTGCGAACAGCAGCACCAGTCGCATTCGGCGATCGCCACTGACAAAGCCGAATTCTGCGCCAAAGGTGGAAAAGGGCGATCGCTGGATCGACCCTTGGGAAAATGCCCCATTCTCGAAAAACCGCACATCTCGGCCAAAAGACTGATATTCGCGCACCATTTCATCTTGCGGCGCATCTGTGGTGGGATTGGCACCGGGTGCAAAGCGACGCAGGGTCAGACGCGCTCGGCGATCGTTGTCTAAGCCTGACAAAATTAACAAACTCGGTCTATCTTCCATTTGCTCTCCGGTGGGGGAAAGCTGGGTAAACGAGCCTTGCCAATGCCCGAGATTGTTCAGAAAATTTTCCCATTGAGTAGCCATTGGTGACGCGCTCCTTTTTCCCTGCATCGGTGTCAAGCAACCAGGGTTTTATTGTAGTGTATAAAGGGGAATTTTTTGGGCAGGGTTGCGTCCCCTGGGGGGAGGTGAAGGGATGGCGATGGAAGTCCGGGCGATCGCCGCAAAACCGATTGGATGCCACGATATTTTTTTTGGCTTTTGATTGGGTGGCACAGAAATGATATAATATTTTTTTTCGCCAATCAAAAATTCAAGGGAGGGTGGGATTGTCCAGAAGGTTAATGGTTTTCAATTTACTCGCTTTTGAATCGCGATCGATGAAAATTAACAACTGATAAGGGTTGAAAATCGTCTAGACTAAAGCCAAAGTGGTGAAGTCGTTGATTTATCCGTAGGTGAGATTTCCATGACAAGCACGAATCGAGTCGGGAACGCGCGAGTGCCTCGCAGGGAGCTAGTCCCCATCGGTGCCGGTAAAACGGCGATCGCGCCAGTGTCGCTCACCGCGCTGTGCGCGAGAATCGGCTGGCGCTCTACTCTGATGTTGGCAACCTTGCTGCTCTCCGTCGGGACCGCAACCGCCCAAGAACCCACACCCCCACCCGCCCCCAGACCCCTCGTTCCTCCCACTGCTTCCCCCTCCCCGGATGCACCCTCCCCGGATGCACCGGCGGCGGATAATGTCACTCCCTCCCCCGCGCCGACGGCGGAACCCTCTCCGGAAGCCACCCCTGACGAACCGGTGTCGGTGGAGTCGGTAGAAGAAGCCGCAGACTCGGAAGTGGTGCAGCCAATTGGAGAGGCAGAACCAGTTCCTATCGATCCGTTGGTTCAACAGCAGATTCAATCGGAAGTGGATCGCGCCTTTAGCCGCCTGAGCGTGTTATTGATTGCCCTGGTGGTGTTTCCGGTAGGTGCCGCCCTGGTGATTTGGCTGTTCCGCAAGAGCGTGGCGAACCAAGTGATGCAGGAGGTGAAAGCGCAACTGGGCAAGGAAGTCCCCCCATCCGTTCCCCCACAAACCGGCGGTGGTTTGGTGAAAAGCGATGCCGCTGATGGGATGCCACCCACACTCCCGGAGAAAAAGGATAGTACGGCGCAGTTAAACGAGCTAATTTCGATGGCCCTGGCGACTCAGAATTTGATTGCTGAAGCTCGCTCGACCCTGGAAGATTCCATGCAAATGCAGGATAAAATGGAGGAGCCATTTAACGAGATTTTTGGCATTTATGTCAAGCAAGGAAATGAGCTTTTTCGGGAAGGAAAATACGAGGAATCTATCGAAATTTACGAAAAGGCAACCGAGATTAATCCGGAATGCTATGAAGCGTTTTTAGGTCAAGGGGTTGCGTTTACAAAATTAGACCGATATGATGAGGCGATCGCGGCGTATAATAAGGCAATACGAGTGAATTCCGACAAAGCCGATGCCTGGTACGGCAAGGCTCGCTGTTATGCTTTTAAAGAGGATCTCGATCTGGTGATTGATAATCTCAAACAAGCCATTAATCTCAATCCGGAAATCAGGGAAATGGCACAACATGAATCTGATTTTAATCAACTTCGCGAAACCGAAGAGTTCGACCAATTGATGCGATCGTAATTCCACCCCCAAGGGACAAGCGGCAGGGGTAAACAGCACATTTAAAGCGCGGGTGCGTTAGACGTGAGTCATAACGCACCTTATCTGTTTTCGAGGGTAGTGCAAAGGGTGATATTGTACCACCCTCTGCCATGTCCAAGCCTTTTCAATGGCGGGAGGTCGAGATGAGAACGCTTCTGCTCAAAGTTTGGCCAACAATGGGTTCAGATTTGAATCCCTTCGCCTCGCGATCGCAATATCCAAATGGGTCCTGGATGCCGCTCGTACTCGATTGCCAATTGCCAATTGTAGAAAAAATCGGTTTGCGAAGAAAATCGAAAATCTAAAATTCAATACGATATGGTGTTATAAGTCATCTGCGCGATCGAAAACGAAGCTTTCCATGACCTCAGCACATTCAATTCCCAAGCACAAAAAAGCCAAAGCGCTAAAATCCTCTAGTCCTCGCCCTGCCAAAGAACTCTGCAGCGAGTGTGGGCTTTGCGATACCTATTACATCCATTATGTCAAAGAAGCCTGTGCCTTTCTGAATCAACAAATTGCCGAACTCGAACAACAGGCACATGGGGGAAGTCGAAATCTAGATTCCGAAGACGATTTGTACTTTGGCGTGCATCAAAACATGATGGCGGCGCGCAAAAAACAGCCGATTCCCGGGGCGCAATGGACCGGAATCGTGAGTACGATCGCCTGCGAAATGCTCGAACGCGGCATTGTGGAAGGAGTCGTCTGCGTGCAAAACACGAAAGAAGACCGATTTCAACCTATGCCGATCGTGGCGCGCACCCCAGAAGAAGTGCTGGCGGCGCGGGTGAACAAACCCACCCTGTCGCCAAATCTGTCGGTACTCGAACAAATCGAGCACTCGGGGATGAAGCGCCTGCTGGCGATCGGGGTGGGTTGTCAGATCCAAGCGTTGCGATCGGTGCAAGACAAACTCGGGTTAGAAAAACTCTACGTACTCGGCACCCCTTGCGTGGATAACGTCACCCGCGCCGGATTGCAGAAATTCCTGGAAACCACCAGCAAGTCTCCCGATACGGTGGTGCATTACGAATTCATGCAAGATTTTAAGGTGCATTTCAAGCACGAAGATGGTTCGGTGGAAAAGGTGCCCTTTTTTGGACTGAATACCAAAAAACTAAAAGATGTGTTTGCGCCCTCTTGTCTGAGTTGCTTCGATTACGTCAATTCCCTCGCCGATTTAGTAGTCGGTTACATGGGTGCGCCTTTTGGGTGGCAGTGGATCGTGGTTCGCAACGATACCGGGCAAGAAATGCTCGATTTGGTAATGGACAAGCTAGATACTGAGCCGGTGATGTCGCGCGGCGATCGCCATCAAGCGGTGCAACAGAGCATTCCCGCTTATGAAAAAGGCGTCACCCTGCCAATGTGGGCGGCGAAACTGATGGGAGTGGCGATCGAAAAAATTGGCCCGAAAGGGTTGGAATATGCCCGCTTTTCCATTGATTCTCACTTTACGCGCAATTATCTCTACGTGAAGCGGCATCATCCGGAAAAGCTAGAAGCGCATGTCCCGGAATTTGCCAAACGCATCGTCAGTCAATATAAATTGCCCGAAGTTTAGCCCTAGATGGGGGGTTCAATTCGATCGCCGCGATCGCTTCCCCTGGCTTTTTTGAATCCATCGAGAACGCCAGGGGATCTTTCACCCCCAGCGATCGCCCCCCGCCTCATGCAAGGAGTTCCATCACGCCTCTGGTTCGCCCTTAATCTCTAATCCGGAGGAATCGGCGCAAAAAGGATTCCTCCCAGTCAAGCGCCCTGGGTTTACACAGGCATGATTTTAATCCCGTGCTTTAATTCGCCATCCACCTATGGGGAGAGAATTAACAAAACCTGACCTCAAATACCACCCAGAGGCATTGACAAAAAACCAAGTTTGTGCATTTAGCCTCCCTCCCTGGGGCAGCAAACCAAGAACTGCACCCCAGCGATCGCGGTACCTTCGTCAGGATACTGCCCCAAAAGTGGGGTAGACAACCATTGCCAAGCCGTGGGTTCGATCGCCTCGGAAAAAAGGGCAACATCCCACAGGGCTGCTGTAAGCGACAAAGGCAATAGATTTGGGGTAGATAAACCCATTAAGCTAACTCTAGTGCGGACAATTTAAAACCCCAAGCAAAATGCAAACCGGCTCAAATCACAGAAAACGCAGTGGATTTGCACGCTTGATAGCTTATATTGCTAGCCACCTTTTGCAGTAACACTCACTTGCTATCGAGAATGCACACACAGCAATTGTCCCAAATAAAACGCTTTATTAGGGTGCTTTTACAGAAAATGATGGAGCTGTAGTGTGAAATAAAAACCGAAAAATAACAAATACCAATTGAAAAAATAAATATTATAAATTAAGCCCTAAGGCTTACCAATGACGATTCGCCTCTTTATAAAATAAAGTTATTTCTGTACCCAAAATTGTTATGAAAAAGTAAAAATTAATCTGTGGGAGGATTCCTCCGTGCAGAAAATATCTTACAATAAATGTATCTATAGCAGGAGACAGATGCGATGAAAATAGCAGAATTTCAGAAACGATATAAAGAAGGAGAAAGGAACTTTCGCAACCTAGATTTATCTGGGGTGAAAAGCTCATGGCTCACCATCCGTGACGTGGATCTCAGTGGTGCGAACTTCAGCGACAGCAAACTGTGTTCGGCAATTTTCACCGGCTCGATTCTGAAAGGAGCGAACCTGGCGCGGGTGAAATTGCGAGGGGCAGATTTGCGAAAAACCGACTTGCGAGAGTCGAATATGAGTGAAGCGGACTTAACGCGCGCGGATTTAATTGATACGAACTTAAAACAAGCTAATTTAAGCGGTGCTAATCTCAACGAAGTGACTTTCGATCGCGTCGAACTGCAAGAAGCGAACTTGAGCAACGCCAATTTGAGCGGACTCAGCCTCAACGGCGTTAACTTACAAGGATCGAATTTGAGCGGCGCTAACATTGATGGCGTTACGTTTCAGGAAGCGAATTTAGTGGGTGCGTCCTTAATTGGATTGGATTTGAGCAATGTTAATTTTAGTGGAGCGGATTTGAGAGGAGCCAACCTGATCGATACCAACCTGTCTGAAGCCAAACTGTATGGAGCCAATTTAAGTGGGGCGACACTGACCACCGCCCAGTTAGGACAGGCGAAACTCAATGGCGCAATTCTCGATGGAGCCGATCTGCGCGACGCAAATCTGAATGAAGCGGAAGTGAATTGGGTAAATCTGCGCCAAGCCAATCTGGGCAATGCGACGTTTGAGGGAGCCTGTTTGAATCAGGCGAATCTGACCGGCGCGAAAGTGGAAGAAGCAAAACTGTGTCAGAGCGAGTTAGACGAAGCGATCGTGCCAGAGGGGATGAGTTGTGAATGATTCATCCAGAGCGTAGGTGGATAGAATCAGGGGATGCGATCGCGCATGTGATGACGAGTCGCGGATTTGCGCGATCGCCCCTACGCTTCAATCCTTCCCCCCCAATCGGATAAACGCACTGCTGTGTGCAAAATCCAAGGATGGCGATACACTAAATCCTAAAACGCAGCGATCGCGATTGATGCCACGGGAACGTCCTCTCCATTTTCCGCTGAATCTCAAGCATTAACCTTCAGGAAAAAAGACAAGATTCCCCGCAACAAAAGTCCTGTGCGCTTTTATCCTAAACAATAGTGTCACAAGTTGTCCTTCGTGGTGCGTTCCCTCGGGATAGAGAGTCTGATGAAACACAAGCAACAATTGCCCGCGATCGGCTGGCGAGAGTGGATCTCGCTTCCCGAACTCGGGATTGAAAAAATTAAAGCTAAAATCGACACGGGTGCGCGTTCATCCGCCATTCACGCTTTTGATATCGAAACCTTTTCCCATTCAGGAAAATCGATGGTTCGCTTCAAAGTTCATCCCTATCAGCGCGATACCCTAAAAACCGTGACCGCCGTTGCTCAACTGTTAGATCGCAGAGAAGTTCGCAATTCTGGAGGTCATGCTGAATTGAGATTGGCGATTCTCACCCCGGTGGAACTCGACGGAAACCGATGGCCCATTGAACTAACTTTAACCAATCGGGATGTCATGGGATTCCGAATGTTGCTGGGTCGTCAGGCAGTGCGTCGGCGCTTTCTCGTCGATCCAGGTCACTCGTTTTTACACACTCATCAATAACTCCGCATCGCTGGTAATATCAACACAAAACAGGAGTATCCCGAATTATGAAAATCGCCATTTTATCCCAGAAACCTTCACTGTATTCCACCCGACGGTTGAAGGAAGCCGGGGAACAGCGCGGTCATCAGATGAAAGTGATTGATTACCTGCGCTGTTACATGAATATTACCTCCCATCGCCCCACGGTTGTATATCAGGGGAAGCAATTAGAAGATTTCGATGCGGTGATTCCGAGAATTGCGGCGTCTAAAACCTTTTATGGCACCGCTGTGGTGCGACAATTTGAAATCATGGGCGTATTCTCGGCAAATGAATCTCAGGCGATTTCGCGATCGCGCGATAAGCTGCGCTGTCTGCAATTGTTGGCGCGAGAAGGAATTGGTTTGCCGGTCACGGGATTTGCCAATTCCACCAAAGATATTGACGGATTGATTCATATTGTCGGAGGCACTCCTTTGGTGATCAAACTGCTAGAAGGCACCCAAGGAATCGGCGTGGTTCTGGCAGAAACCGAGCAAGCTGCAACTTCGGTGATCGAAGCATTTCGCGGTTTGGATGCCAATATTTTGGTGCAGGAATTTATTAAAGAAGCCGATGGCGCGGATATTCGCTGTTTTGTGGTGGGTGAAAAGGTGGTGGCGTCGATGAAACGCCAGGGTGCACCAGGAGAGTTTCGCTCGAATCTGCATCGCGGCGGTACGGCACAGAAAATCAAGTTAACGCCGGAGGAACGTTCTACTGCTGTCAGGGCAGCAAAAACAATGGGATTGAAAGTGGCTGGGGTGGATATTTTGCGATCGAATCACGGTCCGGTGGTGATGGAAGTGAATTCTTCTCCGGGTTTGGAGGGCATTGAAGCAGCAACGAATGTGGATGTAGCCGGCAAAATTATCGATTTTGTGGATAAAAATGCGGCAAAGGGCAAAACCCGCGATCGCATTCAATATTAATCTCTTTTGACTCGATTCGTTGGGGATTTTAGGCGATCGTCGCGCCGGATAATGGGTTGTCCCCACCGCCACGATCGCGATCGCCCATAAGGTGGTAAAGGGGGCACTCTCCCGGCAAATCGTCACTGTTGCATAAAGACCACGGAATGGCAATTGTGCTTCGCAAAATTTCCAATGATTTTCCGGCTCAGGTAGCACAGAATGGCGATCGTGTGGTATGATGGTTGGTGAAGCTTGCAGGGTCAGGCAGGGCTGTTAAGCAATTTACGCATTGCATTTATGCCCTGCCTGCACCTATAGTTTCATCTTACCCGATTCCCCTTTTTTTTGT
>NZ_JAJENT010000355.1:0-23342 GCF_035615515.1 Phormidium sp. CCY1219
AGGGGGAGAACTCCTCCCTACGCATAAATGACGAGGGTTTCCGTTCTCCCCCTTACCAACCCTAATTTCTGATGAAAGCCTGCGGCGATCGCTTCCCTAACTAAGCAACAGGGGGCGTTAGCCGCACTTCCCTTTCCAGATCGAATCAAAACCAATGAGTAGTCATAAATTGGGTAGCATATTTGCGTTGGCTGTTGTCCGGGCGGGGAAACCCCTGCAATTGAACTGCTAAGCTTTGAGAAGGTTCCTTTGCCATTAACAACCCACTGGAAACCTCCCAAATTGGGCACTGGGAAAGTGCTGTACTCGGAGTTAAAAAATTTCCAGTGGCTGAATGTTGATTTTACCATCGATTAATGTAAAAATAATCGAATAAGCCGAGACATTTTTGCATTTAAAGTGCAAAAAATGCTTGGCTTTCGTCCAGACAAAAAGTTCGTGTGAGGTGATCGATCTTGAAACGAAAAATATTAGTTTCTGGCGTATTATTGGCGCAGGTATCCTTCGCCAAAGCAGGGGCAGCGGTTAACTCCGCAGAGGTTATCCCCGTTGCAATACCAGATGGGTGCGCTACTTGTTATCTCGATGGGATGCAAAGGGGCGATCGCTCCCTGGTGGAACTCAACCCGGTGGAATTGAGCCTTCAACTGGCCCAAGCCACACCCAGTTTGGAATTTTTATCTGATGCCTTAGAAGTGGCAAACACGATCGCCGATCCGCAAGCTAAGGCGAGAGTGCTGAGTCAAATTGCCCTGAAATATGCCGAAATCGGCCAAACCGAACGGGCGGAAGAGATTTTACTCCAAGCGTTAGCCGTGGCAAATACCCTGGAGGATAATGCAGCCCAGGCGCGGATACTCAGCGAGATCGCGATCGCCAGGGTCGAAATCGGGGATGAAGACGCCGCCACCGGTATTTTATCCCAAGCCGCAGACATTGCCAATGAAATCTCGGACTCGGCACAAAAAGCAGGGGTCTTGACCGAACTTGCCCTTGCTTACGATCGCCTGGGAGTCTCGGCGATTTCGGCGCAATTGCTCGAGGAAAGTCAAGCCCTGGCGATCGCGGCTGAAGTCCCGGAAACCCCCACATTATTTCCCTTAGAACCCACGGGATGGAACGGAAATGTGGGAATAGCCGCCAGTCTGTCTTCCGGGGCGGTCACCACCAGTATCGCTACCCTATTTGCCGGAATAGACCGACAGTGGGCGCGACAGGAATGGGATGCGGGCATTTCTCTGAGCAACAACTTTGATGATAGTCGGGTCGAACCCCTAGATGAAAACCAATTTCAAGGTCAGTTTGACACCGAGTACCGATATCACATCACTGCGCGATATCAATATTTTGCCAGCTCTCAAGTGCAGCGCGACGAACTGAATAATATCGACCTGCGGACGAACTTTTTTACCGGCCCGGGTCTTAATTTATGGCGCGGCGGACCGGACCAAACGTTGGATATGCAACTGGGTTTGGGAGTTCGCTACGAAAACTCGGATATCGAAAGTGACGACTTCGATTTTCCCGTCGCGCAATATCGCCTCCGTTACAAAGATATCTACTTTGACGTCCTCAACTTGACCCAGTTTCTGACGGTTGAGACTCCCCTAGATGATGTGGAAGATTATTATATCGAATCGACCACTACCTTCGGCATCCCTATCATTCAGGGTTGGTCGTTCAACAATTCCCTGCTGTTGCGATATGCGGCTAATCCTATTTTAGATAACCCGAACTTGCGGGTGGATGTGATTACGGGCATTCAGTACGACTTTTAATTGACTGAAGCCCAATGGAGTGCGATCGCCGGGAGAGGAAATCCGGGCGATCGCCACTTTCCCTTTAGCGTCTATGGCATTGCGTCATTCCTATGTTTTGTTAATTCAAAGCAAAGTTTAGCCCTTTTTTATGGTAGCTTTCCACCACGCCAGAGATTGAACTCATTTAACCACTGTCGAGAAAGTGCGCCGTGAAGTCAACCCATTTTCTTCCAGAAAGCTCACAGCGATCGCCTCAGCGGTCTATGTGTGTGAATCATCGCACAACCCGTCGCAGGCAAGCCTGCCACTCGCGAGCGAGAATCCGAACCTGGGGCTGACGCAGCATCCCATAATGGTCTCCCGGAATCGTCACGGATGTCAACTCTCCCGTTACCAAAGAACTCCAGCCTCGGTCTTCCTCGACTGCACGACTCGCACAAAACAGGGCAACCCGACCCCCATAAGGTTGGGGTCGATAGCGCGCATAGGCCATTTGGTTCGCTTTGAAGACGCGGAACAAGTGACGCATCTGCTCCATACCCACTTCCGGTGGCAAGAGATTCAGCCGTTCGGCTTCCGAGAAAATGCGATGTAATTGCGCTTCTGGCTCGAGTTGCGCCAACTTTGCGGGTGAAAGCGCCATTGGGGTGCCAAACAAACCCCCTAAATCCGTTGCCAGAGCATGAGCGAGGGTAGCTTCATCCAGGGGTTCGCGATTCGATATGGCATGGGGGGCATAGCTATCGATTAACCCCAGCAATGCCACCTCACACCCGGCGTCCAATAACTGGCGCGCCATTTCCCAAGCCACCACACCGCCCATCGACCACCCGCCCAAATAGTACGGACCGTGGGGCTGAATCTCCTGCAAGGCGTCCAGGTAGGTAGCCGCCATCTGTTCAATTGTGGTGAAAGGTTCCGTTTCGCGGGATAATCCTGCTGACTGCAAGCCGTAGAGCGGTTGGGATGACCCCAACTGGCGGGATAACTCTGTATAGCACAGCACGTTACCGCCCACGGGATGGACGCAGAACAACGGCGGCATCTCGCCGACGGGTTGAATTTCAACCACGGGAGAAGCGGAACGGATATTGCTCTCGGCGTTGAGCAGATGGGCTTGGCGTTCGATAGTCGGTTCGGTAAACAAGGTTGCCAAGGGCAGATGTATTCCCCACTGTTGCTGGATGCGAGCCATCAAGCGCACCGCCAACAGGGAATGACCTCCCCAGTCAAAGAAGTTGTCTCGCACGCCCAGGGTGGGGATATTGAGAACTTCCGACCAGATTTGAGAAAGTTGCAATTCGGTGGTCGTGCGGGGTGCGATCGCTCCTATTTCTCGCTCGGCATCGGGTTTGGGGAGGGCGCGGCGATCGCATTTCCCATTGGGCGTTAGAGGGATTGCCTCTAAAAAGACGAACGCAGAAGGCACCATGTAGTCGGGTAGCTTGGTTTTCAGGAAACCGCGCAACTGGGAAGATGTTACTTGCGCGTTCGCAACAGTATAAGCGATCGGGCGCTTGTCTCCAGGGGTGTCTTCTCGTAGAATAACCACGGCTTCGCGTACTTCTGGGTGTTGAGCCAGGGTTGCTTCGATTTCTCCGAGTTCGATGCGGAAGCCTCGGATTTTCACTTGGTTGTCGATGCGTCCGATAAATTCGATGTTGCCATCGGGGAGATAGCGGGCTAAATCGCCCGTTTTATAGAGGCGAGAACCCGGTTCGTTACTAAAGGGGTTGGGGATAAATTTTTGCTCCGTTAATTCCGGGCGGTTGAGATAGCCTCGGGCTAATCCCGCACCGCCGACGTGGAGTTCGCCCGGTACGCCGATGGGGACGGGTTGGAGATGGCGATCGAGAATATAAATTTGGGTATTGGGAAGGGCATTTCGGAGAGGAAAAGTAGCCATTGGCTTTATTGGTGAGTCATTCTTCAGACGATAAGTTAACACGCCCACAGTTGCTTCTGTCGGTCCGTAATGGTTAAAAATAGTAGAGTTAGGAGCGTGGGATTGAAGACATTTAACCCACTCAAAATGAGAGGCTTCACCCCCGAGAATCAATACTTGACGTGGCAGTAGCCGCCCAGAGTGAGATGAAGCTTGCAAAGCGCTCAGATGCGAAGGAACGATTTTGAGGCACTCAATGGCTTGCTGCTGGATATAATCCGCGAAGGCACCGGGTTCGGATGCTCGTTCTTGGGAGAGGATGTGAAGACATGCTCCCGTACATAAAGCGGGAAAAAGAATAGTATTGCCTAAATCTGTAGTAATGCTGGAGACTAAAGCAAAGTTGCGACAAGAACTAAGAGCGAACTGCCGAACAATCCCATTGAGGTAGTTGGTCATCGATTGGTGTTCGATCGCGACTCCCTTGGGTTGACCTGTTGTTCCGGAGGTGTAAATAACGTAGAGCAAATTTTCTGGCTTGACTGTAGGGACTAAATTGCGATCGCCCTCTCGTGCGATTACCATCCAATCTGCATCTAATAGAACCTGACGCACTCGCTCTTGTAGCTGTAGATGCCCCAACTGTTTTTGAGTTACTAAAACTGATACTTGGGAATCTACGATTTGATAGACCAATCTCTCTAGAGGAGCGTTAGGGTCTAACGGCACATAAGCTCCACCTGCTTTGAGAATCCCCAACAATCCGATTATCATTTCCACCGAGCGATCGATACAGATGCCCACCAGCACCTCTGGCCCGACGCCCAAACTTTGCAAATACCGCGCCAGTTGATTTGCCTTCGCGTTTAACTGCCGATAGGTTAGGCGTTCTGACTCAAAAACCACTGCGATCGCATCGGGGGTGCGTTCTACCTGCTCTTCAAATAACTGATGGATGCACTTATCCCGGGGATACTCTGAAGCCGTATCGTTCCATTCTACTAACAATTGATGTCGTTCGGCTTCCGTTAGCAACGGCAGTTTGCTAACTGGGGTTCGGGGGTTAGCGACTATAGCTTCCAGCAAGGTCTGAAAATGTGCCATCATCCGACGGATCGTTGTCGCCTCAAACAAATCGCGATTGTATTCCCAATATCCAATTAATCCCGCTTCTGTCTCCTCCATCGACAGGAACAAGTCGAACTTGGCTTTTGCGGTGTTCATTGGCATCCACTTAAAACTTACTCCAGGCAATTGCAAAGGTGCGATCGGGGCGTTTTGCAGGGTAAACATCACCTGAAAAATCGGCGAATGGCTGAGACTCCGTTCCGGTTGCAGTGCCTCCACCAACTGCTCGAAAGGTACATCTTGATGGGCGTAAGCATCTAAGGCGGTTTGTCGTACCTGTTGCAATAAGTCAGTAAATTTCGGATTGCCTGCAAATTGAGTTCGCAACACCAGGGTATTGACAAAAAAGCCGATAAGCCCTTCTATTTCGCTGCGGTTGCGGTTGGCAATAGGCGTTCCGACTACAATATCTTCCTGAGAGCTATAGCGGTAGAGTAACGTGGCAAACGCTGCAAATAGCGTCATAAAAAGGGTAACTCCCGCTTCTTGACTCAACTGCTTTAACCGTGAGGTGAGTTGCGCTCCACACTCGAAAAACGCTTTACCCCCTCGGGAGTTCTGTATAGTTGTGCGGGGATAGTCCGTGAGCAGTTCTAATATCGGTAGCACTCCCGCTAACTGTTGCTTCCAGTAATCCAGTTGGGGCGCGATCGCATCCGCAATCGTCGGTTGCCGCTGCCAGCTCGCAAAATCCGCATATTGGATCGGCAGTGGCGGTAGCGGCGACGGGTTCCCTAACACATACGCCCCATAAAGCGCTTCCAACTCGTGGCACAATACCCCCCTTGACCAGCCATCGGTAATGATGTGGTGCATGGTTAGCAATAGCACATAGTCATCGGCTGCCAACTGCAATAGAGTCACCCGCACTAAGGGATCGTTTGCCAAATCGAAGGGTTGCCGAATGTCGCGATCGCCCAAACGCTGCACTTCTTTCAGCCGTTCCTCTGGTGGCACATGCTGTAAGTCAACCTCAGTCATTTTCAAATCCATTTGGGGGGAAATTACCCGCACTGGAGAACCATCCACCGCTTGATAGTTAGTCCGCAAGCTCTCGTGACGGCGGACGATTTCTTGCAACGCCGCTTGTAGCGCTTCTACCTGCAGGGAACCGGATAGGTGCAACGCTTCTTGCTCGTTATAGGTAACGCTGCCTTCCTGCAATCGGTCTAAAAACCACAGGCGTTGCTCGGCAAACGAGAGGGGCAAGTCTCCATCTCGCCGCAGCGGTTGTATGGGAGCTAGTGTTTGGCGATTGGCTCGCGCGATCGACTCGCTAAGTTCCGCCACGGTGGGCGATTCAAACAACCGATGCAGGGACAGTTCTATATCGAACCTGTCGCGCACCCGCGAAACCAGTTGAGTGGCACCGATGGAGTCTCCTCCCAACATAAAGAAGTTGTCGAATATACCCACTTCGTTGAGATTCAACACCTGCGCCCATAAGTCGGCGAGGATTTCTTCGGTGGGAGTTCGCGGTGCCACAAACTCGACGTCCAGAAGCGGGCGAGATGTATCCGGGGCGGGTAGGGCGCGTCGGTCAATTTTTCCGCTGGGCGTCAGGGGCAGTTCGTCCAAAACAACGAACGTCGATGGCATCATATAATCGGGGAGTTTTTCTCGCACAAACTCTCGCAACTGAGGGACGAATTGGCTGCGATCGCTTGCCCTGTAAGGCTGGTTCGCATAAGCGCCCCAGGGTTTTAGCGCGATCGCGCGAGGGTAAATCATGCTGCTGTCGGCAATCATCTGAGTATCGCCTCGCACGAATATAACATCGTAACACCCATCGCCACCGCTCGCCGACCAGGTAAGATTAACCCGATAACCCACCTCTGACTCACATTCCCACCACTCTTCCGGTTCGATCCCTTCTGCGGTAATTAAACAGCGCACTTCCCCTGCGGTTTGAGGACAATCGTCACTGGCTAGCACTTCCATTGCTCGCATATCTCCCGAAATCCTAATGTTGGGAACTTCGGTGACCACCAGGATTTCTGGGGAGGTTTCTAGCAGTTGTCGGCAAACCGCAGCTATGGTCAAATTATCCTGCTGCCAGTTAAGATACATTGGAGGCGCGATCGGATGGGAAACTTTTTTACCGAGGTGGAGTACCACATCGTAGCGGAAGCGAGTCATTTCGTTTTGATAGCGCCCGCGCTTGAGTTGAATTTCAACGTGACTGATTTGGGGCAACCGTTCTTTGAGGGCAAGGAAAAATTCCGGATCGATGATGAGTCGTTGTTCTCGACGAAGGCGATCGCTTATCCGCCGATCGAGTTCGGCTACCGACAGAGAGGCCGGCGATCGATACAACTGCACCGACGTATGGAACGCTTCCAACAGCGGCAAACTCAGCACGTCTCCAAGGAAAATTTGCCCCCCCGGTTCCACTAACTCCACCGCCGTTTCGATCGCCTCCACCAAATAATCGATACTGGGGAAAAACTTAATCACCGAGTTAGAAATTGCCGTATCAAACGATTCGCTGACCATCTGTGCCAACCCATCCGCCGGCGTCTGACGCAGCGTCACCGCAGGAGAATCGCCGATTTGTCGTTCTAGGTAACGAATCGCTTCTCCAGAAAGATCCGTAGCATAGTAATGCTGACATAAGGGCGCGATCCGAAACAGCAGCAACCCGGTGCCGCAACCTATTTCTAACACTCGAGTCGGTTGCAACGACAAAATCCGCGCTACTGTATAGTCAACCCATTCTCTCACCTGCTCTGGGTCTAAGTCTTTTCCAGTATAAGAATCGTTCCAGCCGCCAATATGAAAGCTCGCATCTTGCGTCTCGTCGGGTTGGATGTAAGCTTCATCCCAGATTTTTTGCCATTGTTCGGTCTGGTTTGCTGCATCCTGGGATAGGGAACGGGCAACTAGATAGGCAACAAGACGTTTTTGGTTCGGGATATCTTCTCTCGCTGCAACCACAGCTTGCTTGACTTCGGGATGTTGGTTCAGGATTGCTTCGATTTCTCCGAGTTCGATGCGATAGCCGCGAATTTTTACTTGGTTGTCGATGCGCCCCAAACATTCAATGTTGCCATCGGGAAGGTAGCGAGCCTTATCTCCTGTTTTGTACAGACGGGAATTCGGTTCAGTGCTGAAGGGATTGGTAATAAATTTTTCGGCGGTCAGTTCTGCGCGATTTAGATATCCTCTCGCTAAACCGGCACCGCCTACGTGCAATTCTCCCGTTTCGCCGATGGGGACGGGTTGGAGAGCGTCGTCAAGAATGTAGATTTGGGTATTGGCAAGGGGCTGTCCGATCGCTACCGACTCTTCCCCGGGTTGTACCTGATAACCGGTTGCCCAAACTGTAATTTCTGTCGGACCGTATAGATTCCACACCGCCGCACTTTTTTCTAATAATTTGTCGGCTAACTCTCTCGATAAGCTCTCTCCAGTGGAAATAATTTTTAGCTCTTTGCTCCCTTGCCAACCTGCGTCTAACAGCATTCGCCAAGTTGCCGGCGTTGCTGACATGATTGTAGCGCTGTGTTGCCCGATCGCCTCTATTAACTGGGCGGGGTCTTTTGTTGCTTCTCCACTGGCAATAACCACCCGCCCTCCCACGGTTAAAAGACCGTAAATTTCGGGCACGGATACGTCAAAGGATATGGTGGTGACGGCTACGATTGTATCGCGATCGCTCAATCCCGGAAAACTGGCAAGCGACTGTAGTAAGTTCACCACCGAACGATGAGCAATTTGTACTCCTTTGGGCTTTCCCGTAGAACCCGAGGTGTAAATCAGATAGGCTAAATTTTCCGACCTGATTTCACTCTCTAGATTTTCTGCACTTTTTTCCGATATCTCTTCCCAGTCATTTTCTAGGCAAACCTACTTCAAATTTCGCGTTTTCGGGGTTGTCAAATTCAGCACTCCCGATGCCAGAAACGCTTGGGTGACGACAATTGACAATCCGGCATCTTCAATCATAAAGGCCAACCGCTCTGGCGGATAGGCTGGATCCAAGGGTACGTAAGCGCCACCTGCTTTCAGGATGCCCAACATGGCTACCACCATTTCTAAGGAACGCTCGATGCAAAGACCCACTAAAACTTCCGGTCCGACGCCCAATCCTTGCAAATACCGCGCCAATCGATTGGCGCGTTCGTTCAACTCCCCATAG
Source organism: Phormidium sp. CCY1219 (assembly GCF_035615515.1). Classification (GTDB taxonomy): domain Bacteria; phylum Cyanobacteriota; class Cyanobacteriia; order Cyanobacteriales; family Laspinemataceae; genus CCY1219. Next base: position 8,915 of record NZ_JAJENT010000355.1, read on the forward strand.
GTGAGTCGCTCGTCTTCAAATACCACCGCCACCGATGCGGGCGTTCGTTCCACTTGGGCTTCAAATAACTGGTGGATGCACCGAACGTCGGGATACGTAACCGCCGTATCGTTCCAGGATTTTAATACGCGATCGCCTTCTTCTTGCGTCAACATAGTTCTCTTTTTTATTAAAAAAAAGCAATGTTTATCCCTTCTTGAGTTGGGATTTTTACCCCAGAAATTGTAGTCATTCAACTATAAATCGCTGATGCGCTTGTGTCAAGGTAGGTTGGCTATTTTAACTTTATCTTAACTTTTCCTGGTCTCACATACCACGAATTTCCAATTTTGTCAAGCACCAACTCGTTGAATCGATCGCTTCAATGTTTTCCGATGCATTACTACAGTCCGGAAAAACAGGCTATAAATAGAGTTATAGCTTCAATATTATTGGGTTTTGTTAACCACCTAAAAATCGATAAGGCTGATGTAAAGTGTTACATCAGTTTGGCTGGGGTGGAGGGGCTATGAAGAAAGGCGATCGCTCGCGTCTGTGCAGGAAAGACGTTACCCGCACGATGGGGTAAGGAGTCCATCAGCGGAGCCTCTTAGAGGGCGTTCCCAGCACGATCTGGGAACGAATTGTAATTATTGTATAAAATCGCGCGCCAATTTAATCTCGCACGCTACCATCGGGCATTTTGGTATCGGCGAGGGAAACTTCGCGCCAGTGTGAGGGTTCTAAATACGCCCCCCTCAAATCTGCCCCACTTAAGTCCGCACCGCTCACTTGGGCTACATTAAAATTCGCGCCACACAAGGAAGAATCGCGCAAGCTCACTTGACTCAAATCTGCTTGATTGAGATTGGCGCGGTGCAAAAAAGACCCAGTTAAGTCCGCTTTACTTAAATCCGCAAAAGATAAATCCGCTTTGCACAAGTTCGCTTCGCATAAATCCGCCTGAGACAAATTCGCATGGGTCAAACAAGCCGCTTGTAAATTAGCCCGAAATAGAAACGCGATTCGCATCTGCGCTTCACTTAAATTCGTGGCCATTAAATTCGCTAAACTCAAATTCGCACCACTGAGTTTTGCGCCACTCAGATTCACCCCATCTAACTCAACACTATTGAGATCTACCCCATTAAGATATGCCTCGGAGAGATTCACACCATTGAGAGAAGCGCCGCGCAATAATGCACCGCTCAAGCGTGCCCCTTGCAGATTTGCCCAGTTCAAGTTCGCCTCGACTAAATTCGCCGAACGTAAATTAATTCCGCGCAAATCTGCGCCACATAAATTCACCCCACTCAAACAAGCCAACCGCAAGTTTACTCCGGTTAGGATTGCCCCACTCAATTGCGACCCCATCAGCACAGACTTGACAAAATAAGCGCCGCGTAAGTTAGCTTTTGTCAGATCGGCATCGGTGACAATTGCCTCATTTGCTTTGGCAAAACTCAAATTGGTGCGGTGCAAAAAAGCCAAATGAAGATTGGCCCCGGTGAGAATGGCGCGCGAAAGGTTTGCGCCGACGAAATACCCGCCGGAAAAGTCCGCACCGGCTAGGTTGGCTTTTTCTAGATTCGTTCCAATTAGATTAACGTCTCGAAAATCTCTTTCTCCTGCTGCATACCGTTCGAGTAGTTCCTTGGCATCCATTTGATTTAACTCCCATTCATTAAAGGCGATCGCCTCATCTGCTGACCCCATTTCCCCGCAACTGCCTAAGTTTTTGGGCAATCTTGGCGCGATCCTATTGTTCCCGTTCGAGATAATTCTTAACAGGGGGTCAATTTATCGAGAATATCTCTATTAAACCTCAGATTTGACCTGATGACAAGCCGGAAAACTGGGAATTGGGTTTGTCGTCCGATCGCCCGCAAGCAAAGCAGAGTTAATCCCCGACTTATTGTAAAGTTTTGTCAAGTTTTATGACCCATTCTACAGTGGAGAATGCTAACCCGCTGGTGGGGAAACAACGCGATCGCCGAAACAGAGAAAACCTGGGTGAAAGGCGGTTGACAAATCCGGCGATCGCGCGGGAGGCTAGAGAATACAGTGAGGCAAAAGCAGGGAGATGGGAGGTATTGGAGGCGATCGCAACCCTTTCCCAAAGCAGTGGAGCCTTGATGCGGCATTTTCCCCTCCGGGGAACGAGGGATATTACTCTTCGCGATTTTGCAATTGCTCCACGATCGCATCGGTGCGATTGGCTAAAGGCAAATTGCCTTGAGAGCGAAATAATTGCGCCGCTTGCTGAAAATCGGCGATCGCTTCTTCCGTCTTTTCCTGAATCAACCGAACGCTTCCCCGGTTATAATACGCTGCAGCTTCCCCAGGATTGAGCCGCAAGGCGCGATCGAAATCCTCAATCGCTTTATCGTACTCTTCCTGCAGAGCCAACACGCTTCCGCGACCAATATAGGCTTCCACATAATTGGGATTGCGACTCAACGCTTCATTATAATCCTCCAGGGCTGCCTCTTGATTGCCCATTGCGGAATGAGCGCTTCCTCGCCCGATATAGGCTTCAATCGTCGAGGAATTCAAGCGCAACGCTTGGGTATAATCGGCGATCGCCTCAGATTGTTGCCCGGTTCGGGAAAGCAGATTCCCCCGCCCGATATAAGCCTCTGCATTATTGGGATTGAGCTGTATCGCCTGAGAGTAATCCGCGATCGCGCCTCGGATATCCCCTTGCTGTGCTTTCTGCATCGCCTGGGCCATCAAGTCTCGCGCATTAGACTGCGCCACCACCCGAGGCGTTTCCCGGGCAAAACTCGTCTGAGGGATGCCCGCCAAAGCGCCGATAGTGCCTAAAATAGCTAGACTGCGATAAATTCGATTCATAGCTGAATTCCACCTAAAACGAATGGATTTGTGACCGCGTTTGAGGATTTGACTTGCTTAATTATTTTAATCGCGCCCACACCCGATTGGGGTGGGGCGCGCCATCGGGGGAACCACGGGATGCCTAACCCGCCTTTGCGGTAGCTTCTGGAACGACTTCGGTGTAAATGGGGCGATTTTCCAGGGTTTCACTTACTTCTAACACTGCCTTTCGCGCCCATTTATCCACGGCAATAATTTCTTCTAAAGACGGCGTGGGATTGTTCTCGGTTTGGTGGCGATCGCACACTTGTTCGATAACGCGCGGAATATCCAAAAACGTAATTTTTTCCTCTAAAAATAACTCCACAGCTTGCTCGTTTGCCGCATTCAATACCGCAGGCATCACGCCTCCCGCACGACCAGCAGCATAGGCCAATTCCATGCAGGGATACTTGTCGCGATCGGGTTCTCGGAAGGTTAAATCTCCGGCTTTAACTAAATCCAATTGTTGCCAATCGGTATAAATTCGCTCGGGCCAAGACAAGGCATAAAGCAAAGGCAATCGCATATCCGGCCAGCCCAATTGCGCTAAAACCGAAGTATCTTGCAATTCAATTAACGAGTGAATAATACTTTGCGGATGAATCACGATATCGATATTATCGTAATCCATGCCAAACAAATAATGCGCTTCGATGACTTCGAGTCCTTTATTCATCAAAGTTGCCGAATCTACGGTGATTTTTTGGCCCATTGACCAGTTGGGATGCTTCAAGGCATCGGCAACTTTTACGGTGGCTAATTTTTCCACCGGCCAATCGCGAAATGCTCCCCCAGAGGCGGTGAGGAGAATGCGTCGCAATCCCCCTTCCGGAACCCCTTGCAAACATTGAAAAATTGCGGAATGTTCCGAGTCGGCGGGGAGTAATTTCACCCCATGTTTTTCGATTAGGGGATTGACTACCGGGCCGCCGGCAATTAAGGTTTCTTTATTGGCTAGGGCGATATCTTTGCCCGCTTCAATCGCCGCAATGGTGGGAAGCAACCCCGCACAACCGACAATTCCCGTGACTACCGCTTCCGCATCGCCGTAACGGGCCACTTCTACTACGCCGGATTCTCCACCCAGCAGGATGGGTTGGGGGTCGAGGTCGGCGATCGCCGCTTTCAGTTCCGGTAATTTTTCCGCCACGCAAATCGCCGCTATCTGCGGTCGAAATTCGCGAATTTGCTGGGCTAACATTTCAACATTGCGTCCGGCGGCTAACCCGACTATCCGAAACCGATCCGGATGATTCGCCACAATATCTAAGGTTTGAGTGCCAATGGAGCCTGTGGATCCCAGAAGTGTAATCGCTTTCACAATTGTTCGTTTTATGAGTTCCTGCCCCTCCACTATACGGTCTTCCGAGTCCCGATTCGCAAATCCGATCCCGGTTTTGTGCGCCACCGTTGCCCACTGGGGGAATTTTTTGGGTATTTTTACTCGTTTTTTGCCGAATTCGCTCAGGAAATCCCCTATTGGATCCCGAACTTCTCCCGAGTTTTTTACTTTTTGTTAAGTTCTCTCTCAGTTTTTTAAACTTTTGTCAAGATTTTCGCAAATTGTGTGGCAAAGGGTTTATCCTCATAACTATAACTTGCCACAACTTGCAATATCGGCCTCGGTGACACAGGATATCTAAGACAAATTACTCAGGATTACTTGGCTGAGGCCAATATCGCTCAATCGCACGATTTAATAGAGGTTCGTGGATTTTTTACTGAAATTTTAAGGAGATTTACCACAATGACACAGAAAAACGCAGCTCAACTGTTTAAAGCTGTAAAACAAGATATGGCATTAAAAGAACAACTGCAAGCGGCTAACAATTTATCTCGGTTCCGAGAGTTGGCGGAAGCTAGAGGCTATCGCTTTACCGATGAAGAACTGCAACGCGAAATTAGCCAATTGTCTGAAGAAGAATTAGCCTCGGTGATGAATCCCGGCATTGCTCCTCGCCATCACATCCTACATCGATAATCTCATTTTTCGGGTTTCCAGGTAATTCTGGAAACCCGAAAAAGCGGGGGATTGAAATCGCGCCTAGGCACAGGCTAATTCCGCCTAGGCTGACTATTTTTTTACAGGCATTGCCCACCGCAACGTTAAACTCGATGGGAAACCCGTCAAAATTTTTAAGAAATAATCATGTTTTCCAGGGCAGTTTGCAAATCTTTGGTTAATTCAGCGATCGCGCTGCGCCGCTTTTGTTGATAATTGGCGGCGCGATCGCTGACGGATATCGGTTCGCCTACGGTCAGCTTAACCCGTTGCGGTCCTAGTTCGGGACGGTTCAAAAACGGATCTTCGCCTTTGATGCGGGCGATGGTATCCCACACCAATAAGGTGGTTTCTGCAAAGCGTTCAAAGGTGGGTTTTTCGCGCACGTATTGACCGGTAACCGCCACAAAACTTTCCACCAGTCGCATGTGCCACATCCGCAAACTGGCTTCTTCCGCTACGCGATCGGCAAGTCCCCGTTCTAACGCTGATAGAGCCTCAAAATCCTCGATATCCTCGCGATAAATTCGCTCCCATCCCGCTTGTTCCAATCGCCTACAGCGGTCGATTACATTCCCTTTGGCAGACACCTGAAAATACTCTTCTGCCACTTTTAATGCTTCATCTAATAAGGCGGGCAATTCCCGGGTTAACTCTATTTCTTCTGCTGACTTTTTCGGTATGTCTCGATGATAAAACCGCCGATAAAAGTCTTCCATTAACAAGAGCAAATGTTTGCCCAAGCGAATCAAACGCGGGTAAAGATAAGCTTGATGGGTGAGGTGGGGATGGTCGAGGGCAGATTCTTTAAGTTGGTCAGTGGGTAGGGGTTCCAAGCCACAAAATGCCTCCATGCGACTTAAGAGAGTTTCTACTGCATCCCAATTGTCTTCGATATAGAAATACTGAATGCCAAGGGGAAGGATGAGGACTTCTTCCGGGCGATCGGCTTTTTTTAAATCTTCCACACACCAAAATGCGAGTTGGGCGATTCCGGGTTCTAAGGGACTGACAATTTCATTGTGTCCGTTGGTGGCCCCTTCCGGACCGGCGGCGAGGGGAAACAACCCATTGATAAATAATTCCCGGGCCGATCGCAACCCCTGACGGTCCATTTTACCCCGTTGAATGGGTGTGGCCCCGAGTTTGGAAAACACCCATCCCACCCATTGTCCGGCCCACAGGGGAATGCCGCGATCGTACAATGCATGAACGTGGGAGGGTGAATGGAGGACGATCGCCTTTTCTTTCGCCACTTGGGGGACGATGCGCCACAATAATTCCGAGACGGCAAATGGATCGTGGGTACTCGGATGTCGGGCGGCGATCGTAAAGCGAATTTTGCCCTGTTGAAACTGGCGATACAGTTCCACAATCCGCTCTACATTTTCCGCTTCAATTTCGGCGATCGGGGTGTTTGCTTTCCGCCACAAGGGCATCAACACTTGGGCGGCGCGAAACACCAAGGGATTGAAATCTGGGGGGATAAATTCTAACGCCGGTTGAGCTTGAGTGATTGGATTTGGCATGATGTTCGATAACGGGTTTAAGTCTCTAGTGTGTTCGGAATATCGCAGCAGATTTACTCATTTTATCCATTCCAGGGGCAAGGGGGAAACGCTGCCCGGAGAAACTGACTGACCATTAACGCCCCGATAAATTTCCCCTTCCTTTACTCCCAATGGTCTAATTCAATCAGCCAATTTTGTAAAACGGCGATGATTTGTTCCCGGCGGGTTTCAAAGGTGGCGGCAATCCAAATTAAGAGGATACCGACTATCAACCCCACGATCCATCGCAAAAATGAATAAAGCGCGTTGAGAATCACCAGTTGATTCACGGCATTGAACAAAAATACGACGGTTCCGACATAGAGAAAGGCGCGAATTCGCAGTATCAATCCGGCAAAGATAAATCCCAGGCTAATCAGGCCGGTAATTAACCAGTGATGGGTGAATAGGATAACAAAACAGAAGGTGCCGCTGGCGAATAATCGGATGAGATGTCGGATGGGTTTTTGTGCGGATTCCTTCAGGTCTGGCTCGACTCGAGCGAAGTATAGCACAGAAGCGACTAAGGGCGTGATGTACCAGAGGATATCGGTGAGGTTGAGGGTGTCAAACCAGCGCAGCAGCGCCCAGTCTATGAGGGCGACACTGAGATAGGTCAGCCGAATTTGGCGGTACATTCGGCTCAGGAAGATATAAAATGAGGCGGATAGGGTGGTGGAAAAGTACCACGCTACATCGGTGCTGGTGTAGGGGGCATCACTGGTGGCGAATACTCCGATCGCCGGTAAGCCGATCGCTGTTCTGCGCCAGGGTTTTTGCGGCCATCCCCAAGTTTCCCAGGGCAGAAAATAGAAAAAGTATGCCACCACACAGGCGATCGCGCCGCCCCAGAGAATCACCACCGCTTGAAACTCGCTGGGTAGGCGCGTCACCAGATAAGTGACGATTCCCGCTGCTTCTAAAATGCCTAGGTAAACCCAGAGTTCGGCGGTTTCGGGAGTGGGGTGATGGCGACCTCGGGCGATCGCGTAGTGGCTCAAAAAGATACCGGTGCCCAATCCTACCCAGTCGGTGGATGAGATGGGATAGGCGATCGCGCTGGCTAACAGGGTGCTGCTCAAACCCCAGTGCAGGTGCGCCAGAAAGGCCAATTCTTGGGCACTCAGGGGCAGAAACTCGCTCAACCACGGGCCAAGCAGGCGATATTCATAGACGATTCCAGCGCCTAAGGCGGCCATTGCAATTAAGCGATCGCCGGGATACATGGAGGCGACTTGATAGTATAGCAGCTCGTAGGCGGCCAGGGAACATCCGAGCAATCCGAGATATACTAGCGGTTTCCCTTGGCGATACCTGCGCCCAATGCCAATGGCGATCGCCGCAAGTCCGAAGCTGGTTAATCCGCTCCAACTGGTAAAGCTTCCGCCCCGCAATGCCACTCCCAGAATGCCGTAAAACAGGGGAATCGCGTTCAAACTGTGGGGCAATTCTCTGCGGGTGCGCCTCATCCACCATTCGCTTAAAATGAAGGCGATCGCGCCGAGGAGGACATTCGCCACGGCTAAGCTAATCCAGGTGCGATCGAACAGGCCCAGCATTTCGGCACTCAGCAATTCTAAGCTCCAGGCTAAGATATAAACCCCCTGCTCTGAGGGGTCTTGCAACAGCCGATAGGCGATCGCGCCAGTGGTGAGAACGCAGGCAATTAGCACTGCGGTGGAGGGCACCAGCATTTCTTGGTAAACGGTAAAGGAGTGCAGGGCGATCGAGCTCACTTCTAGGGCGAGGATGGCGTTTGCCCATCCCTGGGCGGCGCGGGCATACACCCGGGATAGTTCGGTGTGGCGAGGCATCAGCCAAGTGTGAGTTAAGGCTAAAGCGCCGATCGCACTGCCTCCGACGACAAGCCAATCCTCGCCGACCACGGGAGGCAATCCCAATAGGCCGAGGGCCAATATCTGGCCGATGAAGCTCAACCCACAGCCAATGGCGATCGCCGCCGATACGGTTTCTCGCAAGATGCGGGTATTCAGCAGCATGACTGCCGTGGCGATACCCAGGGCGATCGCGCGCGTTTCTGCGGTTTCTAAGGTCAGCAGTTGAGCGGCTAAGGCGGCGGCTACACTCAACGCCGCCGCCCCGCGAGAGCGCTCCCGGGAGCCATAGGCAATGGCGGTTAGCCCCACCGGCGCGATCGACCACAGAAGTCCCCATTCGGAAGCCATTCCACTTCCATAGGGCTGATAGATGTTGTAGGTAAAAATATAATAACTGACCAGCACTACCCCTAACCCTAAATACCAAGCAGTCGCGGCACAGGTGCGATACAACTGCACCCAGGGAGGGCGCGTTCTCAATTCTAGGGCGAGGGAAATCCCCCACTCGGCGATCGCGAGGGCTAATAACAGGCTGGCCCACCCTTCCATCGGCAGATTGGGGACTGCCCAATTGACGCTGGAGAGTAGGGCGAGCAATGCAGTGATGTGGGTGAGGTAAATTAAAGTCGGCGCACTGTGCGGTAGCTGAGGGATGGGCGATTCTGCTGCCTCATTGTCTCCTTCGTCGGTTCCGATTGTGAGGCGACGATAGGTGACGAGGGCGAGGGTGACGGTACATGAGTATAATGTGAGATTCAGGACGCTGGGATTGGCTAGGGCGAGGCTAACCAGAATCAGACCCAATCCGAGGCAGAGGCGATCGCCGGTGACGGCACAGGTGCGCGCCCGGGAGTGGCGATCGCCTGCAGCTTGGCAATACAGCCAATCGGTCAGCCACACCATCAATAGCAGGTAGGGAAACAGGGTTAGGCTGAATAACACCCAGGGGTTTTCTTGCGCTTGGGCGAGTTGCTTGCCGGTGGCGATCGCGCTGTTGCGAAGCACGGGGGGTATTAATTCTCGCATCAGCCAATATGCTTGCAAACCAATGGCGAAAATGGCGATAAAATCAACAACGCGGAAAAACCAACGCAGGCTTACGCTCAACCACCACAACGCCAGGGCGCTGACGGCGATCGCTTGCCAGGGTAAGGTCCATACGGAGATTGCCCAACCTAGGGCTAATAAGCTACCCCCCCAGAGTGACTCGGAAAATCCGGCCCTCGGGCGCGGGTCTGCTTCTGAGGCGCGATCGCTGGCATGTTTCGCGGCGATGGTTCGCGCGTGGGCCAAAATCCAACCGCAGATTCCGATGGCTAATCCGAAGCGATCGAGGGGCAACCCGACGATGAAAATGGCGCGCCCCAGCACCACGGCGGTGGCGTAAAGTCCGAGGAAAATATCCCGGCGGCTCAATCGGCTCGGCGGTGGGGGTGGGGGTAAGTTACTTTCGGCATCGGGGCGATCGCTGTGGCGGGCGGGTTCCCCGGGCACTAAGGTACTCCCCAGGGCGGTGAGGATGGCACTGAAATACACCGCCACGAAGGGCCATCCGGTCAATCCCCACCCCCAATGCAGGTAACAGGGCACCATGTAGAGGGTGAAGGGTAAAATCGCCGATGGGCTGTTTTTGCAGTGGTGCGCGATGATGGCGCTCAGAACTGGTGCGGCGATCGCGATCGCTCCCCATCCCGCCAAGGAGTTCCACAACCCAAACCCACCCATCGCCCAAAAATTTACCGGCACCAGCAGCAGTGTCACCAGTTGCAGGGTTTGAGCACTCAGGCGCAATCGCCCCTGTTTGCCCGCCCACTGGCTGGCTCCCCAAAACATGATGGTGTAGGTGAATAACACCAAATACTGACCGGCGGCGGGAAATCGTTCCCATTGGGTGGCGGCGAGTACCCCGGAGGACAGAAGCACCATAAAAACGCCGAGAAACAGCAGCCATCGCACGCTCAGTTCTGCCTTGAGCGACTGCAATATCCGGAACCCGGGAACTGGGGCGCTTTCTCCCTGACTCCCGTCTTCTGTGGGTTGCTCCGGGGATATCGGAGGGGCGGTTTGCAGTTCCCGAGGGGGTTCCTCTGGAGTGGCTGTTTCTTCGGTTGCAATCTGTTGCGGTTGCGGTAACGGATGGCTCAGATAGGTTTGGCACAGGTTCCTGACCTGGCGATCGTCGAGCAATCCCAAACGCACCCAAGCCTCCAGCCCTTCTAGTAATCTAGGGTTGGAGGCGTTTAAATAGAGTTTTATTGCAATGCGCGGATCGGGTTGAGAAGACATGGGCAGGTTCTCAAAGCTTAATCGAAATTATGCTCCTTATTCACCCGATCGGGCGAGGGTTTTTATGGAAGTTAATGAATTGGCATAGGTCCCCCCAGTCGGTGCGTCACCCCCGATTTTTTATTTGGTTGTTTTCCCATTTGTTGGGTGCGGGGGTGACGCACCCTACGGTTTTTTTATTTTGAGGTTATAGCATGTTGCCAACTGTTAATTTTTTGGAAAAAAATCTAAGCTCTCCTGGGCTGTTGGGGAAAACAGGAAGAGAGCTAAGGGCAAGTGATAATAAAATTTGCTGTAAAGGGGGGGGGAAGATTAAGATTGAGCGGTTTGATAAATCCGTTCTTGGAAGTGGATTTGGTCTTCCCGGGGGTCGGAGTAGGCGACTTCGAGTTCCAGGCGATCGCCCAAAGCCACCGCCCGGGGGACGCGCCATGCCAGTTCGATCCCCAAATCTTCTAATAAAATCAGGACCAGATTTTCATCTTCTCGCAGCCAGCGCAAGACCATTGCCTGCCAGACTTCCCCGGAGTGACGGCGCAGATATTCCAAAACCCAATAGCGGTTGGTTTGGCGTTCCACCAAGGAGGCTTCTTTCACGGCGGTGCCGATACTGGACATGATATCTTGCACCTCTTGGGTCGAGAAGGGAAGTTCCTCGCCGCGCAGGTGGGCCTTAATTTGGAAATGGGCCAATAAGTCGCTGTAGCGGCGGATTGGAGAAGTGACCTGGATGTAGGTATCCAAGCCCAAACTCGCGTGACGCGCCGGGGTGAGGCTCATTTCACTGCGGGGCATACAGCGACGGATGGCACTGGCGCGTACCGGCCCTGCGGGAAGGACGATTAATTCTTCTTCCGGGGGCAATTCCGGCTGAGGTTGGTTGCGAAAGGGTAGGGGAAGATTGTGGGTTTGGGCGTAGCGTCCCGCCACTTCTCCCGCCAAAATCATCATTTCAGCCACCAACTGGCGCGAGGCGGAATCTTCCAGCAGTTCTACTGCAATCTGGTCGTTGTCGTAAACCTTAATCGAGGCATCGGGCATGGAGATGCTAATTGCCCCTTGAGACCGTCGCCATGTTTGGCGACGCTTGGCCCACTCAGAGAGTTCGGCGATTTCGGGTTCGGCTTGCACGCCGAGTTCGAGCATCTCATCCACATCGGTGTAGGTCAGGCGATAGGTGGGTTGGATGACCGTGGGGTGGATGGTGTATTCCTCCACCGCGCCGCTTTCATCTAAAATCACGCCGAAACTCAGGGCCGGACAACGCTGACCCTGAACCAAACTCATCGGGCCGGTGGCCAATTCATGGGGGAACATGGGCACGATGCCGGTGGGCAGATAGAGGGTAGTGCTGCGCCGACGGGCTTCCAGGTCTAGTTCATCTCCGGGAGAAATCAATCGCGAGGGGTCGGCAATGTGGATCCAAATACGCTGACGCATCCCATCCAGGGTTTCGATACTCAAGCCATCATCGATTTCCTGGGTACTTTCATCGTCAATGGTGTACAGCTTCAGATGCGTCAGATCGAGACGATGGTTCGCTTCGCGATCTTCAGGCGGAGAATTCAAATAGCTTTGGGCCACGTCGAGTACCTTGGTAGAGAAATGAGTGGGAATCTGAGTGCGTCGCAAGAATAAATTCTCGTGCTCAGACCACACCCCTAAATCTACCAAAAGCCGGAAGGCTCCTTGGGGGGTCTCTGGGCGGTCTAAGGCGGCGAGGGTTTCTTTGGCGGTATGGCGATCGCGCGCGTCTTCTGCGAGGGCGGCATAATTTTCCAGCGCCTCAATCCGAATGCGATCGCTACTCGCCCAGTCTACCGACTCCCCTGCTAGAGTGTCTTGCACCCGCGCGACAAATTCCGCCCATTCTTGCTGTCGCTGGGTTTCTACCGCTTGTTGATGCTTGAGATCCGCCACCTGAGATGGCGATCGCGGTTCGTAGCGATCGCCTTTGTGCTTGAAATATATTTTATCTTCACAGAGCAACACATGCGCCGCATACCGTTGAGCGGGATTGCACTCGGAAAACAGCAGCATCGCCATGTCGGCTGGATCCACGCCCTGACCGTCCTCTACCAGGATTTCCCACGCCACCTCTACGCTTTCTGGGTCGAGATATTGTTCTACCTCCCGTCGGAAAGACGCGATTTCCGCCTGGGTGAAAGAACCCCCTGAAATTTCGTAGCTGACTTGTCGCGGGGGGATGCTGTTGGATTGCCCATTCTCATCCACCACAATCCAGTTCTTTTTTCCATCAGGTCGATCCGCCACGGCGAGGCGTCGCTCACCGTGCAGCCGATATTCGAGCAGCGTTCCCTTCTCCACAATCAATACTCCAAACTTTAGGGTCTAGGGTTTACATCTTCACATTTCCCCTAAAATCCTAATTCCTTCCCTCCCGCAAATTTCTCTTATGCTTCTTGATTCACAAATGGCAACAACGCCAGAATTCTAGCCCGCTTGATTGCTTTGGTCAGATCGCGCTGTTGCTTGGAGGTTAACCCGGTAATCCGACGGGGTAGAATCTTGCCCCGTTCGGTAATAAATTTTCTCAGCAGCTCCACATCTTTGTAGTCGATGGGTTCGCCCGGTTTGATTGGAGAAACTCGACGACGGTAGTAACTCATAGCAGTTTTTTCGATTTAATGGTTTTCTTGCAGACCAGTGAACGACACTTAGCAAAAGTCCCGCTTTCACCTCAACGAGCCGACTGCTACATTGAGGCTGGGACCCCCAGTTATTTCGTTTCTTTATGGACGGTGTGTTTGTTGCAATAGCGGCAGTATTTTTTCAACTCCATCCGTCCGGTGGTATTGCGACGATTTTTCTGGGTGGTGTAGCGCGACACTCCCGGTCTTCTTTGATCCGGATTGGTGCGGCACTCGGTACATTCGAGGGTGACGACGATACGGACGCCTTTAGCCATAGGTCTCCCGGCTCCAAAAGCTAGACAGATTTAGACACGATTTATCATTATCTCATAGCCGCGTCTGCTTCAACAAGTCTATTTGGCTGGTTTTGATAAAAATTGTTTATGGCTGGCTCGCAATTGGATAGCGGATTGCTGACCTTGGGCGAAGGCCGATCGCCGGTTTGGCTTCCTTGTCTTCTCCTCGCCGATGGAACTATCATTCCCGGTCTTTTCCCCGCTCTACCCGCTCGCGATACAACCGTCGCAATTGTCTATACCACTTTTTGGCTTTAATGTCAAGGGAAAAGCCGCGCATCGTTGCCACCACCATCGTATTGGCAAGGCGATCGTGAAATGCCTGTTTCCGCATCGGATCCGTCGCCGCCGCACTACAATCGATCGCCAAAGGCAGCAGCAGCAGCATCCCCGCCCCATGTCCCGGGGTAAGATGGCTCAGTCCGATCGCTGTCAGAACCGCCCCGATCCCGGTCATCGCTTCGCGCTTGAACAAGTCTTGCAACAGCGGGGTGCGGCCAAATCTCAGGTCCACGACTTTCATATCCAACGCCCAAGACCCCAAACTCTGACCTTGATTGCGACCCACGAGCAATACCCGCATTCCCAACCACAACAACAAGAACACCACCACTTGCCCGAATTCCATCCCCGGGGAATTGGGATCGCCGCCCAAGGAACTGAGCAGGGCTACCACCCCATAATCAATGATAAAAGCAGCCCCCCGACGCGCGATCGTCACTTTGGGGAAGCGCTTATAAAGCGGATCCGTATCCATAATTCTCGAAATATCCTATTCTTCGGATTAGGGGTCGATAGGGGCTTTGCAACCCCTACCTCCCATTCAGAACCGGACATGAGACTTTCACCTCATCCGGCTCCTAGCTAATTTATCCCTTGTCATGGGAGCTGATTTTCGCTTGATATTCCTCAATTATGATGAGGTCTCTTGCGGTTTTACGGT
>NZ_JAJENT010000356.1:0-1012 GCF_035615515.1 Phormidium sp. CCY1219
ATTGGAAACGAATTGGGCAATTTTCCCCTAAGAAAGTTAAACTGATTCGCAGGTCAAACAAACTGTGCGTTGTTTAAGTCACGACGGTTAAAACCGTCGTTCGTCTTTCCTCCCCGAACTAAAGTTACGGGGATTCCAGACTCTCGATCGCTTTCCTTGAGTGGCAACATAGGGGGTTGCAGGCACTGCGTCGGCTGCGATCGCGATCGCAACTATCGGCGATTCGCTTCGCAATTCCCGGCATGAGTTGCGATCGCTGCCCTTCATTGAACGGAAATCAAAAACGCGATACCTTAAAGTTCAAGTTTCGCCAAATCAAGCAAAAACGAACTGATTCGGGAGGTTGATGCGTGCAGGTAGCAGTTCTGGGCACCGGGTTAATGGGGCTAGCGATGGCTGAAAAACTTTTGTCGGCCAAGGTTTCGGTGGTGGCGTACAATCGAACGCCAGAGAGAATGGAACCGCTTCGCCAAGCCGGTGCGGTGTTGGCGAATTCCCCTGATGAGGCGATCGCCCAATGCGATTGCGCGATCGCCATGCTCTCCAATGCCACGGCGATCCGCGAGGTGGTATTGTCTGAGCGCTCTCGTCCCCATCTGCAGGGACGAACCATCATTCAGATGGGAACCATCGCCCCGAGTGAAAGCCGCGAGTTTGCCTCGCAAATCGCGCAATTCGAGGGGGACTATTTCGAAGCGCCGGTTCTCGGTAGCATTCCCCAGGTGAAGTCGGGCAGCTTGCAAGTCATGGTGGGGGGTACCCGGGAGCAATTTACCCAGTGGTCTGAATTTTTAAAACATTTTGGCGAACCGCAACGCATCGGCGAGGTGGGTGAAGCAGCGGCGCTGAAATTGGCACTCAATCAACTGATTGCGAGTCTGACCACGGCGTTTTCGTTGAGCTTGGGTTTCGTGCAGCGCCAAGGGGTTGATGTGGAGGTGCGATTCGTTCCCGCAAAAGTGGAGGGTAAATGCCTGAAACGTAAGCGGGGCAAGGAACACAGTCCCTAAAG
>NZ_JAJENT010000357.1:0-37855 GCF_035615515.1 Phormidium sp. CCY1219
TGTTTAGGGAAAAGATTAGTCAGAAAATAGCATTTTTCTGCAATTTCCATACCTTTTTGCCAAATTCTCAAGTCTTTAAAATCATTAATCTCTGACATTTTGATAAATTTTCTGAATTGAACTGTTCCCCGTTCCCTGTTCCCCGTTCCTAATTGAACTGTTCCCCGTTCCCTGTTCCCCATTCCCTGTTCCTAGCTGTTAGTTTAGCATAACAAATTTGGTAGAGCCAAACTAGCTTTGGCAATATCAACCGGATTGGGGATGATTTCTGTGGGTAAAAAAGGGGATTGGGTGGGGAATCACAGTGGGTGGGGGAACAGGCCCACCCGAGGGGTAAAGCAGGGGCGAAGGAAGCAGGTGGCGGGGGGGGTTTAATAGCTCAGATGCAGTTGGGTTGCTTCGGACCAGCCGGCAATTTCTTCGAGTTCCAAATCTACCCAAAAGGTGCTTCCTTCGCCAATTTTGCTGATAACGTGCAATTCGCCGCCCATCAGTTCGACTAATTTTTTAGCGATCGCCAATCCCAACCCAGTTCCTTCCATCCGACGGTGTTTTTCCCCCACCTGATGAAACGGTAAAAAGATATCGTGCAACAATTCTGGTTGGATACCACAGCCGGTATCTTCCACTTGAAAGCGGATTTTGCGGCCCACAGGGGATTCTATCTCGCCCTCGGAGGAAAGATGACCGTTTGGCGTCGCCCACTCGCCATCGATCGCATACCCCACCTTAAACGTCACACCCCCTTCGTCGGTGAACTTAACTGCATTGCTGAGCAAATTGAGCAAAATTTGCCGCAAGCGCTTGCGATCGCCGCGAATTCCGTGGGGAAGGGGAGACACCACCTGATAGTTAAACGCGATCGCTTTTTGCGACGCCCGCATCTCGAATAAATCGCTAACATTGCTAACAAACGCCGGAAAATCAAAATTACTCAACTCCAACTCCAGTCGTTGCGCTTCAATTTTCGCAATATCGAGAATATCCGTAATCAACGTCAGCAAATGCTCTCCGCACTGATTAATCTTAGCAATATCCTGCTTTTGCTGTTCGTCGAGATCCTCATCCTCTTCGAGCATCAATTGCGTGTAACCTAAAATTGCATTCAAGGGGGTGCGAAGTTCGTGACTCATATTTGCCAAAAACTCGCTTTTCGCCCTAGACGCCACTTCCGCCACTTCTTTCGCTTTCAATAGCTCTGCTTCCACTGTATCGCAGTGTGCTGTGGTATTTTCCAGCAAAATTTCTAAATCGGCTTTTTCCTGTTTGACAAGTTCTAGCTCCCGTCGCTGTTTTTTTAGCTCGATTAGCAGTTCTTCTCGAGTTGTATTGTGGTCCCACATAGCCCGTGATTTTCCTTTACCGACACCGGATAATGACAGATAAGCGCGCCGTTTACCCCTCTCAAGTGCAGATGCGCTCGAAATTGCGGCGGGAGTCCCAACGAATCCCCTGGGAAGCGCCCTTGGGCTAGCCACTGGTTTCACCTTTCCTGGCGCGCCTTACAGAGCAGTTGCACCCCGCCGTGCAAGTTCTTCTGGTTGTATTGTGCCAGAAATCTCCCTATGGCGTAGTTTTCCTCAAATTGAGACCCAACCCAACATTGGGGGAGCTTTTTCATTATCACCTACACCCGCTTTTCCGTGCAATCCTGAGCTTCGAGGATTGGGAGTTTGGGTGTGGAGGTTGCACCCGGGGGCGATCGCATCTGCGGGGATTAACCGTCCCGGCTTTTCTCGGTCTCCGATACATCTAATTTGCATAATTCTCTCTGCTCGCCCAGCCTCCCCGACCGTAATTTTGAGGCTCTATAACCAATTTCATCGGGTCAAAAAGCCGCTTCTCGGTGCCGAGCCTCCCTGGCTCATGCCGGAACTTTATGCAAATTAACTGTTTTTCACTTCTTTAATGCCATTCTAAGGTTAACGAAGGCATCAGCCGTTGTAAATTCTTTAACGACTTGCCTTGCCAAAGAATATCCTTCGACCCTTTTACTACTAAATCAATAGTTTTTTTCTGGCGCACCTTAATCGCAAACTTGGACAAGACATTGATCCCGGAACTATTGAGAAAATCCAATTCTTGCAAATTAAGCGTCATAATCGGCGGTTCTTGGTTAATCGCCGCTTCCAGCAATTCCACGATGGGGGCATATTCATCCATGCCACTGAGTCGCAAGGAACCCTGGCAATTAACCGTAGCGGTGTCCGTATCGTACGAAATGCGATAGTCGTCGGTTTTGATTTCCATACTCAGTTGTCAGTTTTCTATGAACCGGGGGAGAGAAGGATTGGCGAACCTACCTCAACCTACCTCAACAGACCCGTTTTAACATAAAACAGATTGGGGTCAAAGGGGAAAATTGCGGGTTCTACTACCGCAAACGCCAGGTTTCCGCTAAGTGGCGTCCTCTGAGGGGGCGATCGCGACTCTGCTCGAGGGTAACGCATTGTTATAATTGCCCGAGGCAGTGAATGGGCAAGCGTCTGGCATTGGCGATCGTCCCATCCCCCGGGGTTGCCCTTCTTTGGCAACCACTATACCTCAATCTGTACCATTGTGGTTACGGATTCGATGTCATCCTTGCTCTCCAGGGATTCAAATTTCCAGCCAATTTTCGCCCCATAATCGTTGAGCATGGTCAAATACCCCAACCCGGAACTGCTATGACTTTCGTCAGCGGCATTTTTTTCTAACTGTTGAATATATAACTCTTGCGGGTCGGAACACTGCATTTTTTTAATAAAACTCTGCAATTTATCCTGATGGTGCGGGGTCAGTGCATTGGTGGTCACGAACACAATTTTATCGCAACTGAGAACCAATTTAATGCTAATCGGATAGTGCCATGTTTCCTGACTGAATTTCATCGCATTTTCTAACAGTTCATTGACAATATAACTCACGGCACATTGAATTTCTGCTTGTTTGCTAAACCCTGCCTCGGTTTTTTCTTCCCCGGGAAAGAACGTGGTAAAGTAATCGGCAAGAAAATCGGCAGATAAACCATTGTTACGCCAGCGCTGCTTGAGCGGAATCGAGTGGGGCGAAAAACCCAATATTAAGTATTCCGTGCCGGAGGGGAGTTCGTCGATGAAGTCGCCAAATATCTTAGTCATGTGGGTTTCATAAAATGTAAGGGTCTGAGTGAGTAAAAAGGAGAGTCACTGGAATCGATACTGAAGCGGGAGAAAAGTTCCCCCTGGAATTCGCTATCTCCCGTTTAACAATGTCCCTGAAGATTTCGGGAGTAATTCCTTTCTCGGTTATATCATCTGAAAGTTGGAGATTGCCAATATATTGGCCATCTCCCTGGGGTGAAGTTCCCGAAACTTGCCCCAGGGATGCACTCCAGTCCCACTGCAGACCCGCCTCACCCCCGCGATCGCCTGCTTTTTCACCCTTGGGGAGGCGGTTGGACGCGCAGCATGCGATCGCCACCCTGCTGAAATTCATAAGCAACCGGCTGGATTTCCAGTCCATACCCTTGAGATGAGAGAGACTCCATCACTGGGGTCAAATAGGGGGAAGGGTCGCCGGCAATGGTTAACAAGGGGAAAATGCGGACTGCCCGGGCGACGCGACACAATTCGGCGATCGCCTGCAGGTGAAACGCTTGGGAGAAAAACTCGGAATAGCTGAACAAAAAATGGCTGCAAAGGGCCAACTCAAATTCCTGAGTTTGAAACGGTAATTGGGGCAACTGGGCGGTGACGTAGCGCCCTTCGGAAATGCCTTGGGGGAAATCCTGCAAAAATTGCCCCATTGCAGCGATTCTCACCGCTCCCAAATCCTCGGGGGAGCTGAAAGTTTTCCAAATGTAGTATTCTTGATTATTACGCAGTTCTTGAATAATTTGCACATAGGTGTGGGCGATGCGTTCGCCAATTTGTTCCACCCTAAATTCATACAGGGGGTCGCAGGAAATCACCCGAGTGCCTTGCGCCGTCAGTTGTGCGTTGAAGCTAGCCGGACCTGCGGCACAGTCGAGAATATTTAATTGTAGCTCATCGGGAGTCAAATTAAACATTTTGCGATATTCCTTCAGCGATCGCCCCCAAGGAACCACCTGATTTAAACTAAATGCCATGTTTCCCCCTGGAAAAAACATCAAATAATCCACAAACGCGAAACCCCGCCTCTGGGGCATTTCGCGTTTGTTGCACGGTGTGGGCATCGGTGTGGTTATGCCACGGATAATGCCCTCGCGGGTTGCGCCACTGGTACGCCACGTCCCACAGCGGCGGCGATCGGGCGCAGACTGTCCACCAATTCTACCATTTCCGGCAGGGAAAGGGCCTGTCTGGCATCGGACACAGATTTGTCGGGTTCTGGGTGACATTCCACGATCGCCCCATCAGCACCGGCAGCGATCGCGGCGCGGGTCAAGTGGGGCACCAGTTCTCGCTTGCCCGCTGCGTGAGAGGGATCCACAATCACTGGCAAGTGAGTCAACTGTTTGAGCGCCACCACGGCCCCGAGGTCCAACACATTGCGGGTGTAACTATCGAAACTGCGAATCCCCCGCTCGCAGAGTACCACATTCGGGTTGCCGTGACTGAGAATATATTCGGCAGCACCGATGAACTCTTCGAGGGTAGCGGCGAGTCCGCGCTTCAGCAAGACTGGTTTGCCCGCATGGCCCAATGCTTTGAGCAAATCGAAGTTTTGCATGTTGCGACTCCCCACTTGCAGCATGTCGGCGTGGGTCGCAATCCCTTCGATTTGCGAAATGGACATCACCTCGGTAACGGTGGGAATCCCGGACTCTTCCCGGACCTGGGACAAAATTGTTAACCCCGCATCTCCCAAACCTTGGAAAGAGTAGGGGGAGGTGCGGGGTTTGTAGATACCACCGCGCAACAGTTGCACCGGCGCTTCGGACAGATGGCGGGCGACTTGCTGCATTTGTTCTAGGGTTTCCACCGCGCAAGGCCCGCCGACAATCAACAGGTCTTTGCCCCCCACGGTGGCGCGATCGCCGATTTGAATGACGGTGGGGGATTGGGTTTTTTCGGAAAGTGCGAGTTTGGCGTTTTTCATGGTGTTTCTCCTTGGAATTACAAACGAAATGAACGAAAAAAAAGCCCGGAACCTGTTTCGAGTTCCGGGCGGAGGCGTTATCCTTGCATGGCAAAACCTACCCAGAACTCTTTCTGAGCCAAAAATAAAAGCCAAAAAACCAGTTGTTCGCGGGATAGGTCTTCATCGGATTTGCCTCGATATGAATACAAGGTTAAGCAACAAAAAAACCGCAGAGTTGCTTCTGCGGTTCACCGGGCGTTTCCATGCGAGATGGTATTCACCGCCGGTGAACCTGCGTAAACCAAAAATAAAAGTAGTTGCTGCGGTTAAACATGAGAAAAATTGCTGGAAAAATAGAATGTATGCCGATTTAAGCTTACTCTAGCAAAGCGGTTGGCAGATGTCAACCCCCGAGTTTGCTCTCCTCGACCTCTGGCTGTAACCTTTGAGTTATCTTTACTCTAGACGACGCTATGCGCCACTGTGTTGCCAATTTGGCGATTTCGTTCAAAACTCTTTCCCCAGTTGTAGGGTGGGCATTGCTTGCTTCGCGATGCCCAGGGCCGGGGTAGGTAACAATGCCCAGCCAACGCTCTATTTGGGCAAAAAACCGCCACCCTCGGCCTTTTGATTGGAAAATTGTCAATCTGTGATATGCTGACCGGAAAAAGACCTAGGCGAAAGCTTGTTCGTCGATCGCGCGATTAGCTTGGGCGTCGGCGAGATGATTTTGCTGGCGGGGAATGTGTTGCGGAGGGTCGTAACTGTCGAAGCGATCGAGCAGAAAGATAACTTTTTCGTACAAGGGCTTCAGGTCGGGATTTTTGACGCGATATTCCCCGTTGATTTGTTTGATGAGCAGTTGGCTATCCGCTTTTAAAAGCACTTTTGTGGCTCCGATTTCTAGGGCTTTTTCCAAGCCGAGAATGGCGGCGCTGTATTCCGCTTGATTGTTGGTGGTTTGCCCTAAATACTGACAGACTTCGTAAAGGACTTCGCCGCGCTCGTCGGTTAACACCGCTCCTGCACCGGCTGGGCCTGGATTGCGCCGTGAGGCTCCGTCTGAATATACCATGACGTACATAAATTGACAATCGACTCCTGAGATTCTAATCAAAAATTAAATCGCGAACCAGGGTTTTGCAACGCGATCGCCCTAACCGGGTGACTTGGGAACGGGTGGGGCACGGTAAAGAATTGTAGCAAAACTCGAGGCGCTTTCATATGTCACGTTCCTCACTCGCGAGTGGGGCGAGAGAGTGCGGGGGAGTATCATACTCTGGAATCAAAGTCAATCCATCACGCCCTGAAATTTTGGCCGAAATTGCCGGAGATCAATTGGTGATGGACAATGGGAGAGTGCAGAGTGCCTCGTCCATCACCAATTGTCAATCGGTTACAGCTATCGGGGAGAGGAAGAGAACAAAAGCGGGAGGGAAAACGGCGATGCCGAGGGAGGATAGCTCACGGATATTGAATCAAAACCGGACCGTGAGGGAGATGTCGGCGATCGCCATTTGAGCGCTTATTCGTCACCAGCATGCGAAAGTCACCCAATTGCAATTGTTCGCTCAGGGGAACTTCGCTGAGACTTTCGATTTCCCAAAACACGGCCCAATTGGGGCGATCGGTTTGCGTAGAAGCGGGACGGAAGCGCTTATCCCCAGGATATCGGCCTCGGCGAGAGGGGATGTGACCCACATAGATGCCATGCCATGCGGCGGACATCTGCAGGGGTTTATCGGAATCGGAATGGGAGGGGTAGATAAAGACTTCTACCGCTTGGCCTTTTCTCATTTCATCCACTTGGCGAAACAATTCCCAAGCATCGCTGCCAAAGGCCACTTTTCCCTCGCTCTCGCAAGTTTCCATCCCCGAAACGAGGTGGACTTCCGGAACGGGTACCAGAATTGCAAACGCCTTTGTAATTCCCATTTATGCTACCATAAAATCGACTTGACCAGTGCCACGGTGAACCCACCGATACTTTCCACGGAAAGCTGGCAGGTTATCATTCTACCCGAGGGATAAGTTTGTGGCTAATCTTAGTCTACAGGTTCCGGCAAACATGACAATCGCCGCAATTCTTTTCGATTTAGATGGTACCCTGGCGAATACCGATCCGATACACTTCCAAACCTGGCAGGATCTTTTAAAAGACTATGGGATGGACATCGATAAAGCATTTTACCAGTCGCGAATTAGCGGCGGATTGAATGGCGAAATCGTGCAAGACATTTTGCCGCAACTGTCCCCAGAAGCGGGGAAACGGGTAGCGGAGGAAAAAGAAGCCCGCTTTCGCCAACTGGGCACCCAACTGGAACGGTTAGGGGGACTTGACGATGTGCTGACCTGGACCGAAGAAGGGGGAGTGAAGCGCGCCCTAGTGACCAATGCGCCCCCGGAGAATGTGGAATTTATGCTCGAGGTGTTGCAGTTAGGCGATCGCTTTGACGTGAAGGTGCTAGCAGAAAATGCGCCAATTGGCAAGCCCGATCCGACCCCCTATAACTTGGCCTTAGAACAGTTAGGGATTTCTCCTGCAGGGGCGATCGCCTTTGAAGATTCTCCCGCCGGGATACGCGCTGCAGTGGGAGCCGGCATTTATACCATTGGGGTTGCCACCACCCATGACCCGCACAAACTCCTCGACCTGGGCGCGGGGATGGCGATCGCGGACTTCACCGATGCGGACTTGTGGCAACGCCTCCTGCGGCGATCGCACTTGCCCTCGGTGTGAATGACGAGCAAACCGGGGGATTGAAATCGCGCCTAGGCAGGCTTGCGTCCGCATGACAAGGACTATGACTCGTTCCCAGGAGATGCGGGGAACGAGAAAACGATAAAGCGAGAAAAAAAGCCCGCCCGAGTCGTTGTTGGGATAACCGAACTCGACAACAAGGCGGAACTTATACTAAAGCGATCGCAACAACAAGATTACCCGCAACCTAACCCATCGCCGCTACAACCGCCGCCTTTCACGGCACCGACAACCGGGCGTTTGCCCTTCAGTTTCGTCAAATCCCCGCCGTCATACACCGCTTGCAATCCTTCCTGGATAAAGCCGCTCATTTCCACCGGCAACACGCCACACTTAGAGAGAATTTCCTTCGGATTATCCCCCATACTGGTGGCCAAAACCGCCCTGCAATCGTGCAATAAATCCGCCACTTTTTGCCACCGTTCAAATCCCGTTCCGGGTGCTGGTGCGATGCGTTCTTCCACCATTTTAAACCCGCTGTCGGTCTTTTCCCAAATCTGGAATTGTTCCGCTTGGCCCAAATGCTGATTTACCAACACTCCTTCATAAGATGCCACCGCCACATAAGGGCGATTTTTCGACTCCAACGGCACGATTTTCTTAGAACAAGCAATCAAACAGCCGTGAAATTCCTCCGACTGGTCTGCCCCTAGCAGTCCCACTGCATCGGCGCGACAGCGGGTGCAATGGCGCATTTGCGGTAAATATTGCTCGCATTCCTTGCGAAGTTTTGCCATCATCAAAGAATCCGGTTCCTGGATATCTTCAAACGGGGTATCTGGGGTGGGATACATGGCCATTGCATTAAACAAATCTGCCCCTAATTCTGCCATTGTCCGCGCTACTTCTACCACATGATGGTCGTTAATTCCCGGCATGACGATGCAGTTAATTTTCACCACCACCCCGGCAGCTTTTAACCCTTTCACCGCATTTAACTGCCGTTCTAGCAATAATTCCGCACCTTTGCGTCCGCGATACACGGTTTTGTCATCGCGAATCCAGCGGTAAACCTGGCGGGTAATCTCTGGGTCGATCGCATTAATTGTCACCGTCACGTGAGACACGCCAATTTCGGCAATTTCTTGAATGTATTCTGGTCTTAAACCCAGTCCATTGGTGGCCAAACATAAAATTAAATTGGGGTATTTTTCCCGCAGCAACCGCATGGTGGAGAGGGTTTCTTCCGGGTTGGCAAATGGATCTCCCGGTCCGGCAATTCCGGCTACTGTGATGCGCGGTTCTTTTTCCAAAACCCGCTCCATATAATACAGCGCTTGCGGTGGGGACAGGATGGTGCTGGTGACTCCTGGTCTGCTTTCATTCACGCAATCATATTTGCGATTGCAGTAGTTGCATTGCACGTTACAGCGCGGGGCAACGGGTAAATGGACGCGGCCAAATTGTCCTTTGACTTTGGCATTAAAACAGGGGTGTTGTTCGAAATTAATCGTAACTGTCATGGTTTTTTTTCTCAATGATGGTGCCAAAAATTGGGAGGCAGTCAAACTGCCAGTATTTCCGATTACAAGTAGCCGTAACCGATGGGGGAATCGGCTTGTTTTTTCTCGATAATTGCGTTGACAATCGTATCGAGTAGGGATTGGGTACCGCCATAGGCGAGATGAAGGGTTCGTTGTCCGCCGAAGCGATCGTGAATCGGAAATCCAACCCGAATTAAGGGAATATTGAGTTTGCGGGAGATGGGATAGCCTTTGCTGGTTCCGACGAGCAAATCCGGTGCGAGGGTTTCGATTTGTTCGGCAATTTCGTAAAAGTCGATGTTTTCGCAAACCAGGGGAGGGGCGGATAAAATGTCATCGGTGACGGCGGCGATCGCTTCGGCTAAATGTCCGCTTTTTCCACCGGTGGCACACAGCACCGGCACTATGCCAATTTCGGCTAAAAATGCGGTCATTCCCACTACTAAATCTTCTTCGCCGTAAACCACGGCTTTTTTGCCAAATAGGTATTTATGGGAATCTACATAGGCATCGACTAACCGCCCTCGGTCTAATTCGTATTTGCGAGGAATTGCGGTGTTGCAGACATCTTCGAGGGTGGCAAAAAAGCGATCGGTTTCGCGCAATCCGATGGGCAAACCGAGGGGAAAATGGGGAACTTGAAAGCGTGAGGCTAACAGTTTACCGCCGGTGGATTTGGACAGACAATGGGTGCGTCCGAATTCCAGGGTAGCCCGCGCATTTCCCATGCGTTGAATGTCGGCGATCGCCGTTCCCCCTTCCGGAATTTTTTCGTAGTCTAACTGGGCCGGTGCATCTAAGGTTTCCGAAATATCGGGCAACACAATCCCGTCAATGTGAAAGTCTTCCAGAATTTGTTTCAAATGTCGGATATCCCCGGGGGAAACCAATCCCGGAAGCAGATTGATGGGGGTGGTTTCTGCGGTTTCTTGCTTTCCTGCCAATTGGTCGATCGCCGCTCTCACTGTGGCGTGGAATCCTTCCATGTGCGTCCCGCTATAACTGGGGGTAGACACATTCACTAACAAGGGCAGATGTTCCGCACTCACTTCCTGACGAAATTCTTTCAGCAGCATCGGCACGTCATCGCCAATGGTTTCGGTGAGACAGGTGGTGGCAATGCCGACCACTTTGGCATTATATTTGTTGATGACGTTGATAATGCCTTTTTTCAGGTTCGGACCGCCACCGTACACCGCATGCTTCTCGCTCAGTGAGGATGAGGCAATGTCGATGGGTTCGCGAAAGTGACTGATGATGTAGCGCCGCATATAGGTGGCACATCCTTGGGAACCGTGCAAATAGGGCACGCATCCTTCGATTCCGCGAAACGCGATGCAAGCGCCGAGGGGTTTGCAAAGCTTGCAGGCGTTGGTGGTGGAAACGTAAGACGGAGTGGGAGTTTTTGTGGTGGATTTCACGCGATCGTCTCCTGTTTTTCTAATGTATCGACAAACAATAATCGGGGGTGATTTTCCGGGCGCTGACGCACCCTGTGAAGCTTATTCGCTGGCGGATAGTTTGTGCCGCTTTTCCCGGCGAGGAACGAACCGCCACACGGGAGACATTACCGTAGAATGCACTTCCTTGGCAAAATTGAGCATTCCCACAAATCCTTCTAAGGCTTCTTTGCGTTCGTGGTTGTGGTCGCAAAAACCCAATCCCAGTTTATAGGCGATCGGTCGTTCTTTGACACCGCCGACAAAGATATCTACATCTTTTTCTTTCAGAAATGCCGACAATTCCAGGGGATTGGAATCATCCACGATAATTGTGCCTTCGTCGGTGACTTCGTGCAATTCTTTGTAATCTTCATGGGTGCCGGTTTGCGACCCTACCATCACCACATCCATTCCTAACAGGCGGAAGGCTTTCACCAGGGAAAAGGCTTTAAATGCGCCGCCGACATAAATCGCCGCTTTTTTCCCTTGCAGGTCTTGGCGATATTCTTGCAGTTTAGCATATAAAATGGAGAGTTCTTCCCGGACTAATTGTTGCGCGCGTTGCAGAATTTCCGGGTCATCTTTGAAAAAGTGTGCTACTTTGTAAAGGGCTTGCGCCATATCTTCGACGCCGAAGTAAGAGACGCGCAAGAAGGGGGTGCCGTAGTCTTCTTTCATTAATTTGGCGAAGTCCATTGTTGCCCCGGAACACTGTACCACATTCAGGGCTGCGCCATGCGATCGCGCGATATCGCCGACTCTCCCATCCCCGGTAATATTGGCCACCACTTCAATGCCCATCCGCTCAAAATATTCCCGGATAATCCAGATTTCGCCGGCTAAATTAAAGTCGCCTAAAATGTTAATGCTGTGCGGGGAAATTCCGGTGGTGTCGCCGCTTCCCACTAAGCGGAACATCGCCTGACAAGCGGCATTATATCCGGCGCGTTTGTTGCCTTTAAAGCCTTCGGATTTAACCGGAATTACGGGGATGTTTTTCTCTTGGCTGACCCGCTTGCAGATGGCTTCTAAATCGTCGCCGATAATGCCGACAATGCAGGTGGAATACACGAATGCGCCGTTGGGATTATGGCGATCGATAAGTTCGACTAAGGCTTGATAGAGTTTCTTTTCGCCGCCAAAGATAACGTCTTTTTCTTGCAAATCGGTGGAAAAACTCAGGCGGTGCAGTTCCGGTCCGGAGGATAATGCGCCGCGAATATCCCAGGTGTAGGCGGCGCAACCAATCGGTCCGTGGACTAAGTGAATCGCATCGGCGATCGGATAGAGCACCACCCGCGAACCGCAGAAGACGCAGGCTCTCTGACTCACCGCACCGGCCAAACTTTCTTTATTACATTCTAATGCAAATGGCTGGTTTCCTTTGCGGTGAATTTGATTCTCTCTTTCGGTGAAAATTACGTTTTCCATGTTACAATTGAAGTCAAGAGTTTGCTTTTTTTCTCGTTCCCAGGTTCCGCCTGTGAACGAAAAGTATAGTGAAAACCTCGCGTTCTCGTGAAAAGGGAAATGAGAAACACTCAGGTATAAGGAAGTCAGAAGTCAGGGTATGCTGGCTTCTGACTGAGGGATATATGAACGGTAAACTTTAGGCGGTGACAAACAGATGGTCTTTTGCAGCTTGACCCTCTTCCAGGGCATCGAGAATTTCATCGATCGCCTCTTCATCTACTTCTTTGTACCAGTAATTGTCCGGGTAAACCATCATCACTGGTCCGTTGTTGCAGAGGTTCATGCATCCGGTGGTAGATACCAGGGCATCTAAACCGCGATCGCAAATTTCTTCTTCCAGATACTGGATCAAGGATGCAGAATCCTTTTTCTCACATACGCCTTTAGCTTCGCCAGTGAGTCGGAAGCTGGAACAAACGAAGATATGGTGAGTGGGTTTTTTCATAATACACCTCGTGCTTGAAGCATAAAAAATGAAGAAAAAATGGGAGGAAATGAAGGATGAAATGGGCGATATTTCATCCTTCTTCGGGCTAAAACAACGTTAGCGAACTAATTCAAACGTTTCGTCCGGTGCATCGCGATCGAGACGTTCGAGCAGGATGTTGCAAATATTGGAGAGCAGATAGATGCCGCCCCAATAGCAGGTGGTGGGGAAGTAGCTGTGACCCACGCGATCGAGAATCGGGAACCCGAAGCGGGTAATCGGGATATCTTCATCCCGGGCGATATACTTGCCGTATTCGTTACCCACCAGCAGGTCTACCGGTTCGTTTTTGATCAGTTGGTGCAGGTAGAAGAGGTCGGCATTGGCGGCGACGATCGCATCGGGAACGCTATCTTGGAGAATTTCTTTGACGCGGTTCTCGAAGCGCTTGCCCACTGGACTACCAGTGATGACATATACCGGGAGCATCCCGCAGTCTACCAGGAACTCGGTGAGGGGGATGAGCTGGTCCGGATCGCCGTACACTGCGACGCGCTTGCGATAGAGGTACTGCTGCATGTCGGTCATCACGTCTAGCAGGCGTCCGCGATCGTCGTTCAGGCTCTCGGGCGGGGTGACGCCGGTGACTTCGATCAGGGTTTGCACGAAGCGATCGGTTGCTTGCAAGCCGATGGGCAGTTCTAGCACTCGAGCGGGAACCTGGCATTTATTTTCCAGGGCGGTGGCGGCGGCTTCGGAGGTAAAGGTGCCGAGGGCGATCGTGGCGCTACTGTTGCCGGTATCGATCAAATCGGGAATCGGAGTGCCGCCTTTCGGGTACATCTTAAAGTTAGAGGTTTGCGGCGTATCCACCACATCGGAGGTATCCGGGAACACGATCGCCGGAATTTCTAGTTGTGCGAGTAACTGCTTCACGGCGCGGGTATCGGAGGGTTCCACATAACCGGGAATCACGTTCACTTTCTGATTCGGCGTCTCGGTTTTGGCGGATAAGTAGGTGACCATCCCTTTGGTCATATTCGACCAGCCGGTGATGTGCGACCCCACATAACTGGGAGTATTGGCGTGAATCACATATTTTCCTTCCGGAACCGCTCCCGACTCGCGCGCTTGACGAATGAAGGTCGGGATATCATCCCCAATGGTTTCGGACAAACAGGTAGTGCTGACGGCAACTATCTCCGGATCGTACACGGAAAAAATCGTGTTGAGGGCTTGCTTCAGGTTGGCACCGCCGCCGAATACGGAGGAACCCTCGGTAAACGCGCTGGTTGCGGCCATGATGGGTTCTCTGTAGTGCCGCGTGAGGTGAGACTTGTGGAAAGAGCAGCAGCCTTGGGAACCGTGAGAGTTGGGCAAGCAGCCGTGAATGCCTAGAGCGGCATACATTGCACCAATCGGCTGACAAGTTTTTACCGGGTTAATCCGCAATGCTGAGCGTTCGACGATTTCCTTGGGGGTTGCTTCTAACATGATTTGACTTCTCCTGCGTAATGGTGAGATCGTTTAAATTTGAAGCGGGCGAAATAACAAAGCGTTTGGGTGAGCTAAGGACGGAGAGGAGAGGAAACGGGGGGGAACCGATTGACCGATTGAGAGAAAGCTTCCCCCGCTTCCCGTCTCCCCGGCTACATCACTTACTTCTGCCAGGGGGCTTGGACGAGTTTCCATGCCGGGGTGTTGATCCGCATGTCGATGTCTTTGGCGAAGTTTACGGCACCTCGGAAACCGGCAAACGGACCGCCGTAGTCGTAGTTGTGCAGTTGTTTGCAAGGCACGCCGAATTTCTCGATGACGTACTTATCTTTAATTCCCGAACCGATTAAATCGGGTTTGAACCGCTTGATGAGGGTTTCGAGTTCGTGATGACAGATGTCATCGATCATCAGGGTACCGTCGCCCATTTCGGAGATCATGCCTTCGTACCGACTTAGCAGACCTTCTTCTTTTAGTTGTGCGATCCATTCCGGATCGGCGGTGGGACGGTAGCGATCGGGGTCGGCTTCTACTTCGATTTCTTCAATGTTGCGCGAGTCAGCGTCTACCTTGATGGTGGGCAGAACCTCGCGACCTTCGTAGTCATCCCGGTGTGCGAATTCGTAGCCGGCGGCGATCGTCTTGATGCCGAGATCGGCTAGCAAATCTTGGTAGTGGTGAGCGCGGGAACCTCCCACAAACAGAATCGCAGTTTTGCCGGTTAAACGCTCGCGATAGGGGGCGAGTTGCGCGTCGGTTTCGGCGAGTTCTTCGGCGATAACTTCCTCGACCCGTTGGGTGAGAGCCTCGTCATTGAAGAATCTGGCAATTTTCCGCAAGGACTTGGCAAAGGCTTGGACGCCGATAAAGTTCACTTTCGTCCAGGGAATGCCAAATTTGGTTTCCATCATGGTCGCCATGTAGTTGATCGACCGATGACACATGACCAGGTTTAATTTGGCAAAGTGTGCCTTGCTGGCTTCATCATAGTTGCCGTCACCACTGAACTTGCTGATGACTTTAATGCCGCACTTGTCGAACACGCGCTCGATTTCCCACGCATCGCCGCCGATGTTATATTCCCCGAGCAGGTTGACGGTAAATCCTTCGATTTCTTCGTCGCTCTCTGGTTCGCCTTCGCCGATCCAATGTTTGAAAAATCCATTGTTGGCAATGTGGTGTCCGGCGGATTGGGAAACGCCTTTGTATCCTTCGCAGTTAAAGGCAACGACTGAAATTCCCAGTTTCTTGGTCATTTCTTTGGCCACTGCTTGGATGTCGTCTCCGATCAGACCCACGGGACAGGTGGCGGTAACGGTGATGGCATTGGGTTTGAAGATTTCGTAGCCTTCTTCGATCGCTTTGCGGAGTTTTTTCACGCCACCGAATACAATGTCCGAGTCCTGTATGTCGGTGGTGACGCAATAGCTCATGTAGTTCTTGCCATCTTCGCGAGTGCGATATTGGTTGCGCCGGGTCATCCAGGTATAGTAAGAACATCCCACCGGCCCGTGAACGATATGTAGGGTGTCGCCGAACGGGCCGACCACCACCCCTTTACATCCGGCAAACGCGCAGTGTCTGGTGTTGAGAATCCCGGGAACGGTTCGCACGTTGGCGGCGATCTGCTGTCCTTCGATGGAGGAATCGCGCATCACAATGTGCTTGGCTCGCTTTTTCACGACTTTGGCGGGATAGGGACTCACCATCTCTTCGGTGACTTCCTTGGGGTCTACTTCGTAGTTTGCCTTTTCCAATTTTAAGGCGTCAGAATCATGCTCGCTCATTATCTTTCTCTCTATTACTTCAGGGGTTAGTAAGGCGATCGCCGAACTCTACCGACTTGATTTGTGCGTTGCCCGAACTCGGCGATCGCGGGATTGGGATGTTAGCCCTTCATTTCGTTGATGGCTAACTCTGCAGTTTCTCCGGTACTCACCCGCACGCTGTCTTCTACGGGCAAGACGAAGATTTTTCCATCTCCAGGGGTGCCGGTTTGATTGGTTTCGATCAATGTGCTAACCACGCGATCGACTTTATCATCGGGCACCACGACACTGAGTAAGCGTTTGGGCAGCAGACGAGACCCAGTTGCCAGTAAGGGCAACACTTCGCTGGTCTCACTTGGATGTTCGTTTAGGGCTTGAACGATTTCAAACTCTACGGCTTCTTTTCCTCGTCCCACGGCTTTGAGTGCCGTTAATGAAGGAAATCCTGCTTTCGCTAATGCTTGTTTGGTGTCGTTGATTCTGTTGAGCCGGATAACGGCCATTACTTCTTTCATTTGTCATTCAACACGGGGTTTTCAACCCATGCCCTCCAGGTGTAATATCTCATCCGACGATTGACCGAGAGTCCTAATGTCGCACTTTGGGAAAAGCACTCCCGCGCCGACGGGAACGATATTAGGCGATCGTATGGAAACAACGTATCTTCGCTCTGTCGGATTCGATCCGAATGCTATCCTTTGTCCCCAGCCTTCTTTTCCATGCCAATGTCCGAGGACAAAGGAGTGACGCCCTAGGCGGTCACTAAATTCGGTTTCTCCGCACTTTCTTTAGCACCTGTGCTGATGGTGTAAACATCTTCCACGGGGCTGACAAAAATCTTGCCGTCTCCATGTTGCCCTTCCGTGCCGGTGCGGGCCGTGTTTAAAATCGTGCGAATGACTAGCATTTTTTCCGCTTCGGGAACCACGATGAGCAAGCAGTCTTTGTGTAACTCGTCGTAAACCACGTTCCCGACTTTTAAGCCTTGTTGTTTGCCTCGACCAAATACTTCGATTTTGGTGACGGCGGGATATCCTGCATCTAAGAGCGCTTTCATCACTTCGGCACTCTTTTCGGGTCTGATAATTGCTCTTACCATGACGGTCATGGTAGTAAACCTCCAAAAATTTGAATTGGAAATCTATCCAGAACTTGGCTTGGCTTCGGGGCAATGCCTTGGCGCACTTGACGCTTCCTCACTACCCCAACGCCCGCTCTCTTTATTCATACAAACCGAATTTGACGAGCAAGTGTTCTAAATCGTCGTTCTTCATCGGCGTGGGAACCACCACATTGCTGTTGGCGTCGATCGCATTGGCCAAATTCCGATAGTGATCGGCTTGTTCGCAAGTAGGATCGTATTCGATCACCGTCTTGCGGTTCAGTTCTGCCCGTTGAACCATATTGTCGCGAGGCAAGAAGTAAATCATCTGGGTGCCGAGTTTTTCCGCTAACGCTTGAATCATGTCGGCTTCGCGATCCACTTTACGGCTGTTGCAAATTAAACCGCCTAAGCGAACCCCGCCAGATTCGGCATACTTCTGAATGCCTCGGCAAATGTTATTCGCGGCATACATTGCCATCATTTCGCCGGAGGTAACGATATAAATTTCTTTCGCTTTACCTTCGCGAATCGGCATGGCAAATCCACCACAAACCACGTCCCCCAGTACATCGTAAAAAGCGTAGTCGAGTTGTTCGCTTTCTTCATACGCGCCGAGTTGTTCGAGCAACGAAATCGAGGTGATAATCCCTCGTCCCGCACAACCCACACCGGGTTCCGGACCGCCAGATTCCACGCATAACGTGTTCCCGTATCCAGGTTTGCGAACTTCATCGAGTTCTACGTCTTCACCTTCTTCGCGCAGGGTGTCTAACACGCTTTTTTGGTGCAGTCCTCCGAGCAGCAAGCGGGTGGAGTCAGCTTTGGGGTCGCAACCTACCACCATCACTTTTCGACCGAGTTCGACTAATCCAGCAACGGTGTTTTGGGTGGTTGTGGATTTACCAATTCCGCCTTTTCCGTAAACAGCAATCTTCCGCATGATGTTGACCTCCTAATTTTCGGTCTTAATTTTTCAGTTCAGTGAAATCTGTAAATTCCTCTAAACCCAGAGGTGGGGCAAGAATTTTCTTGGGTCTCGGTTTCGTTTAGTTTAGACTCTCGTCTTTATCGATTGACCGATTGCCTTCACGTACAAAACTCTTTGCTTTGGGAATCGAAATGGTTTCTTCCTTTCGTTCCAATTTAATCATAGGCAAAGATTTTTTTTGTTGTTGTATGCTTTGCTACAAAATATAAGGTTTTTTCAGTAAAATCTCGGTTTTTTTGATTTTTTTTTGTCAGACTCGTGGATCTACGGTGGTCGATCGCCTCGATTTTCCCCGCGCTTATTTCTGCAACCTTATGCCCTGAAAGCATTCTAGCTCTTTTCATCCAAACCTGTCATTAAACTTGGCAGAACCTTTTCCGATTTTTGTAACAATATAATAAAAATATAAAGCTCGGTTTACGCTTTTTATATTTTCTTAATAAACAATCTTGTAGTTGTTATAAGGTCTAAAAGTCCAGGAATTTTCAAGGATAAAAACCCTTAAACGGTTGTTGAATATGCGATATTGCCGCAAAAAAAAAGCCCCTGCCAAACCGCAAGGGGCAATTAGGGTAAAGATAGCAGGTTGAGAGTATCTTCTTTTCACAAGAAGCTTATTTTGACCGCAGCACTTGCAACGGTTTCAAAACCAAATCCGGAAAATCATAAATGCGCGGATCGGGCGTAACCTCCTTGGGATTGGCAAACTCTAGACGATCGCCAACCTTTCCATTTTCCGGCGATCGCAGCTTCAGGCCAAAATCGTTCGATGCCTGGTGCCAGAATTCCTGAAGCTGAACCAATATCGCCCATATATTCCCCGGGGACATCTCGGGCAACTCAGTCACAGAATCGGCAGTGTAATTTTTGTTACTTTTCATCTTAAACCCTTCTCCCGAGGGAAACTTTCTCGACTAAGACACCGGTTCGACAACCAGAGAAGAAATAACCCGCTCTCGCAACCGTTGTTCTATCGCCATTTTCAGGGTAATCGTGACGCTGGGGCAACTATCACAAGCGCCCTTGAGCAGCACCTTCACTCGGTCTCCCTCCACGTCATACAATTCCACATCGCCGCCATCGAGGGCTAAAATCGGTCGCACTTCTTCTTCAAGCACCTTTTGAATCTGAGAAATTTTTTGTAAATTCGTCAGACTAGTTTGGGTGACAGTTGTCCTCGGAGGTTCTGGTGCTGAAACCGCCACCGGGTCTGGAATTGGCGGAATTTCCACCTCAGGCAAGTCGGGACGATCCACTTCCGCATATTCGGCCACCAAATCGTCAATCAGCGGCAAACAAGACCCGCAACCGCCGCCGGCTTTAATATAATTCGTCACTTGGTCCGTGGTTGCCAAATTATTCGCCCGGATCAGTCGGCGAATCTTGGCAGCGCTGACCCCAAAACAGGTGCAGACCAAAGGCCCATCATCGTCTTCGTGAGGTCTAATCGGAACCCCTCTATAGTTGGAAATTGCCGCTTCTAGGGCTTCTTGTCCCATCACGGAACAGTGCATTTTTTCTTCGGGCAACCCGCCGAGATAGTCGGCGATTTCGCGGTTGGTGATTTGCAGCGCTTGGTCGAGAGTCATCCCGAGGAGCAAATCGGTCAATGCAGAGGAGGAGGCGATCGCGCTGGCACATCCAAAGGTCTGAAATCGCGCATCCCGAATCGTCTCGCTGGTTTTCTCGATTCGCAGGTGCAGGCGCAGGGCGTCGCCACACACAATGCTACCAATCTCACCCACGGCGATCGCTTCGTCTTCTCCACACTCTTCCGTGGCGATCGCGCCCATGTTGTGGGGATTGTGAAATAAATCCATCACTTGATTGCTATAATCCCACATCTTTAATTCTCCTATATTTCTACTCTGTGGCGCAGGCGGTGTCAGGGGTGCAGGGGCAACACCCATCAGGGGTCCCCGCTGGAGCTAGCACCCTATCGCACCGCCACATTCTCTAAATCTTGTTGTTTTTCCTGCAACCAGCCTTGTTGTTCGTCGGTGTCGCTGTTAAACGGCGACATAGCGCGCAGTCGCGTCACGATCTGCGGCATCACCTGCAATACGCGATCGATTTCACCGGCAGTGGTATAGCGCGAGAGGCTAAAGCGAATCGAGCCATGCAACAAGGTGTAAGGCAGTCCCATCGCCCGCAACACGTGGGAGGGTTCCAAGGACCCGGAGGTGCAGGCGGAACCGGAGGAGGCACAAATCCCTTCGCGATCGAGGGAGAGCAGAATGGCTTCCCCTTCGATATATTTAAACCCGATGTTCGTGGTGTTCGGCAACCGCAAACTTTGATGTCCGTTGAGCTGGGAATCCGGAATGGTCGAGAGCAAGCCGGTTTCCAGGCGATCGCGCAGGGATTTCACCCGGGTCACTTCTTCTTCAAAATACTCCATTGCCAATTCCGCCGCTTTGCCCAATCCCACGATGCCCGGTACGTTTTCCGTACCGCCGCGCCGGCCTTTTTCCTGATGTCCGCCGATCAGTAAGGGCCGGAATCGCACGCCTTTGCGGATATAGAGCGCGCCAATCCCTTTCGGGGCGTGCAGCTTGTGTCCCGACAGCACCAAAAAGTCTATGGTACTATCTTTCATGTTTAACGGCAGTTTGCCCACCGCTTGCACTGCATCCACGTGGAACAGGATATCCCGCTGTTTGACAATATGCCCAATGCGTTCGATCGGGAAAACCGTGCCGATTTCGTTGTTGGCGCACATCACCGACACCAAGGCGGTGTCGTCGGTGAGAGCCTCTTTTAGTTGGTGTAAGTCGAGCAACCCTTTCCCGTTCACGGGGAGGTAGGTGACGCGATATCCCTGCTTTTCTAGGGTTTTGCAGGTACTCAGCACGGCGGGATGTTCCACTTGGGTGGTGACGATGTGCCGTTTGTTGGGCTTTGCCTGTAAGGCGGCGCGGATGGCAGCGTTGTCGCCTTCGGTGCCGCAACTGGTAAACAGGATTTCGCTGGGTTCGGCACCGAGTAAGGCGGCGACGCTTTCCCGGGATTGTTTGATACTTCGCGCCAGTTGTCCGCCGAAGGTATGCATGCTGGATGGATTCCCATAATACTGGGTCAGATAGGGCAGCATGGCTTCGAGGACTTCTTCAGCAACCTGGGTGGTGGCGTTGTTGTCCAGATAAATCGGAGATGGGTTGGTTGAGTGCATGGGTTTCCTCCTATGACGTGGGGGTGCGATCGTCGTCGGAGGGGGTGCTACACCACTCCTCGTAATAGTTCCAAAGGGCGGTTTCGATGGTGTCGTACACTTCCACTGCTTCGATGCCCGCTTCGCGCAGGCGATCGGCGGGCACGGCTCCAATTTTCGCCACTAACACCGCTTCGCAGTCGCCGAGTATCTGGGTAATTTCACTTAAGTCTCCCGGCCCGTTGTCTTTCCCGTGGCAATATTGGCTCACCGGGCGCTGGGCGATAAGTTGAGCCGCATTTCCGTCTACTTCGTAGATAAGGAATTCTTTAGCATGTCCGAAGTGCTGGTTGATGAGTCCGTAGCCTTTTGTGGCAACAGCGATTCTGATTTTTGAATGGCTGGTTTCTGTGGCGCGATCGCCGGACTCGCACTGCGGAATAACTGTGGTCGTGCCCCCACTCGCAGTGGCGAAGGGGCGTTTTTCGGTGGATGAACTCATAACTAAGTTGGGTGAATTGAATTGCTGTGGATGAAATCGAGTTGAAGAACCCAAGAGTCGAAACTCTACTCGTCTGTGATGTCCAGTTTAACGCGCTGAAATTCTGTTTCTCTTCCTGTGGGTCGAGCCTACTTTTCTTTTAATCGCGGTCGAATGTTTCTGGTTTTCGCGACGAGCGCTTTAGTCCGGGTTCTTGACTCAGCCTGATATGGCAAGGGTGACACAGGAGCGTCGCAGTGGATGCCGCGATCGCCTCGCTTTTTCCCTTGGCAAGTTTTATATCAATCCCGTCCTCTCCCCCTCACGGACGCTATCTCGATTATTTAATTAGTATTATTAGGGTGTACTCAAATTTCTCATCCCCCGATGCGATGGGGGATACAAGAAATATTTATTTTTTTTCAGCCTCGGGGGTCGGGCGTTTCTCCGGGGAGGTACGGGTATTTGCGGAGGTGGGGTCGGGCTTTTTTGTACTCGCCCTTTAACGGTTACACAACAAGAGTTTAACCCCTGTTTAAGATGCGCTATGTTTGAGTACACTTCGGTACTCGCTTGCTTCTGTTTTTTCCCGGAAGTAGCGCCCGGGCGGCTCTTTTCTAACTTCCGGCCTTCCCCCTCAGCGAGCGGTTTTCAGCGTTGAGGTGGGGGAATGGCGTTTCCGAGGTGGCTTGATTCCCCCTCGCTCTCGGGACTCGCCTTAACATTGTAACAATTATAAAATAATTATAAACTAAAAATTAAATTTTTATAAAAAGGATCTGGAGAAGTTTAACTTTTTTTAACAACTCCAGATTCCATACATCCACAGAATTCAATTCTGTATCCAATATAGCATTATTTTCAAAATTTTCGTGCTAGTTTAACGATTTTTTCCAAAAAAAATATCGCCCTGCAGTGGATGCCGGAGAACTCTGTAACTGATTATACTCTATTTTTTCGATTTTGGCTCAGCCTGAACGGAAACCGGGAAACCCAAAATCCAGAACTCTTGACATTTATCGCCAGGGCAGCAGATAGACGGCGACTAAAAGTCCCCGCCTCGTCTAGCTGAAGTGGTCTAAAGACCACTGACGGCTTTTGCCTTTCCAGGTGAAGCTGGGGTGGGTGGGGGGTGTTGCCCACCAACCAGGCTTTTTTTTAATCCTCAATTCTCCTTGAGAGAAAATGGTAGCGAATATGATACAAATCGGCTCAAATTGAGTACAAAAGCTGCCGCACCCAGTGCCCCAAAAAGCCGACCCTAAATTTTTGGAAACCGGGAAACAGTGGAATTACTGAGGAAAATGGCACTGAGTGCAAGACTAATAAGCAACCTCGCGGAGGTATAGAGGATTACAAACACTGTACCGTCGGATCTGATATAAGCAAGAAATATAGCCGAGAGCCGATCGCCCGCGATGGCGATCGCTGCCACTTCTGTGGCGTTCGAGGTTGGCGAAGCGCGATATTTGACCAGACAATAAGGAGTGTAAACGGCGATCGCCTCTGTCAAACAGCCCCTCGAGAGTGGCAAACGCTTGAAGCGAACAGAATTTGACGAACCGATCCACATCACCCCCTTCACTTCTATGACACCTTATTTATCCATTGAAGAAAAAAGCGGTACGAGCAGACCGATATTCCAGCATCGGTCTGCGGATCCTCCCGACGCAAGGCATCCCTCCACCCCGGGACGGAAAATCGCCCCGGGGATTCTCGCCGACTTCCAGATGATATTCCACCGGGATCCGGCGGCGCGCAATTGGCTGGAAGTCTTGCTTTGCTATCCGGGATTGCAGGCATTAGTATTTTACCGAATCGCCCATTGGCTACAGGGGTGGAAAATTCCGCTGATCCCCCGGTTGATGTCTCACTTGGCGCGGTTTTTCACCGGCATCGAAATCCATCCGGGGGCACAGATCGGAATCGGCGTCTGTATCGACCACGGGATGGGCGTCGTGATTGGAGAAACGGCAATTGTGGGCGATTTTGCCTTAATTTATCAAGGCGTCACCCTCGGCGGAACCGGGAAAGAAACCGGCAAGCGACATCCCACCCTCGGTGCAAATGTGGTGGTGGGTGCGGGAGCGAAAGTTCTGGGGAATATCCAGATTGGCGATCGCGTCCGCATTGGAGCCGGATCCGTGGTGGTGCGAAATGTCCCCTCGGATTGCACCGTGGTCGGGGTTCCCGGGCGCATTGTCTATCGCGCCGGGGTGCGGGTCGATCCCCTAGAACACGGACGCCTCCCGGATGCGGAAGCTCAGGTGATTCGGTCGTTAGTCACTCGCATCGAAGCCCTGGAACAACAACTGCAAACCTTACGGTCTCCGGGAGCATGATAATGGTTATCGATTCGGCCCTAAACGACTCGGTTATCGAGTTGTTGAATATTGCTCCGGGCGATCGCTGGAGAGTTTACGAACAACTTGAAGCCCGGTTTATCCCTTGTTGGTTTACCCGCAACGGATTGTTATGGGTTCATTTGCTCACTTTCTCCCAAGCCCTCCAACTCCGGGATGTGATTCGAGAAGTGACATTCCAACAAGTCCAAATTCTGCAATGGCTCGATGAGGAATTACAATCCGCGTAACATCTCCCATGACTTTTCCCGTCTCGCTCCTTTCCCTCCTCGCGAGCGATCGGGGCGAGTTGCTTTCTGGAAAATTGGCATCGGTGCGCTTATCTCCCAGCCAACATTGCCGATTCAATTGGCTCGCCCGGACTTTTCATAAGGCAAAATTATTGGGCGCATAAATGTGAAATAAATGTTAAGAAACAATCCTCAGTCCTGGCAGAAAACCGAGGTAAAAATACTCAAGTGTTAATGCAAACCGCAATTTTTTAGACTTGATGAAGTTTTACGCCTACCGGGAGATAGGGGGGTTAATGGGCGTATCGGTCAAGGAAAAAAAGGCGAAAGGAAATGTATTGTTTTTTAACAAAAAATCAAGACAGCTTCGGAGTCGAGCTAAGCTAAAATTAAATGGAGCACTCTGCATTGGCAGAGGGAAGAATAGGAAAAGAAAAATGAACGGAATTTGGATAAACGATACGACCCTGCGCGATGGCGAACAAGCAGCAGGGGTAGCATTTAGTGTAGAGGAAAAAGTGGCGATCGCGACTCGGCTCGATCGCATGGGCGTTCCGGAAATCGAAGTGGGAATCCCCGCAATGGGGGGCGCAGAAGCCCTGGCGATCTCGGCAATGTCGGCATTGGGACTGAAATCGCACTTACTGGGGTGGAATCGCTGTGTCCCCTCGGATATCGAAGCATCCCTCGCCTGTGGGTTGCAGCGGGTGCATCTGTCGATTCCGGTATCCGATATCCAAATCGAGATTAAGTTCCAAGGCGATCGCGCCGCCGCATTAAACCGCTTGCGCCAGAGTATCGCCTTCGCCCGCGATCGCGGCTTGTTCGTTTCCGTCGGCGGTGAGGATAGTTCCCGCGCGCCAGAAGATTTTTTAATCCAAGTGGCACAACAGGCGCAAGAGTGGGGCGCATCCCGGTTTCGCTTCTGCGATACCGTGGGAATTTTAGATCCGTTTACCACCTACGAGAAAGTCGCCAAGCTGGTAGCGGCACTATCAA
The DNA here is from genome assembly GCF_035615515.1 of Phormidium sp. CCY1219. Taxonomy (GTDB): domain Bacteria; phylum Cyanobacteriota; class Cyanobacteriia; order Cyanobacteriales; family Laspinemataceae; genus CCY1219. Next base: position 25,196 of record NZ_JAJENT010000357.1, read on the forward strand.
TTCCGGTAGAGATGCACACTCACAACGATTTCGGCATGGCAACTGCTAACGCGATCGCCGGAGTGAAAGCGGGGGCATTCTCCGTGAATACCACCGTCAACGGCTTGGGAGAACGAGCCGGCAATGCGGCACTGGAAGAAGTAGTGATGGCCCTGCAGCAGATATACGGTTTGAAGTTAGGCATCGAAACCCCGGGCTTGTTCGAACTCTCGCAACTGGTGCAGCAGGCATCCGGCGCGAAGTTACCCCCCTGGAAGGCAATTGTAGGTGAGAATGCCTTCGCTCACGAAGCGGGCATCCACACCCACGGCGTGCTGAAAAATCCCCACAGCTACGAACCCTTTGCCCCGGAAACCGTGGGGGCAACGCGCCAGTTAGTGGTGGGCAAACATTCCGGGCGTCACGGCTTGTGCGATCGCCTGGAACGCTACGGGATTGCCATCGAAAATGAAGAAACGCGATCGCTCCTGGATGCGGTGCGCGCTTTATCCGTACAGCTCAAGCGCAATTTAACCGAGGAAGAATTGCGCCGATTAGTTTTCCCCAACGTTTCCCATCGCACGTGGGTGTAATGGCAAAAACAGACATTTTTTGCACCGCGATCGCGCCAGATTTTTTAACTCGTTCCCCCCCCACGGAGGAACCCTTTCTGAGAGGCTCTGCCTCGATACCGATTGATTTGACCCCTGGTTCAATTATTCGCCGATTGAGGTAAATTGCCTGGAGCGTCGATAAACTGCTAAAACCAATTATAAAAAGACGTAAAAACATCTAAAGCTGGAGAAGAATCGAACAATTTGGTAGCAAGAATAACCGCAATCCCGGACCGCTTGAACTCTTGTAGAAACAAGCAGATGAAAGCACAGCTAAACCAGGGGCATCAATCCCAAAGCAAACCGAGAGGGTGGCGGAAAACAAGAGAAACACGAAAGAATTTTTGAGAGGAAAAAGAAATGAGGCAGAAGAGAAAGAATCGGCAATATCCTGCCATGTCAAACCATTCCAAAAAGGTGTGGATGAGCGTCACTCGAGCGCCGAGGAAGTTGAACGAGCTAGCCCAATGCGAATTGACCCAGTGCGAAGCGATCGAGGAACGACTGAAACACTCCCTCAAGGAATTATCAGACATCAAGCTGGGATTAGATCGGGCGGCGATTGTAGAAATTGCCGACGAAAAAGGAATCATCCGGTACGTCAACGATAACTTTTGTCAAACTTACAAATATCAGCGAAATGAGCTAATTGGCAAAACCGACTGCATCATCAATTCCAGCAATCACACCCCGGAATTTTCTCGGCAGTTGTGGGAGACGTTAACAGCCGGGAAAACCTGGAAAGGAGAAGTAAAAGAAAAAGCGAAAGATGGCACGGAAGTCTGGGTGGATGCCACCATCGTGCCGTTTTTAAACGAGTCAGGGATTCCCTATCAGTATTTAGCGATTCGATTTGACATCACGGAACGCAAGCGAGGAGAGGAAGTATTGCGTCAGGCGGAAGCAAAATATCGCAGCATTTTTGAAAACGCGATCGAAGGGATTTTTCAAACCACGCCCGACGGGGGCTACATCAATGCGAATCCGGCACTGGCTCGCATTTATGGGTATGAATCGCCGGCGGAACTGATTGTGGATTTAACCCAACTCGACGGGGAAAATTACCTGGATAGAAACCGACGCCGGGAGTTCATGGAGTTGTTGCAAAAACAGGGTGCGGTGTTAAATTTTGAATCCCAGGTTTATCGTTGCGATCGCCGCCGAATTTGGATTTCGGAAAATGCCTGGGCGGTGCGAGATTCTCAGGGCAAATTGCTTTATTATGAAGGCACGGTGGAAGATATTACCGAACGCAAGCGCACCGAGGAGCAGTTGCGGCACAATGCATTTTACGATGCTCTCACCGGGTTGCCTAACCGGGCGTTATTTATGGATCGCCTCACACAAGCGACGCGACGGATGAAACAGTCGCCGGAGTATTTATGTGCGGTATTGTTTCTGGATCTCGATCGCTTTAAAGTGATTAACGACAGCTTGGGACATCGCGTAGGCGATCGCTTGCTGGTGGCGATCGCGCGCAAGCTGGAAACCTGCGTGCGATATACCGATACCGTGGCGCGTCTTGGCGGCGATGAGTTTACCATTTTGCTTGAAGATCTCCTCGATCCCGACGATGCGGCGAAGATTGCCGATCGCATTTTAACCGAACTGGCCCTTCCCGTTTGCTTGGAGAATCACGAAGTTTTCACCACCGCCAGCATTGGAATCGTCCTCGGTCATGCCGATTGCGATCGCCCGGAAGATTTGCTGCGCGATGCCGATACCGCCATGTATCGCGCCAAAGCCACCGGAAAAGCGCGCTATGCCATCTTCGATGGCACTATGTACGCCTGTGCCGTGGCTCGCTTGCAGTTAGAAAACGACTTGCGACGGGCGATGGAACGGCAGGAATTTTGTTTATTTTATCAGCCCATTGTCGATTTGTCAATGGGGAGAATTTCTGGATTTGAAGCTCTGATTCGCTGGCATCATCCCCAACGCGGATTGGTGTCTCCCGAGGAGTTTATTCCCTTAGCGGAAGAAATGGGATTGATAGTTCCGATGGGGGATTGGGTATTGCGCGAAGCCTGTTGCCAGCTCAAACAATGGCAGGAATTGTTCGGGTTAAATGCTGTCGATCGCGCCCTCAAATCCGGGCGCGATCGGCGGATTTCCCCCACTCAACCTCCGCTTTCCATGAGCATCAATCTTTCTGGCAAACAATTTTCCCAACCCAATTTATCCGACACGATCGCTCGCATTTTAGACCAAACTGGCTTATCGGGAGAAAGCTTAAAATTAGAAATAACCGAGACATTGCTGATGGAAAATGCCGCCTCGGTGACGGCAACCATCTCGCAACTGAGAAACTTAGGGATTCAGTTATGCATCGATGACTTTGGTACCGGATATTCTTCTTTGAGCTACCTGCACCAATTTTCTATCGATACGTTAAAAATCGACCGCTCTTTTGTCAGTCAAATGGGGGCGGCAGAGAATGGCGAAATTGTCAAAACAATCGTCACCTTAGCCCGCAATTTGGGAATGGATGCGATCGCGGAAGGGGTGGAAAACAGGGAACAACTCACCCAACTGCGCGGACTACAATGCCAATCGGCTCAGGGATATTATTTTTCTCCCCCAGTCGATAGGGATGTGGCTGAGGCATTGATTCTTTTTAATCGCCACAAAGCACCTCGGGAAACTATTGGCGATCGCCGCAGTTCCGCTTGCATTAATGAATAATTTATCTCCCCCAAAATGAGGGGTATTGCTTGCAGATTGAGGTGCAATTCGCAACTCGCCTCCACAAGACGGAAATTTGGCGATCGGCAATGGTTTTATCACTCTTCTAAATCGAGAATATCTCGCAAGGGTTCCACATCTTGTTGCTGAATTTCAAAGCGACCTTTCTCAATATCTCTGACCCAACTTTGGCTTTTTTCCAGCATGTGCGCCAACTGTCTTTGACTCAATCCTTTCTTGCGTCTCGCCGCTTTCACGCGATCGCCACTCAGTTGAGGCTCTTGCTTACTTTTCAATTTTCTTTGACTTCGGCGCTGCTTTTGGCGCTCGAATTCTGCCAGTCGCAGGTCCCATTCTCGGGGAAATTCAAAGCCCAGTAATTTCGCGTTCATCAACATTTGCCATTTTCCGCGCGGGGCGGGGTCGGTAATCCGCGTTTCTTTCCCCGCATCGTCTATCCAAAATTGCAGCGCCGCATCGCTATCTTCTGGAATGTCGAGCAATTTTGCCCACAAAGGCTGAATCGGTAGCGGATAGGTTCCCGGATCGAATAGAGGTTTGCATCCATAGTTATATAACACTTCTAGGTCATTTTCAAAGGCGCGGATTCGCTTTTTTCGTTCCTTGCGATTGAAGTCCGCGAAGTTGAGTTTATCCTCGCCGTAGGCAATCCGCATTAAGGTAGGAACGGCGATCGCTTGATTTTTGCCCAATCGGCTTTTAAATAACAGCCACAGCAGCATTCGCGCCGCTCCTTCTCGATGCTGCCAAATGCTCATCACCGCTTTTAAGACAAATTCAGGCAAAATGCCGTATTGATAAAATGCGGTTTTTTCTTTATAGCCTTCCGGGTTGAGGAAGTATTGCGCCCAAGGGCCTGCTTGAATTGTAAAGGTCAGTCCGACGAGATGTTTTTGTTTCAAGTCATCTTCCACAAAGTGGTGTTCGATATCTTTCAGATGCCAGATGCGGCTTTCTTCTACGGCGAAAGCGGGAAATCTTCCCCGTTTAGCCCAATTGATTTCGTGGGTGATTTGGCAGGGTTGTTGCGCCAGATATTTAATTAAAGAAAGCTTGGCATGATGGTCTAGGTCTTTGCGGCGATCTAACCCTAAGTAGCGGGCAATTTGTTCGTCGGTGATGGTAAATTCTTCGACCCAAGGACGGTCTAAATTCGTGGCATGAGCAGCATAAATTAAATGCAGACAAGCGGAACGGATATCGATGTCTTCGAGTGCCTTTAATGCGGCTTCCCTCTCCAGGGCGATCGGGGGAGACTCGTGCTGTAGATATTCACTCACCCGAAAGGCAATCCTTCCATTGCCTTTTTGGACAATGCGTTCGTAACAGAGTTTTCCCTCCGCATCAGTTTCCCAAGGTAAAGCATCTCTTTGCGCTAAAATATTGCACGCTTCCCAGATGACAATGGATGAGGCAAAGGAACTGGTTTTGCCATCGGGAAATAAATCCCCACTGCTTGGGATGCGATCGCGCGATCGCTTAGAAAGACTTACCATTTTTCTCCGTTTCTCCCTCACCAGTGGTACCGGATGTAGCGTCGGACAGACGATAACGCACATGGGTTTGCTATAGTACCCAATGCAGTTATTGCAAAGGTCAGCATGAATGCAATATCGTTTTTTCCTGTTGCCAATAGCCTTCGTAGGACACCGGGGGCGACACCAGTCGCAGGCAATACAATCGCTTTCAATGGTATAAGGCATAGTTTTATCCTGACCCCTAGAGGTCAGTTGCAATCCCCTTGAATTTGTTCGCCGCGATCGCTTTTTTCTGATTGGGTAGAATATGAAACTCCACCATTAAAGATGAAACCTTTTCACCTTCCACCGTCACCCGCGATGACTTTTTCGGTTTTTGTCTGTGTTTCTCTTTACTCCTAATTGCGCGATCGCTTTCCTTTCCTTCCTCTCGCTCTTCGCTTCTGCTTCGCAGAGCTAGCGCACAATTCACAACCGCACCCCTGTCGGTCTTATCCGAACCCGGCAATGGTTGAGTCTTGCGCTAACCCCGTTTTCTCCTCGCTGGGTGAACGCTTCTTTTTATTATGGCCGCTCTTGTGAAAAAATTTTGTTCGTGGTGAGCAGTTTAACCAATGTTTGTATTTGCAGGAGTAACGACTCACTCCCCCGCAAATTCCTTCGGTGACAGCCCCTCAACGCCCCTGGAGAAAACAATTCACGCGATCGCCCCGCGCGCGAGGCTATGGGTCTACCGCTTTGACTGTGCGGAATAATTGCTCCCTATCGTGGGATGATTTCTGCAAGCAGTAACGGCATATTTCTAATATTTTCGGGGAATTTCAGCCTTTCCTGTCTCGAAAACCGCTCGATTTTTTTCGCACTAAAAAGGTGAATGAAAAATAAAGCGAATCCCCCCTTATCAATGCAAAAACGTTGCTATAATAAAGCCGCTACCCTTAGAAAAACCATGTAATTTCTGTGAGGAGTCAGGGGATGGAAATTAGCGCCCGCAATGTTATCAAAGGCACGGTTAAAAAAGTGGTTATGGGAATGGTGACTGCCGAAATCACCCTGGAAGTCTCTCCGGGCATCCAGATGACGGGAGTCATCTCGAAAGCTTCCGCCGAGAGGTTAGGGCTTTCCGAAGGCAAAGAAGCCCATGCGATAATTAAATCCAGCGACGTCATGTTTGCCGTGGAATAATTTCCCTCCCATCGTCGCCAAGAACAGGGCTTTTCCCAGCACCCGAGTTGTAGAGACCCAAACGTTTTGCGCTCTACAACCCGGGAATTTATGCCGTTGCGGGTGACGTGACGGCTGCATTCCGACGAGATTAATTCAACTTTTTTTAATTCAACTTTTTTTTATGTACTTGTGCAAAAATAATTGCAACGGGTAGGGTGGGCAGTTCCACAGTTTCTCCGGTGTCCCTCGCCACTCATTCAAGGAACTGCCCACCTTACAAACTCAAGGGGCAAATGAATAACCGAAAAATGGATAAACGGCTGTAGTATTGAGAGGAGTATTTCAGAATAACATTCCCAGGGCTAGCCTGGGAAGGAGTTAAGCATCAATTTTTCCTAACCCAATGATTCAAACAGACTATAGGGAACGCATTATGCAAATTTTACATCGGGATTATTGGATGGAAGGGGCACAATGGGTTCGATTTGGACTTTAATATCTGCCGGGGGGGCAAAATAAGGGGCGGTTAACACCAACCCATCCAGGGCGATCGCGGCATACGCTTGAATATTGTCGGCATGAATTCCCCCGGCGGCTAATGTCACCAAATTTGGATTAATGGATTTCAAAGTCGCGATCGCTTCTGCTAAAGTCTGAGCCGGCACTTTATCAAATTGAATGCCATCCACCCCGGCGGTTGCCAGTTCCAATGCAGCGGAAATTTCCTTCACCTCCACAATAATTTTCTTTTCTTTCACCTGACGTTGCAACTGCGGTAACTGAGAAATCAACCCCTCGATTCCGCCGAGAAAATTCAGATGTTGCTCGAAAACCAGGATGGTTTCCGATAACCCCAAGCGGTGAGGATAGGCACCCCCCGCCAAAATCGCTTGCACCGCCAGCGGTTTCGTGCCCGGAATGTGCTTGCGGGTGGTGTATAGCATCGCCTGAGGATTGGTTTCCCGCGCCAATCGCACTAACTGAGCCGTTTTCGTCGCCACACCACAGGCATATTCTAGCACATTTTGCACTGCTTTCCAGGCAAGGTGCAGGGTTGCCGCCTTACCCTCCGCCGCCAGAAATGTCACCCCCGATTCCACCTCTTTGGCGTTAGGGAACATTTCCGTCACCGTCGCCCCTGCCCGTTGCAACATTCGCGCCCCGGTTTGCGTACCGGAAAGCACCAGGCGATCGCGCGACTGAAAGGAAATTCTGCCGGGGCGATCGCCGATCCCCAGCCCTTGAGTCGTTAAATCGAAATAAGGAACGTCATCTTGAATCAACTGGTCGATGGTTGCCTCGGGTATAAATACCATTCGCTTTGCTCCTATTTATCGCACTAAACTCGCAAAACCTATCGGCGCAATATATACATTGCAGCCCGCCGCAGGCTTGCGCCCCAGATTACAGTATTCTACTCCATTTCGCCAGAGAATTCAACCCCATCCCCGCCAAAAGTGAGAAAAACTTGACACCGAACCCTCTCCTGGGTAAAATGCACCAGACAAAACGGGGTGGGGGTTTGGCGACGAACCAACCACACCTGAGACCTCTACCTAAAGAAAGATGCCAAGGGAGACGCGATCGCCGATAATACCCCCAAACCACCCCCAGACTGCAACCCTGCCCGCGCCTGAAAAAGCTGTTAACCCATCCCCTGACCTGCTAATGACTGTTAAATTTGGTTCGAATTATCTCGGTAGCGATCGGTGTGAGTTTACCGTCTGGGCACCTACCCTGCAAGAACTCTCAGTCCTCGTGGTTTCCCAAGCAGAAGAACGCTTGATTCCGATGCAACCAGTAAACCGAGGGTACTGGAACGTCACCGCCGACGGAATCGCACCCGGAACCCGCTATTTTTATCAGATAGAAAATTCCCTCAAACGACCGGATCCCGCCTCCCATTTTCAACCCGATGGCGTACATTCCGCCTCGCAAGTAGTCGATCGCGGCACATTTTCCTGGACCGATCGCAGTTGGTCCGGGATTCCTTTAGAGCACATGGTAATCTACGAACTGCATGTAGGAACCTTCACCCCAGAAGGAACCTTTAGCGCGATAATTCCACGACTCGGGATTTTAAAAGACTTGGGAATCAACGCCATCGAACTGATGCCGATCGCCCAATTTCCCGGCGATCGCAACTGGGGATATGATGGCGTCTATCCCTATGCCGTACAAAACTCCTACGGTACCCCAGACCAACTCAAACAATTGGTGAATAGCTGTCATCAACTCGGCATCGCCGTGATTCTCGATGTAGTGTACAATCACCTCGGACCCGAAGGCAATTACATGCGCGATTTTGGTCCGTATTTTACCGCCAAATATCGGCCAATTTGGGGAGATGCTATCAACTACGACGACGAATATAGCGATGGGGTGCGCGAGTTTTTTTTGAGTAATGCGCTCTATTGGTTAGAAACCTATCATATCGACGCTTTGCGCTTAGATGCGATTCAGGCTATTTTTGAAGTAGGCGCGCGCCCCTTATTGCAAGAACTCGCCGACCGCGTAGAGGAATTTTCCCAGCAGCAAGGACGTCAATTTTATTTAACTGCAGAAAGCGATTTAAACGACCCGCGCGTGTTGCGTCCGAAACCGTTAGGCGGGTATGGGATAAATGCCCAGTGGTGCGACGATTTTCATCATGGGTTGCACGTGTTGCTCACCGGAGAAAGCCAAGCCTACTATCAAGATTATGGCAAATGCGAACATCTGGCAAAATCCTATCGCGAAGGATTTGCTTATACCGGGGAATATTCTGCTTTTAGAAAGCGGCGATTTGGCGCTTCTTCCGAAGACGAACCTGCAGATCGCTTTATCGTGTTTGCCCAGAATCACGACCAAGTGGGCTATCGCATCATGGGCGATCGCTTATCCACCCTCGTCTCTTTTGAAGCGTTAAAATTAGCGGCGGGCGCGGTATTGCTTTCTCCATTTATTCCCTTACTGTTTATGGGAGAAGAATACGGCGATCGCGCACCGTTTTGCTATTTTATCAGTCACTCCGAACCGCCATTAATTCAAGCCATTCGCCAGGAAAAAGAAGCCGAATTTAAAGCCGCTGGCTCTCCGGGAGAATTTCCCGACCCGGCAGGGTTGAAAACCTTCTACAATTGCAAGCTAAACTGGAATTTGCGTCAAGAAGAATCCCATCAACACCTGTGGAAATTTTATCAGCATTTGATTCAGCTAAGGCGCAGCATACCGGCATTAAAAAAGCTCGATAAAAATCGTCAAATGGTGGATTGGGATGAAAAAGAGCGCTGGATTGTAATTCAGCGATGGGATGGAGAGAGTCGAATTTTTCTGTTAATGAATTTTAACGAAAAAACAGTGGTTTATCCGGCGAATATGCTGGAGGGTCATTGGCAAAAGCGACTGGATTCGGCGGCGGAAAAATGGATGGGAAGCGGTTCGAGTTTACCCGAGTCTCTCGCACCCGGTGCAACCTTGACCCTCACCCCGCACAGTGTTGTGCTTTACGAACTGGCCGAATAACGGTTAGCAACAACTGGGGCGCTGGCATGCCCACAGTTGTTGTTGAGAGCGCGTTCCAGGCAAGGGGGTAAAATGGGGCAGAGCAAGGGTGAGGGCGCGATCGCGGCTACTAGGGGAATGTGAGCCAAGGGTCGAGGACAGAGGCAGTTAGCACTTTATATGAAAACCGCGATCGCGATCGGTAGACAACTCGAAGCGCGCGCGAACTATTCTTTTTTCTCGACCACCAAAGTCAAGCGAGCCACCATCGCGCCAATGGCACCCACCGCAGCAAACACGGGAAACACAGCGGTACCGAGGACCCCGCCGACGACTCCCACGGTGAGGGGAATTTCAATCAGCACGTGACCTTCTTCGTTTTTGAGAATTAGGCGACGAGTGTTTCCTTCTTGGATTAATTCTTTCACTTTTTTTACCAAGTCCTCGCCGTTGAGTTTGAACTCTTCGACCCGCACGTTAGGTTCGGCTTGAACTTCGGTTTCAACGGAAGTAACGGGTTCTTGGGGTTGACGATCTTGTGTCATTAGAAACCTCTTAAAAGTTGGGATTGTTGTTTGTTGCATTTCACCCATCGGTTCGCTCACCGAAAGGGTGAAAGCGCAAGAATGAATTGCGTCACTCCTTCCCCTTTCTCCCCGAAGCAACAGTGCAAGACTGGCATTGCGAACCGTAACCGATCGCCCGGTAACCATCCGCCGGGGAAAAATAGATGGAGTATTGCCCATATTTTAGCTAAAATCATCTCAGACCAACTGAACCGTGAAAGGAGGTGGCCTGCGTAGAGTTTCAATAAAACAGCGATCGCGCTGTGGGTGTGGAGGGTGAAATCATCAGCGGTGCGAGGTTTACCATTGAGTGTAAGCGGTTCCGTTATCCCGATCGACGGCGTTAACCGAACCGGATAAGTGAGGGGTCAAACCCTTTATCCCCCTTCGGCAAACACACCAGAGACTCCAGCTACGTTTAAGTTTGAGCAAAACTCGCACTGGGAATTTCTGACCCGATCGCGAGTCAACCCCCGAGTTTGAGTACGAAAGTTTAATCATAGTGGAGCGATTTCGGCCACCTATCCGTCCGAATGGTGCCTACTATCAAATCCCAACCCGGCGCGATCGCGCCTGTGGTGAATCTCGAATTGGATGCCCACCGGATAATTCCGCAGTTGGGGCGAGTTCCTCGAACTCAGGGGGGATCGAGGGAATTGTTGCTTACTGTGGGCGGGTTTGAGCGTAAAGCCGCCCGTAAACCCCGAAGTGCTGACCATGCATCTGGATTGAATCCGATGCGATCGCACCACAAAAGCCCTCGCACCCAGGCTAACATTCCAAAATTTTGGTATATTAACTCCATGCGGATCTGGGAGCATTTACAACAATTGTCGCGGGAAAATCGCAAGCAGTACCGATCGAGCGACTGGGCAGAACTAGCTGCGATCGCGGCTTCGGCTGTCGGTACGCTCGCGGCGGCGGTATTGCAACAGGCAGCTTATGCAGCCGCACCCTTGACCCTGGCGCTGTTTTTAAACTTTCTCCATCGCCAACGCCACACCGAACCGCCCTCCCAAGACATTCCCTTAACCATTGCCGAACTCGAGTGGCGTTTATCCCAACTCGAAGAGCAATTACAACACCTTCCGCAACCCGATCGGATTAACTTGAGCGAGGTCTACGATGAATTGGCTTCGGTCAATAAATCTTTAACCATGATCGAGGGGAAAGCTTCATTTATGGCGGCGAAAGTGTACGACCAGTTGTCGGTACAAGTGGACCGTTTGCGCGAACAAGTAGAGCGGATTTCCGAACCGTTAGACCTGACGCGAGTTGAAGCCAGAATCGCCTCGTTAAATGTGGCGGTGCAATTTTTAGCCCAGCGACCCTTGATAGACCCGCAAGAACACGAGAAACTCGCGCGCCGATTGGGGCAACTAGAAATTAATCATCAAAAAGTGGTGGTGGAGAGTTTAGAACGCTTAAACCAAGAAACTAAACACTTGCAACACCAGGATTTTCAACTAGCCAAGAAAGTGGATGCGCTGCAACAAAAATTTGCCGCGCGACCGGAAGTGGCGCAAATTTCTAAATTAAGCCGAAATGTAGGGCGATTGACCGATAGCGTCAACCAAATCCAACACACGGAAGCGATCGCCGCCCTTTATGACGAAATTGCTACCATTACCAAAGAACTGACCCGGTTGGGTCAAAATGTCGATCGCCCTCCGGACCTGTTGCAGATTCAGCAACTCCAAGAAAGGCAACAGTCTCAGATCGCGCGACTCGATCGCAAATTCACCGAAGCGATCGCCGCATTGGACAAATTAAGAATTAACAGTTAAGCCGATCTGCATTTCCAAAGCGGACACAACCTCAAACCCAGTTGCGATCGCCGTGCCTCAAGTTTTCGGCACGCCGTTGCCCCTAGACCCCCGAAGGGCAACGGCGTGCCGGGGAGGGGGAAGCGCGTTGGCGAAGCGCCTTGTCATGCCCGGAGACCCCGCAAAGGGCCGCCAACCCTCGGGAAGGGCGATCGTCCGCGCGAAGAACTTCCCTGACGTCTCGCTCCCTACAGTTACCCAATTTAATGGCTAACCCCTGAAGCGGGCGGCGGTTAAATGCCAGTAAAATTCGGCCCTAAACTGCACAACCTCCCAGGTTGGTGTTGCAATTCGCGCACCCCACAGAGACGGGCGGGAAAGTGCAGCCTCCTCGACGAAACGTTTACAGGCGGATTCCCACCCAATCGCGGCGATCGGAGCGCTTCCCTGACCCCGCCATCGGTTATCTCCAGAGGGCAACCCAGGCATTGGCCAGATTGCGGGTACCCCGCGCGCCATCGTCACGCCCCCCGCAACCACCCTCCCAATCCCACAGCCAAAAGTAGGCATGAAAAATAGCCCCCGTCGGTGCCTCCCTCCCCCCTGGCAATTTGAGCGTTGCATGCAGCGCAGAATAAGCCACTGGGAAATAAAACTCTTTAACAAAAGGCTGTTTTATGGGAAAATAGAACCGCGATATATCTTTATTTTATTAGACCGTTACAAATTAACCCATTTTAAATTACAATAAAAGATTCTACGAGAAACTGGATCGTTTAACAACCATCCCTTGTCAAAGTAAGATGACCCTAGATGTTCGTCATTAGTCAGCACCCCGCTCTAAAGAGACGGGGCTTCTAGCCCCTGACTTTAGGTAGCTGACCAGCCTAAGCCCTACGAG
>NZ_JAJENT010000358.1:0-608 GCF_035615515.1 Phormidium sp. CCY1219
GCGGTTATAAAGGCTCATAAAACAGCCCCACAATACGCACTAATCAAGCACCTAAATCCAGTCATAAAAGGATGGAGCAACTATTACAGCACAGTAGTATCCAAAGAAACATTCTCCAAACTTGACGATAAGATTTGGACAGCCTTGAGGGCATGGACAGCATCAAGATGTGGGAAAGCGTCCATTGATAAGCTCAGAAAGTATTACCATCATGGAGCGAATGGGAAATGGACGTTTCAAACGCAAGATGGGTTGAGATTGTTAACACACGCAGCAACTTCTATCAAGCGACACATCAAAGTCAGAGGAGATAAGTCTCCATTTGATGGAGATTGGGCTTACTGGAGTAAGAGAGGGATTAACAAGGTTGGAATACCAGCCAAGTTAGCCAGACTTGTGAAGAAACAAAAGGGTAAGTGCAATGAATGCGGCCTGTTCTTCACAGACAGTGACCTAATTGAGGTAGACCATATTAAACCTCTAGCGGCGGAGGGTAAAGATACCCATAAAAAACCGCCAAGCATTGCATCACCACTGCCACGACCGTAAAACCGCAAGAGACCTCATCATAATTGAGGAATATCAAGCGAAAATCAGCTCCCATGACA
>NZ_JAJENT010000359.1:0-14612 GCF_035615515.1 Phormidium sp. CCY1219
GGTCTCAACCTGCGGGCTTATGACTTCGTGTCTCAAGAGCTGCGGGCGGCGGAAGACCCCGAATTTGAAACCTTCTATACGAAGAACATTCTGCTCAACGAAGGGATCCGCGCCTGGATGGCACCGGCTGACCAGCCGCACCAAAACTTCGAATTCCCGGAAGAAGTTCTGCCACGCGGTAACGCCCTGTAGAAATTCCGATTTTAGAGTGGCGATTTTAGCCGGGGTTTCCCGCTAAACTCCGACTCTAAAATCTACCATATTCAGATATCTGTTGTCGATCGCAAAAGAGGTTGTCATTAGTGCAAACATCTTTTAATCCTTCGATGGTCATGGGCGGACGTGACCAAGAAACCAGCGGCTTTGCGTGGTGGGCGGGAAATGCCCGTCTCATCAACCTATCCGGTAAGCTGCTTGGCGCGCACGTCGCTCACGCTGGCTTGATCGTGTTCTGGGCTGGAGCGATGACCTTGTTTGAAGTCGCTCACTTCATCCCGGAAAAACCCATGTACGAGCAGGGCTTGATCCTGCTACCCCACCTCGCCACCCTCGGTTGGGGTGTCGGTCCGGGTGGTGAAGTCATCGACACCTTCCCCTACTTCGTGGTTGGTGTCCTCCACCTGATCTCTTCCGCCGTACTCGGTTTAGGCGGTATTTATCACGCGGTTCGCGGTCCAGAAACCCTGGAAGAATACTCGTCCTTCTTCGGGTATGACTGGAAAGACAAAAACAAGATGACCAACATCATCGGCTTCCACCTGATTATCCTGGGTTGCGGAGCGCTGCTGTTGGTGCTGAAAGCCATGTTCTTTGGCGGTGTCTACGATAGCTGGGCACCGGGTGGCGGTGACGTGCGGGTGATTACCAACCCGACCCTGAATCCCGCCGTCATCTTCGGCTATCTGCTGAATGCTCCCTTCGGTGGCGAAGGCTGGATCGTCGGCGTTAACAACATGGAAGATATCATCGGCGGTCACATTTGGATCGGCTTCATTTGTATTGCTGGTGGTGTCTGGCACATTCTTACCAAGCCCTTCGGCTGGGTGCGTCGCGCTTTCATCTGGTCTGGAGAAGCTTATCTCTCCTACAGCTTGGGCGCGCTGTCCCTGATGGGCTTTATTGCTGCTGCCTTTGTTTGGTTCAATAACACCGCTTATCCGAGCGAATTCTACAGTCCGACCAATGCTGAAGCTTCTCAAGCTCAAGCACTCACCTTCTTGGTTCGCGACCAACGCTTAGGTGCCAATATCGGTTCCGCTCAAGGTCCGACCGGTCTGGGTAAATACCTGATGCGCTCTCCCACTGGTGAAATTATCTTCGGTGGTGAAACCATGCGCTTCTGGGATTTCCAAGGTCCCTGGCTCGAACCCCTGCGCGGTCCGAATGGCTTGGATCTCAACAAGCTCAAAAACGACATTCAGCCCTGGCAAATTCGCCGCGCGGCTGAGTACATGACTCACGCTCCTAACGGTTCGATTAACTCCGTGGGTGGCATTATTACTGACATCAACGGCTTTAACTACGTGAACCCCCGTGCTTGGTTGGCGGCGGCTCATTTCATTCTCGGTTTCTTCTTCTTAGTCGGTCACCTGTGGCACGCAGGTCGCGCTCGCGCGGCGGCGGCTGGCTTCGAACGCGGTATCGATCGCGAAGAAGAACCGGTGCTGGCAATGAGTAACCTTGACTAATTTGCCACGGTTCGGAGGCGGAAATCTCTCAAGCTGATTTCTCCCTCCACTTCCATAAAAAACTCCTGCTTCACCGCAGGAGTTTTTTCTTTGGGAATGCAAGGGAGAAACCTGTTGACAAAAAATCGCTCGGATTTTATAATAGAAAAGTTTGTTAAAATTAACCTAAATCGGTCAGAAAACTCCAGACTCGAGACAACTATTCTGAATTGAAAATTTAAACGAAAAAAAAGCCGCTTTCCAGATAATTCTCTTATGGCCAATTCTGATTTTACCGACGAACTCGAATGGACGCCGGAAGCGAAGGCGAAGTTAAAAAATATTCCTTATTTCGTGCGATCGCAGGCGCGTCAGCGCATCGAACAACTGACGCGCGAGGCAGACCGTGACGTGGTGACTGCTGAAATTGTGGAACAGGCGCGCTTGGAATTTGGCCAGTAAAGCGATCGCTCACAGTAGCCAACGAACGAATTGCGTTCGTTGGCACTCTTCCCTGCCTACAGTTTTGAATCTACCGCTATGGATGATTCCGATTTCCACCGCGAACGGATTTCAACACAGACCGGTTATTGTTTGGGCATCAACTGCTTGCCAAATTGGGAGTAGAGTGCTGGAATCACCAATAAAGTCAAAGCCGTCGAAGTAAATAACCCCCCCAAAACCACAATCGCTAACGGTTGCAAAATCTCATTTCCGGCTCCACTCGCGATCGCCAAAGGCAACATCCCCAGTGCAGAAGTCAAGGCGGTCATCAAAATAGCATTAACCCGGTCTAGAGACCCCTTGAAAATCGCATCTTTCAGATACATTCCCCCGGCGAACTTCGTATTGTAATTATCCACCAACAACAACCCATTGCGGACGGCAACCCCAAACAGAGTAATAAACCCAATCAGGGAAGCAATTGACATCACGCCGCCACTGAAAACAATCGAGATAATCCCACCCACCAATGCCAACGGCAGATTAAGAATAATGGCGATAGTTGCCGGGATCGACTTCACGGAGAAAAATATCAACACCGCAATGGCGATCGCCGCTAAAACGCTAAACAAAACTAAATTATAAGTGGCCCGTTGCTCCGATTCAAACTGGCCGCCGTACTGAATAAAATAACCCTTTGGCAACTGCAAGTTCTGCCGAATCCGAGCTTGAATATCGCCGACGACGCTACCCAAATCACGCCCTTGTACGTTGGCCGAAACCACAATTAAGCGCGATACATCTTCCCGATTGACCACATTCGCTCCCATCCCGTAATCAACCGAGGCAACAGTATCCAAAGAGATTGTTTCCCCGGTTGGAGTTGAGAGGGGAATAGCACGAATGGCATCTAAACTATTGCGAGCATCCTCAGTTAACGCCACAACAATATCGATAAGCTGCTGGTTTTCTGGCACTTGTGACACCACCCGGCCATTCAGAGCCGTTTCCACCACCGCTGAGAGTTGTTCCATGCTTAATCCATAACTTGCTGCGGCGGCGCGATCGTATTGGATTTGCACCTGACGGATTGGCAATTGGGGTTCGAGCTGCAAATCAACAACCCCAGGAATGAGTTCGATCGCGTCGCGGACTTGTTCGCCAAGCTGGCGCAGTTGGACTAAATCCGGCCCAAAAATTTTAATCGCGATCGCGCTCCTCACCCCAGATAAAACTTCATCCATGCGGTGGGAAATAAACCCGCCAATATTAGACGCAACACCGGGCAACTTCAGAAACGACTCGCGCAGTTGTTTCACGCTAGCTTCGCGATCGTTTAAAGCAAGGTCACTGAGTTCCACATCCACATGAGCCATATTAACTCCTGCACCATCCGCGTCCCCAGGCGCGCGTCCCGCGCGGACTTGCACCCATTCGTACAGGGGATTATCTTCGAGGGAATTGTAAAGTGCCATCCCTGCCCGATTCGTCATCTCCAGAGAAACACCAGGGAATAACACCATTGAGTTGACCAAAGATTTTTCTTGGAATTCTGGTAGGAATACCCGTCCGAGAGAAGGCACGATGGCGAAAGCTGCAACTAAGGCAGCCAGTGCCACACTTAAAATGATTCGGGGCGATCGCACCGAGAAGTTGAGCAATGGACGATAGAGCCGTTGTCCCCAACGGGAAAGGAAAGTACCTTCTTGCGGCAGGGTTTGATTCGCCAGTAAAATGGCACACAGCGCCGGAGAAAGGGTCATCGCAACCAGGGTAGAAGCGGCGATCGAGAACAAATACGCCCAGCCCATCGGCGCAAAAATCCGTCCTTCCACGCCAGTCAAACTAAAAATTGGCGCAAATACGACAATAATAATCACCGTGGAAAAAATCACGGCCAATCGCACTTGCACCGAGGTGTCATACACCACTTGGAAAGGGTGTTTCGGGTTGCCCCGCGCTTGATTGCTGCATAGTCCGCGATAGCAGTTTTCCATATCCACGATCGCGTCATCCACCACCGAGCCAATAGCAACCACTAACCCGCCCAATGTCATAGTATTAATCCCCAAACCAAAGGCATTCATAAATAACAACCCAATCACTAAAGACAAGGGAATCGCGCTCAAAGCGATCGCCGCAGTGCGCCAATTCATCAAAAACAGCACCATAATCGCGGACACGATGATGATGCCTTGAACCAGAGAACCACTGACATTGCGAATGGCAGAATCAATGAAATTAGACTGGCGAAAGGTGCGGGTCACCTGAACCTCAGGAGGAAAAGTCGGCTGCAAAGACTCCATCACGGCTTCCACCGCTTTAGTGACCGTGGGGGTATCCACTTGGGGCTGTTTGGTTATCATCATCACCACAGTCGGTTCTCCGTTAAAGCTGGCATCACCGCGCTTGAGTGCGGTACCCGTTTTAACTTCCGCGACGTCTTTGAGTAAAATCGGTCGCCCATAGTCCACCTTCACCACAGATTGCTGCAAGTCTTCAATGGATGTGACCTGCCCAATCCCGCGCACCAATAACTCTTGACCCCCGCCAATCAGAAAGCCGCCGGGAGCATTGGAATTTGCACCTCTGGCTGCCTCGGTGACTTCGGTGAGGGATACATTGAGCGATCGCAGTTTTTCCGGATCCACTTGGACCTGTTCCTGACGCTCGTCACCCCCGTAAACGGTAACTTGGGTGACGCCCGGTACCGAGAGAATTTGGTTGCTGATGGTGTCATCTACCAAGCGGCGCACATCCATGAGGGAAGTTTCCCCATTGGGGTTCACCGTAAAGGCATATTGCAAAATCGTGCCCAATGGCGATGCTAACGGCGAAATTTCGGGTGGAGGAGTCCCTTCTGGAAACCGATCGCTCACCTGTTGCAGCCGTTCCGTGACCGATTGCCTTGCTTTATAAATATCGGCATCTTGGTCAAACACCACCTGCACCATCGACAGGCCCACTTTGGAGGAAGAACGCACCACATGCACTCCGGGCAAGCCATTTACCGCAGTTTCGATCGGCACGGTGATTTGGGATTCGACTTCCTCAGGAGCGAGTCCAGTCGCCTCAGTCTGAATATCCACTTGAGGCGGGGCAAATTCTGGGAATACATCCAGAGGCATCTGGGAGATGGTGATGACGCCCCACAGGCTAACGAAAATAGCACCGATAACAATCAACCAGCGATGGACGATCGCGCTTTTGAGGGTGTAATTGAGAATTGAGTTCAACATCTTAAAATTACACACCCCCTTTCTTGCGGTTGCCGATCGCGGCGATCGCCCCCACCACTAGCAAGGTTCCCCCACCAAAGGTGGCAACAGTTGCCATTGGAAAACCCGTAGAAGGTTGAGTGGATTCGCCAGACTCCAAGGCAAGATTGCCCGAGGTATCGTCGCTGTGGGCTGTGCCGCTAGAGTTTGCCTGAGCTTGGGCCTCGCCAATTTGGGAAGCGTCAATCTCATCTGTACCAGCGGCTACATCCTCAGTTTGGGAAGCGGCGATCGCATCTGTACCCGCCGCCGAATCGGCAGTTTGGGTTTTGCGCGATTCGGCATAGAGGGACAAACTCCCCTGAGTGACCAGCTTCTCCCCAACGGATAATCCCTGGGTGATTTTAATCAATTCCCCTTCGGTGGCACCGGTGGTCACTTCCACTGGCTCATAAAAATTTTCGTATTGCACAAAAACTAGCTGTTTCCCGTCTGCATCGACCAAGGCGGTGACAGGCACCATCACCGAGGAGCTACCATTTGCCGCAGAAGCGATCGGCGCGACCACAATCCCCATGATTCCATCGGTTTCGGGATTAACCGGCACTCGTTCAATACCTCCTTGTGCCTGGAATTCATCTCCATGCCCCACATGGGCCAACCCAACTGGGGGCGCAGTGACGGCTAAACCCACTGCAAGCAGACCGCTGATTATCGCAAAAGGCTTCATCATAACTCCTCACGCTGTAAAACACTCCCCAATCTGCCACAGGGCAGATGAAATTCAGGTGAAATAAGGGCGGTTTTGCTAAAATCAAGCCTGTGGTTCATTTCATGGAGCGATGCGGATTCTGCTGGTAGAAGATGAAGCGGATTTGGGACTGGCAATCAAACAAGTGTTAATCAGCGAAAAATATGTGGTGGATTGGGTGGTGGATGGTACTCAGGCATGGGACTATCTGGACAACCCGTGGACGGATTACACCGTGGCGATCGTGGATTGGCTTCTCCCGGGGCTATCCGGATTAGAGTTATGCAGGCGTCTGAGATCGCACCAGAATCCTTTACCCGTGCTGATGCTTACGGCTTTGGGTGAGCCTGAAAACCGGGTTAAAGGGCTGGATGCTGGAGCGGATGATTACTTGGTCAAACCGTTTGTGATGGACGAATTATTGGCAAGGTTGCGGGCACTTCAGAGGCGATCGCCCCAACTCCAACCCCCCACCCTCACCGTTGGGCCATTCACTCTCGATTATGGAAATAATGCCCTCTGTTTTGGGCTAGAGCAACCCGCGCAAACTATTCCTTTAACCATCAAGGAATTTCAAATCTTTGCCTACCTCATGCAAAATTGCGATCGGATTATTTCGGGGAGCAAGATTCGGGATCAACTCTGGAATTTTGAAGAAGAACCCCTGAGTAATGTGGTGGCAGCCCACATGCGGTTATTGCGCCGGAAATTAGCTAGCTATGGCTGCACTTGCCCTATCGAAACGATTCCCGGTCAGGGTTATCGATTCAACACCTCCCTGTGAACTTCCTCTGCTATGAATAGCCATCAACTCTTTCGTCGCAGTCGTGCCCGTTTAGCACTCTGGTATGCTGGTGTGATGGCGGTGATTTTGAGTCTGTCAGGATTGAGTCTGTATCGCTCCCTCATTCAGTCGAATTGGGCGGCAATGGAACGGGAAATAAAGTCGATCGCAGGCACGCTCCACGATAGTTTGGAACCCATGCTACCCACTTCTGGAAAGCCAACGGCTGTTTTGCGGCGTATTTTGCCCGAACTTTGCGTGGCTCAACAGCCTTGTAATGTCAGCCCAACGTTGATTCAACGACATACCACTGGCATTAGCGATCGCAATACTTACTATATTCGTCTGTTTAGTCACCAAGGCAAACTTCTTGCCTTTTCCCCCAATCAACCTCGCGGCATTTCTACCACTTTCAATTCTGCACCTTGGCAAACATTTCGCAGTTCCAATGGCATTCGCTATCACCAATTTACTATCATTTTACACAGTCACTATGCCAGCCATTCCGCGCAGGTTCATCGTTCTAAGTCATCTTGGGGATACTTACAAATTGGCCGGACTTTAGAAAATTTTGATGCTGAAGTCAAGCGGATGCAATGGATTTTGGCGGTCGGATTTTCTATTGCGTTAGGTTTGGTTGCTCTTTCGAGTTGGTGGCTTTCGGGATTAGCTATGCAGCCGATTTACCAATCTTATCAGCAGCAGCAACAGTTTACTGCTAATGCTGCCCATGAATTGCGATCGCCTCTCGCCAGTCTCTTAGCGACTGTAGAAGCGATTTTACGAGTGCCGCACTCGAATCAGCAGGATATTTCGACTATGCTCCAAACTGTTGAGCGACAGGGACGCCGCTTGAGCCATTTGGTTGCAGATTTACTCTTGTTAACCCGTCTCGAGCAAAATTCATCCCCAACCTCTTGTGAGTCTTGTTGCTTAAACGATATAATTAATGATTTGACCGAAGAATTTTTAGAACTGGCAACGATGGCAGAAATTCATCTGGTCAATCAACTTCCCCATGAGCATATTTATGTGTCGGGGAATGAATCCCAACTGTACCGATTGGTCTCTAACTTAATTGCTAATGCAATCCAATACACGCCGCGTGGCGGTCATGTGATGATAGATTTAACTCGCCGCGATCGCCTTGCCTGTATTGCGGTTAAAGATACGGGAATTGGCATGGATGCAAAAGAACACACCCGCATTTTTGAGCGCTTCTACCGTGTGGATAGCGATCGCTGTCGTGAAACTGGAGGCACAGGGCTTGGCTTGGCACTGGTGCAGGCGATCGCCCAGAAACATCACGCACAGCTCGAAGTCGAAAGCCACTTAGGATCCGGCAGCACTTTTACCCTAAAAATACCCGTTTCCTCCGTTACCCAAAAACTCAGCTAAAAAGACTTTTCAACCTCCTTTATTCTCTAAATCCAAGCCGCCTTGCCCACTGGTTCATAGAGGAAAAATCACCGATTTCCAATAACAGTTTATCTCCCCCCTATTCCTCACCCTTCCCGATTTAGAGCCGCTAAAATCGCCTGCTGACTCACCGTCTGGTAAATCGTCTTTAACGATTGCATCGCCGCCTTCCCCGTAGCGGCAGGTTTGAGCGGAATCGTCCCCAACAAATCCAACACCGTTTCGCTACTCGGTGCGGGTGCAATCACCACTAATCCCGACTCTAATTGCTCATTATATTTCCAAAACTTCTCCACATCAAGCGGCGGTTGCGGATATTTGCTTTTCCGAATTTCCACCGCCTCCGGTTCTGTCTCTTCCTCATTTTCCATCCCCCGAATCCGTCGGAGTGCGGCCATAATTTGCTCTTGCTCGCGACCGCGCAATTGAAACAACACAAACGGGTCTTCACTAAAGCGACGCCCGAGTAAATAATACACCGCCGCAATATGCTTGCAAGGATTCGCCTTGTCGGGACAGCTACAGCGCGAATGCACCTCATCCAACGTAAACGGAAACAACCTCACCCCATTTGCCGCAAACACTTCTTCAATATTCGTCGGCATTTCTCCCGCCAACAATTTAGCCGAAAAAATCGCCCGTTCTGCCAAGGTTTGAATCACATAATTCCAATCTTCATCCGTTAGCGGGTCTAACCAAAGCGACACTTTATAGGGTTCCGGTTCTGTCCCTTGGACCCGCGCTACTACTTTTTGTCCCGCAAACTCAATCCCGAGTACGTTGCCCTGTCGAGCATAATTTCGCCCCCGTTCCAATCGCTTCTTAAACCGATAAGAATTCAGCAGGTCGATCCACTGCTGCGCCCACCATTCTTGGTCAACTTCGCTGTTGTAAGTCATTATCGTTGATTCTGTGTTCTAAACTTATACAAAAAATGACCCCCAGAGGGTAGGGTAGGCATTGCCCACCCTACGGGGTTTCCCTCATTCCACCTGTTCATCAATCACCGCATTCCGGTCGAGTACGAGCAAGTTTCGCAGTCGATCCGTATCCAACTGGGTTAACCATTGTTCGCCGGCACCCACCACCTGTTCTGCCAATTCTTTCTTACTTTCAATTAAGTCGTGAATCTTTTCTTCCAAGGTGCCGGTGCTGACAAATTTATGCACTTGCACCTGTTGGGTTTGCCCGATGCGAAAGACGCGATCGGTGGCTTGATTTTCCACCGCCGGATTCCACCAGCGATCGAAGTGGAACACGTGATTGGCGCGGGTTAAATTCAACCCCACCCCACCGGCTTTAATCGATAAAATCATAATCGGCGGCCCTTGGGGATCGTGTTGGAAGCGATCGACCATTTCTTCCCGTTGTTTTTTGCGGGTTGCGCCATAGAAGAACAACACCTCGCGCCCGAATTTCTCTTTTAAATACGGTTGCAGGAGTTTGCCCCATTCGGAAAATTGAGTGAAAATCAAGGCGCGATCGCCTTCTGCTAACACCTCTTCTAACATCTCTTCCAACCGCTGCATTTTCCCCGAACGATGGGGATTTTCCAGGGTTTTCCGTTTCAAAAACTGTGCCGGATGGTTGCAAATTTGCTTGAGCTTTGTCAGCAGGGCTAAAATTACCCCATGTCGTTGAATCCCTTCTGAAGACTCAATGTCTGCCCAAGCTTCATCCACTAATTTCTGATAGAGCTTTGCCTGTTCCAAAGACAACCCGCAAAATTCTACCATTTCTTGTTTCTCGGGCAAGTCTTGGATAATATCCTTGTCACTTTTGAGCCGACGCAGGATAAAGGGGCGCACCAGCGATCGCAAGGTTTCCAAGGAATCCTTATCCCCATATCGTTCGATAGGGGTAGCAAATCGGCGCTGAAAAAATTCCCGCGCCCCCAAATATCCCGGATTGAGAAAATCCATAATCGACCACAATTCTTGCAGTCGATTTTCCACCGGGGTTCCGGTTAACGCAATGCGAAACGGCTGATTTTTCTCATCAATCAATTGGCGCACCGCTTTCGACTGCTTCGCTTGGGGATTCTTAATATTCTGCGCTTCATCTACCACAATCCCCGCCCAATTTACGCTGTTGAGGTCTTTTGCATCGCGGTACACTAGGGCATAACTGGTAATCACCAAGTGTTTCTTTCTCACCCCGGTGGCGAATTTTTTCCCTTTGAGACGTTTGTCCCCGTGATGCACCATCACTTTCAGTTTGGAACCAAATTTGTTTACTTCCCGTTCCCAGTTTCCCAATACGGAGGTGGGACAAATCAATAACACGGGATTGTCTAAGGCTTCTTGTTCTTGCAAGTGGAGCAAAAAGGCGATGGTTTGGATGGTGTTGTGGCACAGAATGTGATTGGCGACAAAATTGTGCCGATCGCTGACTTCAAAATCGTACACCCACCCGCAATAGTCAATCTCTTCGATGTTGGCGATCGGGCAATACAATACCTCGCGATCGCACAATTCTGGCAGATTTGCTTGAGTTTCTCCCAACTGTTTAACCTCCCCGGTGGGCGTCTTCCATTGCGAGGGCGGAATCGGACAATCTTCTCCTTGACCTTTCCCCATCACAAGCGATTCG
Organism: Phormidium sp. CCY1219; assembly: GCF_035615515.1. Classification (GTDB taxonomy): domain Bacteria; phylum Cyanobacteriota; class Cyanobacteriia; order Cyanobacteriales; family Laspinemataceae; genus CCY1219. Next base: position 10,876 of record NZ_JAJENT010000359.1, read on the forward strand.
CTTCCCACCGCCACGGGTTCTAAATTGGGCCGAGAAACCGTTTCGGAAGTTTTCCCATCCACGGAATTGGGCATCTCCAACTCATCTAGGGGCAATGGTGTTTCTTCTCCTGCAGGTGCAACCCTATCGGCGGCGGAAATATGTTCTGCATGGGAATTGCTGAGGCGATCGCACAGTTCTTCTAGTTTCCCCTGTTTCTCTGGATGGCTAAATCCAATCTCTTCGCCAAATTTTCCCGCGCTGCTTCCCGCCAGAATGCCGATATAATCCCGGCGGAAAATGCCACTTCCATCATTGGTAGATTGTTCTGGGGATGCGATATGCAGCCAAATCCCCAATCGTCGCAATAATGCAGAGAGTTGCTGGATGATTTGGAAAGAAGCGGTGGTTATTTCAATCCGGTGCTGCATCGGTAAAATTACTGTTTCTGCTGCATCGAAATAATGCTGTAGAAACAGCCGCACGCTCTCTCCATCTGCCTGCATGATAAACGAGGGAATGGATTTTTCCGCCGATAAATTCCCCCATCGATAGTCTTTGGATGCCAAAAACTCTTGATAGGAAGGACTGGTAAAGCGCAGGCGAGAAACTGAGTTAGAATCGGTGACAATTGTGGGACTATCGATATCCAGGTTATGGCGTTGAGCCAAGCGTTGCAGGGTTTGGACTAAATCTTCCATCCGTTGTGAGTAGGAAGGAGAAATTGTTACCATTGCATCGTGGTTTTCTTCATAACCGACGGCGAGTTGCCATGCGAAAAACTTGACTAAATCCGGGTCTTCGGGTTGTCCGTGCCAGAGTAATTTGACGGGGATGCCGATGCGATCGCCAATTTGAAACTCGGTGCTCCAGCCCTGGGAAGTCAGCAGTTGATGACGGCGAGTAATGGTGATGCTGCTGCCATCTTCTAGGGTGACTTTTCGCAATTTTTCGGCCACCTGTTGCCGATAGAGTCGCTTAATCCTTGATTGTACTATTTTATGGGTTTGATTGTCAATCGAATTCACCCACAATGATGCGATAGGTTCCGCCCAAAATCCTTCGCCATCGAAGTGAGGGGGTTCGGCATAAGTTTCCCAGATTTCTTCGGCTTTTTGCAAGCAGCCATTGACGGCAATTAGGGAGTCGGGAGCCAAGCATTTACCCAGACCCATATCGTCGGCCAAACAAGCGCCTAAACCCCAGCGTTCTAGGAAGGAAAGCCAACTGACACCTCGGGCTTGGTAGGGGCGCAATTCGCCGTTAAAGTGGGTGGGTTTTTCCAGTTCTGCGAGCGATCGCTTCTGGTTTAAAGTATTGAGCAATTCTTCGAGTTGTCCCCCGGCTTCAAACTTGACCACGGGCAATTTTTCCATCGCCTGGGTGTCTCCAGTGGCCAACCGGAGTGCATCTTCTAACGTGAGAGACATCTGGTTTTTGCGGGATTTAAAAAATTCCTGGGCGGCGCGGATATCTTGCTCTCGCAGTTCGACCCATTCGCCATCGATTTCGACTAAGGGAGATTTTAATGCGACTAGGCGATCGAATTCTTTTTTGGAGATTCTTTTTCCGCCGATAGTCAGTTCCCATTTAAAATCGAGCAGATTGTGCAATCCCAAACCTCCTCGCGGACCGCCGGGAGTTTCGGCGCGAATGCTCAATCCCAGACGACTGGCAATTCCTTCTTTGGGAGAGAGACTTTCGGGCAATACTACGCCCAAGCCACTATCTTCAAATCGCCAAGCCACGGATTTGATAAATTCGTAGGCTTGCATCGGTTGGAGGGCGCAATATTGCGGGCGTTGGGTATCGAGACTTTCTTCGATGGGAGGAAACAAGCGAGATGCCAAACCCAACCCGCTGAGCAAGGTTTCCTGGGGACGTTCGATGCGCCGCCCTTGATACACAAATTGTTCTACCGGATTGTTCCAGATAGTTTTGGCATCTAGCAAACAGTAAACATCGTCTACGGCTTGTAAAAAGTATTGCAAGGTCCAGCGATTATCGCCATATTGGGGGGGAACCAGTTCGAAGCAGGCGCGAAACTGTTGTTGTCCGGCTAAATGATGATGAACCGGGGCGGTCCAACTGTCCAAGGCGGATTCGATTTTGCCGATCGCCTTGGCTTCTGCGTGGAGGGTGGCATCATCGGAGACCAAGGCGTGCAGCCATTCGCGCACGGGAGTAGCTAAATTCGGCACAGAATCGTCACTGATTGCCATGCGAACCCGGGCGTCGATGGTGTGACTGAGGAACGATCGCAGGAGGGGTTGGGGGTCTGGGGGTAAATTGACGGCGAGGGCATCGCCGAGGTTAGGAGGCTGATAGGTGCGACATACCAGCGGCATTTGTTTGCTAAAGTGATTGATGCGCTGGCGATCGGTGTCGCTGTCGAGGAGAGGTTGCCAAGTGGCGATCGCGCCTCCTTCTAATTGATGTTCCAGTTTGGGTAAAAACTTGCAGCGCGCTTGCAGATCCAGACTCCAGCGGGCGACATGGGACCAAAATCGCAAGGGTGCGCCGATAAACGCCTCGCCGACGATCGCCTCTCCGAGGGGCAAAGCGGATAAAAACTCCATTGCTTCTTGGGGTGTGAGGCACAGTCCCTCGATTGTCCAGGGATAGAGATACCGGGGAGTCTCCGATGCGGGGAAGGCGGAATGCAGGGGAACGGGCAGGTCGCTTTCCGGGGGCAAATAGGTGGGCATAGCGATCGCCAGGGTTTGCCAGCGATCGAACCCGGGGGTATTTTCGCTTGCCTTTCCTTTTCTCCCTTTTCTGCCTTTTGTCTTTTTGGGGATCGCATCCGGGGGCAAGGTCCAATGCAGGCGACATAAGGCTTCTAGGGATTGCAGAAAGTCGATTAATTCTGCTTGGGTCATCGCCAAGGGATGGGCGGGTACGGTTTCGAGGTCGGCGGATTCTTCCTCGGTCATCCTGCGCCAAGTTTCTCCCCAAATCCACAAATAATCCCCCGGATTTTCCAGTTGGTTTACATCTTCCCTGCGTACCCAACTCCCGTGTAAAATTGCCATTTTTGTTTACGCTCCTCCAATCACTTTTATTGTCAGTAAATCCCGAAATAAAATTTATTATTTTTCAGGGTTTAGGGTGTGCTTTGCTGATTCAACATCAATAAAATTTAATAAATTTTATTATAAGGTCGCCCGCGAGTAAATTTTTCTCTAGGAAATTGCGGAAAAGGAAAGTGAAGGGAGAACGAAGCAGTTGCGGGGGCGAGGTCGGGCTGAGGGGAAAAGTTGAGGCTAGCCGTTGTGACAATTTAGGCGCGGCATTTAAAGCAAAATTGTGTTGTGCCAGGGTGGAGAGGAAAGTGGGCAAAATTGTAGCGCTTTCTCGTCAGAGCTGGTCAAGGAAATTCCCGGCGTCGAGACGGTGGGAATCAATAGATTTATCCTATAGAACACCAAGAGGATGCTGAAGGATTGGCGATCGCTGCACCCCGGGATTGTTCGGGGTAGGGGGTGGGAGTCCCACAGGATGGGGCGGTACGGTGGGATTCGCGAACAAGCTGTGCCACAGTTGAAGCGCGAAGCAAGCCCATCGGGGGTGGTTTGCCAAGGAAATAAACCGCAAGGATTCCCGGTTAAACTAAGCAATTCCGTCACCAGAACTACTCGTCTTCAGAACCGGACTTGAGATTTTCACCTCATCCGGGGACTCAACAATTTGGCCTTTGTCATAGGTACCGAGGCTACCATCACTGGCAGTCTTGACATCGTGGCAATGTCTATGGA